>JAZUEY010000017.1:0-2084 GCA_045640405.1 Candidatus Limivicinus sp.
CGGAATCTGCGGTTCTGCAGGAGGATTCCGACAGTTTTCCCCTCGACACGCACAACGACCCGTCAAAGGAAGCGACCACGCTTGTTTTGGCCGCCATCGGTTTGAGTCCGCAGCTGCGTCAGGCAATCGATGCCTTCAACAGCACTCACGACAGCGTCCGCATTGATACCAAAGACTACTCTGAATATAATACCGCCACAGATTTCAGAGCGGGCTACGACAGGTTCCTCATCGACGTCATTACCGGCTCAGTTCCGGATATTCTGGTGATGTCCTCAGAGCTTCCGTATAAAAAAATCGCATCCGCCGGTATCCTGGAGGACCTGTATCCGTATATAGATGCGGATCCTGAGCTTTCCAGGCGGGACTTTTTCCCCAATATCATGACCGCTTTGGAGCTTGACGGGCATCTGTATCTGGCAGTTCCCGACTTTATGCTTGAGACTGTTGTAGGGTCTGCCGCCGTTGTGGGAACAGAGGCGGGGCTCAGCTATGATGAGTATTACCAATGCCTCGCCTCCATGCCGGAAGGCTGCCGAGGCTTTGCTTCCTATGAAGCTGACAAAGAATCCATGATTGAAATTTGTTCCGACTTTGAAATGGACAGATTCATCGACTGGAAAAACGGCACCTGCCGCTTTGATTCCGAGGAGTTTATCGACCTTCTGAAATTTTCCAACAGCCTTCCGGCTCCCGGCTCTGTCGACATGTCCGGTGATGCAATGACCATGCTTGCGCAGGGAACGCAGATGCTTTCTGTTTCATTGATCTCATCGCTGTCCTATATGCCGGTAGATTATGACAAGGTCTTTGGCGGAGAGGCAACTTTTGTGGGCTACCCTACATACAGCGGCATCGGACACAAAATCTATCTGAACAGTGCAATTTCCATGTCGTCTTCCTGCGGGGACAAAGCATCCGCTTGGGAATTTATCCGGACCTTCTTATCCGAGCAGTATCAGAACGGCGCTTCTTTTATCCCTACAAACACGAGGGCCTTTGAAAACAAAACTGCAGAGGCCACCACAGTGGAATACGAAACCGATGAAAACTGGCAATACATTCTTGACGCAGACGGCGAGAAAATTCCGATTGCAATTGCCAGCTATTTCGACGGATATAAAATGAATGACATCTATTCTCTGACCGAAAGACAGGCGCAGCAAATCCGGAAAGCGGTCAGCGAAGCCGAAAAGCTCTGCTGCTATGAAAGCACCATTATCAGTATTATCTTAGAGGGTGCAAGACCGTTTTTTGCCGGGCAGAGAACCGCCGAAGAGGCTGCCGCCATCATTCAGGGCAGGGCCGCCATCTATGTCAGTGAGCAGGGATAGAATCATCCCATTCCTTCAAAAGAAAGACGAGAAACCCCCGGGGACCGCAACGGTTCCCGGGGGTTGAGTATTATAAACGTGATTGATATTTAGATTTCAAATTTTGGAAATACGGTCTGCGAAATATCTATTGCATCCTTATAGCCCACATCCAGGCCGTTTCTTGCCATGCCGGGATGATTATTCAGATACTGCTCCGCCAGTGTCTTCGTTCTCTCCCACATTTCCTTAGGAATTTCCAGTTTCTTCCGTTCCAACCGTTCCAGATCATCCGTGTACAGGTCGGCAACTACCGGGCAAACCGCCTTGAAATGGGTCCCCGCATAAGGCCCTATATCGATGTCCTTGTTGGCCTTTTTCCACCAATTCGGCCCGTCGTAAAACTGAGTGGAAATCAGCTTGGTTCCTGCTCTCCAGCCGTTGACCGTTCCCAACTCCTCGGGATAATGCTGCAGGACGACAGCATCAAACAGATTGACGTAGTGTGCCACCAGAAGCGGGCGCACAGATACCACTATGGCGGGGTTCATATTTCCGTCTGACAGAATGGATCGTATGCCGTCCCATCTGTCTGCATAGGAACCGGCCAGAAGCCGGAGATTGGCGCCAAAGCCGAACAGCTGGGGACACAGCTTCTTCAGCTTTTCCTTGTTCAGTTCGAAGAGCCCCGGGTTGAAGTTGCCGGGTACGTAAAGATCGGAGTCCTTATATCTGGGTTCATTCAGATTTTTCAATGTTTCTTTCAGTGAC
>JAZUEY010000018.1:0-3316 GCA_045640405.1 Candidatus Limivicinus sp.
TCATCCCGTCAAAGGAAGCCAGTTCGGCAATGCTCGTCTTGGCGCCCTGCGAGGCCGTAAAGGCCATGACGGCTTCGTCGTCCAGCACTTCAAAAGGAATTTCAACCACGAAAACGGAGCCCTCGCCGAGCTTGCTGCGCACGGTAATCGTTCCGCCGATTTTGTCGACAATCTTCTTGACGATGGCCAGGCCGAGGCCGGTTCCTTCCAGTTTGGAAACTGTTGAAGTCTGCTCTCGCGAGAAGCTTTCAAACATGTGCTTCTGGAACTCGTCGGACATGCCGATGCCGTTATCGCTTATGGTAAAACGGTACCGGGCAATCCCCTCTGCCGCGGGGCCGAGCTGTTCAATCTTAAATACAATTGTTCCACCGGGATTGGTAAATTTAATGGCATTGGAAATAATGTTGATGAGAATCTGATTGGTATGCAGCTCATCCGCATAAATATAGGGATTCTCCAGATTGCCGACAATCTTTTGGAAGCTGATGTCATTCTTGTCGGCCAGCGCCTGGCTCATGTTGGCCACACCGTCGGCTGCCTCCAGAATGTTCAGGGGGGCTTTGACGATTTCCAGCTTGCCGGCTTCAATCCGGCTCATCTCCAGAATGTCATTGATCAGCTTCAGAAGATGGCCGCCGGAAGTCTTAATCTTTCCGTGGCTGTCCCGGACGCGCTCCGTCTCTCCGATATGGTTCATGGCGATATCCGTGTAGCCCAAAATGGCGTTCATCGGGGTGCGGATATCATGCGACATGTTGAAGAGGAATTCCGTTTTAGCCTTGTCGGAAGCTTCCGCCCGGACTCTGGCCAGCTCGTCCTGTCTCTGCTTTTCTTCGCGCTTCTTTTCGATCTGCGTGATTTCATACTGGAACATCTCTATGTATATTAGGATTAGCGCGAAACAGAAACCTGCCAGAACAAAAGAACCGCTGAATAAGATCTGCAGCACCGAGGCCGTTATCGAAGTAAACAATGCCGAAAACACGATGGCAAATGTTCTACGGTTGCTTGTTTTTTTATAATTCAGAATGGCGCTGACGAAAGAGACAGCCACATATAGATAAGGAATCAGAAGCTGCAGGAAGAACAGCGAGCCTCTGGCATACATGCCGTCCCGGTCCACATAGAAGAGCCAACCGGTCTTATAGGACACGGCAAGCAGAACCATCATAATGACTATCGGGAAAAGAAAAAGCATCCGCATTTGCCTATTTTTCAGTGACTTGCTTTCCTGGACTGTCAGAAAATAAATGAACCATTCGTAAGCTGTCAGGGTTTCAAACGCGACAAACAGCGCATTGATCAGAAAAACAAGATTCGGGCTCCAGCTCGCAAGCTTGAAATCTAAAATCCGGACAGGCACATTGACAAGCAGGAACAGCATGAATGCGGAGCAGAGCCTGTTGAATTCCGAAAGAGTCTCCGTGCTTCTGTTCCGCAGACTCTTCATCCAAAGAAAAGCCGTTATAGCTATCATGGTGATTTCAAGGCCGAAGCCCTGCATTATATTAGGTATTAACATTATTGGTCTCCCTTGAGTTTGTGCGTTCCGTAAAGGGACAGTTTAATTATTTTAGTATTTTCTGCGCATCAGACCGGCACAAATAGGGCAACCTGTCCCTCCGTTTGTTCTGGAACTTACAAGCGCCTTCCAGACATGTCCTTCTGGGCATTCCCACCAGACACATTTGTTGGAACCGTATGAAACCATATCCGGTTTAAGCTCGCCATTAAGCGAATCATTCCATTCGTTTGCAATATCCGGATACAGTGTTTTCAAATCATTATGTCCGGCAATTGGTTTTTTCCCGGCGCAATAAGGGCATCCGGAGCCCATGCCTGTTCTTGAGTTTATCGTTGCCTCCCAGGTGTGCCCGTGCTCACACTCCCACCAGACTTTCCGGCCGGAACCATATGTCACCATGGCAGGAGTTAAGTCTCCGTTTAACGGATAACACCACTGAGATGCAATATCTGGTCTAACTGTCGTCAGGTCATTAAACCCTTCCAGAACCTTTCTCCCGGAACAGTAGGGACATGATGAATGTCTTTTAAGTCTGTCCCTGGCGGAAGCTTTCCAGACATGATTTTTGTCGCAGTGCCACCAGACTTTTTTAGCACTGCCAATTGTTACATCCGATGGCTTGAGCCCGTTATTCTTTTCGTAATCCCACTCAGCCGCAACATCCGGATACAACACATCCAGCCTGCGGCTGTTAAAGTCATCTTTGTTCATTTCTATTCCGACACGATGTATTCAATCCGACCCCATGTCAAACAAATGATTTATCTCGTTCCACTATTGCGTTTTTTATACTCCGCGCCGCAGGCAGCAGCGCCGAGAAGGCCGCAGATCATGATGATGGCCACACGCATCATGTCCTCGTCCCCGGTATCGACGGCGGAGGAAATGCGAAACCAGCTTAAAGCATAGTGCTGTCCGCCATTCCTATCCGTCTCCGTCAGGCGGATGGTATGCTTACCGGTACGGAGCGAGATGAGATAATCGTTATTAACGAGGAAGCCGGCATAATTGTTATCTATCTGATAGACTTCAAAAGCCCACTCGGGAACTTCCTTGCCGTCAATCAAAAGCGTGAAGCTATGCTGCAGGACATTATCCTTGACAGAATCATACTGGTAATAAAGCAGATTGGTTGCAAAGGTGGGAGAATTGTTACGGAAGTAAGTGCGCTTGTCGCCACCCGTGAACTTGCCGGAGAAATCCGTTTTACGGCAGTCACAGCCGACATACTGGCACCAACCGCCCCAGAAGTTATGGCTGATGGTGAAGCCGGGTGCCGAGAAAGTCTGAGAACCGTGCTGCGTTCCGGACCCGTCATCATAATCATACGAAACGGTAATCGTCGGGCTGAAATTGTCGGCAGTCAGTGCATGCGTTGCGGCAAGATAGCATTCAACCGGAAGTTTATTAGCTTCCTCGGTATTCTCCGGCCAGTCTTTAATATAAAAATCACCGGAAGTAGTAACTTCCACATTAAAAAGATCATATTGGCTACTGTTGCTGACTTTAACGGGAACCTGCGGGGCATCGCCGCACAGCAATGAAGTATCCCAAGTACCGAAAGTTACATCGACGGAAGCCCCGGTTTTGGGCGAGGCGGAAGGCGTGGTGCCGATGTAGACGGAGAAGCTCTCCGCCTTGAATACGACGCTGCCGTCGGCATTGACGGAAGAAGCGATGTTCTCGGCCGTATTGGCATCTTCGATATGCGTAACCACGGTATCACAGGAGGCACCGGCGTTGCTGATGAGCACCTTGAGAGGATGCACGTCTCCCGGCTGGTATTCG
>JAZUEY010000019.1:0-23866 GCA_045640405.1 Candidatus Limivicinus sp.
TGAGAAGATGAAAGCCTCCAAGATCATTGAGAAACTTAACGAGCTGGGCGGCGCCAACGGCATCGGTATCATCGATATCATCGAGAACCGGAACATCGGCATGAAGGACCGCGGCGTATACGAGACACCGGGCGGCACGATTCTCTATTTTGCCCATGCTCAGCTTGAGATGCTGACAGTTGATAAAGATACCCTGCATGAGAAGCAGAAACTGGCCGTCGACCTTGCCGATCAGATTTATAATGGCAAGTGGTATTCACCGCTCACGGAGGCACTGGTGGCCTTTGCCAATGAGAGCAACAAGTATGTTACCGGTTCCGTGAAGCTGAAGCTTTACAAGGGCAACATCATCCCTGCCGGAACGGTATCTCCGTATTCTCTGTACAGCGAGAATCTGGTAACCTTCGGCGAAAGCGATTATGACCAGGCGCAGGCCAATGGCTTCATTAACCTTTGGGGTCTGCCGACAACGGTTCAGGCACTGCGTGAACAGGGAAAACTCTAAAACATGACCAAAATGTGGGCCGGACGGACTGCTGGTGAGGTGGATTCCGTCGCAGACGATTTCAATTCTTCCATCCGTTTTGACAGCCGCATGTATAAACAGGATATTACCGGCTCTATGGCGCATGCTGCGATGCTGGGTGCCCGGGGCATTATTACCCGGGCGGAGGCAGATACACTCATAGACGGGCTGCAGGGAATTCTCGATGACCTGGAGAGCGGCAATCTGGAATTCGACCTGTGTGCCGAAGACATCCACATGTTCGTGGAGCAGGTGCTTACCGAGCGCCTGGGCGACGTCGGGAAGAAACTGCACACGGCGCGAAGCCGCAACGACCAGGTGGCACTGGATATCCGGCTTTATCTGCGGGACGAGATTACGGAAATCCGTTCTCTGACCGGCAGCCTGATTGAAGCTCTGACAGGGCAGGCGGAAAAGCATAAAGCCGCCATAATGCCGGGATACACGCATCTGCAGCGGGCGCAGCCCGTTACGATGGGCCATCATCTGATGGCCTATGCCATGATGCTGCTGCGCGATATCGGCAGGCTGGATGACTGCGCCAAACGCATGGATGAAAGCCCCATCGGCTGCTGTGCTCTTGCAGGGACGACCTATGATACCGACCGCTTTTTTGAGGCGGAAAAACTGGGATTCTCCGGTGTTGTTCGCAACAGTCTGGACGGTGTAGCCGACAGGGATTTCGGCGTGGAACTGCTGAGCTCTCTCTCTCTGCTGATGATGCACCTTTCCCGTTGCTCCGAGGAATTGATTCTCTGGAGCAGTTGGGAATTCAAGTTTGTTGAGTTATCCGACAGTTTTACCACCGGCTCTTCCATCATGCCGCAAAAGAAAAACCCGGACATGTGCGAACTGGTTCGCGGAAAGACGGGGCGCGTCTACGGTGATCTTATGTCTCTGCTGACGCTGATGAAGGGGCTGCCCCTTGCTTATAACAAGGACATGCAGGAAGACAAGGAAGCGCTTTTTGATGCCTGCGATACCGTTAAGATGTGCCTGCAGGTTTTCGCACCGATGATTGAGACTATGAAGGTGCTGCCGGAGAATATGAAAAAGGCGGCACAGGGCGGATTCATTAATGCCACCGATTTGGCGGATTATCTGGTTCGCAAAGGCCTGCCGTTCCGCTCGGCCTATAAGATTTCGGGACAGGTCGTGGCGGCATGCATCACGGAGGGAAAGGTGCTTGAAACCCTCCCGCTGGAAAGCTACAAAAGCTTTTGTGAGCTCATTGATGAGGATGTTTACCAAGCGGTTGATCTGGAAACCTGCGTGGCTCTCCGCAGTTCATATGGCGGTCCGGCCGTGCAGTCGGTAGAGCAGCAGATTGCATATGTGAAAGAGACATTAAATAAATGAAAAAGATTTTTATAGACGGAAGCGCCGGCACTACCGGTTTGCGCATCCGGGAAAGGCTGGATTCACGAACCGATTTGGAACTGATCGAGCTGCCGGATGCATTGCGGAAAGACAAAACCGCCCGGCGCGATGCCCTGCATGCGGCGGACGTGGCCTTCCTCTGTCTGCCGGATGCCGCGGCGATTGAGGCAGCCGAGTTGGCCGGGGAGAGCCGTGCTGCCATTATAGACACATCCACGGCCCATCGTACCGCAGGGGGCTGGACTTACGGTTTCCCCGAGCTGACGGGCCAAAGGGAATCTATCACGAATTCAAAGAGAATCGCGAATCCCGGCTGCCACGCCAGCGGCTTCATTTCACTGGTTGCTCCGCTGGTGGAAATGGGACTGATAAAAAAAGACGCGGCTTTGAGCTGTTTTTCCGTCACCGGTTATTCCGGCGGTGGTAAAAAAATGATTGCGGAATATGAGGCGCCGGAGCGGTCTCCGCTTCTGGACGCACCGCGGCAGTATGGTATCACCCAGCAGCATAAGCATCTCAAAGAGATGCAGGTTATCACCGGTCTGGACATCGCACCGGTATTCTGCCCGGTGGTGGCACCCTATTACAGCGGCATGGAAGTTACGGTCTCCTTGTTTAAAGAAGACGTAAGGGCAACGGTGGATGAAATCTGCGAGGCGTATAGTGCCTATTATCCCGGCCCGGTGGTACATTTCGACGTATCGGCGGACGAGGACGGATTCTTATCGGCTGCCGCTTTTTCCGGCAGGGACGATATGCAGATTACGGTGAGCGGAAACGACGAGCGAATTTTGCTTGTTTCACGCTTCGACAATTTGGGAAAGGGAGCCTCCGGTGCTGCCATCCAAAATATGAATATCCTGCTCGGTCTGGAGGAAACACTGGGACTCGAGCTTTGACAGGAGGTTTTCCTTATGAATTTCATCGAAGGCGGCATTTGCGCCGCACAGGGTTTTAAAGCGGCCGGCATTCACGTCGGCGTGAAATCCCATAACCCCGATAAAAAAGACCTGGCGCTGATTGTCTCCGATGTTCCGTGCACAGCAGCGGCTGTGTTTACAAAAAATGTCGTGAAAGCCGCGCCCATCCATGTGGACATGGCTCATCTGAAAAGCGGCAAAGCCCGTGCCATCGTTGCCAACAGCGGCAATGCCAATGCCTGTGCTCCGCAGGGTGAGGAGAACGCAGAATTAATGTGTGCCGCAGCAGCCGAGGCCATCGGCTGCTGTGCGGATGACGTGCTGGTGTCGTCTACCGGTGTCATCGGCCAGACCATAAACATCAAGGTCATCCAGGATGGTGTCCCGGTGCTCTACGATGCCCTGGAGGCATCTCCCGAAGCCAGCGACGCGGCCGCCAATGCCATCATGACGACGGATACGGTGAAAAAGGAAGTCGCTGTAGAGACAACGGTCGGCGGAAAGACGGTTCACATGGGCGGCATCGCCAAAGGGAGCGGCATGATCCATCCCAACATGGGAACGATGCTCTGCTTCCTCACGACAGACTGTGCCATTTCGTCCGAAATGATTAAGACAGCTCTCCAGGAAACGGCCAAGGTCAGTTTCAACCGTATCAGCGTGGACGGGGATACTTCCACCAACGACAGCTGCATTGTGCTGGCAAACGGCCTCGCAGGCAATGCCGAGATTACGGAAAAAGGTGAGGATTACGAAGCTTTTCTGAGTGCTTTGCAGTTGCTTTGCAAGACGCTCGCCATGAAGATGGCGGCTGATGGGGAAGGCGCCAAACACCTTATCACCTGCACCGTGGCAGGGGCCAAAAGCGAGGACAGCGCAGAAATCATCGCTAAATCCGTCATAGCTTCCAACCTTACCAAGTGTGCCATATTCGGTGCCGATGCCAACTGGGGCAGGGTCCTCTGCGCCATGGGATACAGCGGCGAAGAATTCGACCCCGAAAAGGTAGATGTGCATTTTGCATCCGCCGCGGGCGACATTGCCGTGTGCGAACAGGGGAGAGGCCTTCCTTTTGACGAGGACTTTGCCAAGGCCATTCTTACCGAGCACGATGTTGAAATCAACATTACTATGAGCGAAGGCAGCGGGGTTTGCACCTGCTGGGGCTGCGATATGACATACGACTATGTGAAGATTAACGGAGACTACAGAACATGACGGAAAACAGCTTGACGAATATGCAGCGCGCCGAGGTGCTTGTACAGGCGTTGCCGTATATCCGGCAGTATAACGGCAAGATAATCGTAATCAAATACGGCGGGAACGCTATGATTAACGAAGAGCTGAAATCGCAGGTCATGGAGGATATTGTCCTTCTGTGGCTCATCGGTGTAAAGGTTGTGCTGGTTCACGGCGGAGGACCCGAGATAAACGAGCTGATGAACAAATTGGGCAAAAAAGCCGAGTTTGTCGACGGTCTGCGCGTTACCGACAGGGAGACCGTCGATATTGCACAGATGGTGCTTTGCGGAAAGGTGAATAAAACCCTTGTCAACCTTCTGGAAAAACAGGGCGGCAAATCTATCGGCATTTCCGGCATGGACGGGCAACTGATTGAGGCAAAAATGAAAGATGAGCGACTCGGATATGTCGGCGAAATTACAAACGTCAACATACAGCCGGTGCATGACCTGCTGGAAAAAGGCTACATTCCCGTGATTTCCACAGTAGGCTGCGATAAAGAGGGCAACACCTACAATATCAACGGCGATACCGCAGCGGCCTTCATCGCGGGAGCCCTGAATGCCGAACGTCTATTCATGATGACGGATATCGCGGGCATACTGCGGGATGTGAACGATCCCTCGTCGCTGATTTCGGAAGTATCCGTGAATGAAGCAAAACAACTCTATAATGATAATGTTATCACCGGAGGCATGATTCCAAAGGTGAACTGCTGCATCGACGCCATTCAAATGGGCGTAAAGAGCGTTGTCATCCTGAACGGCTGTGTACCCCATTCCATTCTGATGGAGACGCTGACGGACGAGGGTGCCGGCACGATTGTCAAAGGGGAGGAGTGAAAACCATGAGTGAACTGCAGAATATCGATAACACTTTTGTATCCAATACCTACGCGCGTTTTCCGGTGGAGATTGTTTCCGGAAAAGGTTCGGAGGTTTATGACGAGACCGGCAAGCGCTATATTGATATGGGATCCGGAATCGGCGTTACCAGCTTCGGCATTGCCGATGAGGTCTGGAGCCAGGCCGTGACGGCGCAGCTGGGCAAAGTCCAGCACATGTCGAACCTTTATTACACCGAACCCTGTGCCCTTCTGGCGAAAGAGCTCTGCGAGCGCACCGGCATGAAAAAGGTCTTTTTCGGCAATTCCGGCGCCGAGGCCAACGAGTGTGCCATTAAGGTTGCCCGCAAGTGGGCGGCGGAAACAAAAGGAGAGGACTTTTCCACAATCATTACGCTGTGGAACAGTTTCCACGGCCGCACACTGACGACTCTTGCCGCTACCGGACAGGAGCATTACCACGAGCTGTTCCAGCCGCTGACGCCGGGTTTTGTTCACGTGCACGCGGAGAATCTCGACGAGTTGGAATCAGCCATTAAAGAGAATTTAACTGCCGCCGTCATGCTGGAGTGCATCCAGGGCGAAGGTGGCGTGATTGTACTCAGCCAAGATTATGTTGCGGGCGTGGCGAAACTCTGCGAGAAATATAATGTGCTGCTAATCATCGATGAAGTGCAGACAGGAAACGGACGAACCGGCAAGCTCTATGCCTATATGCACTATAACCTTCAGCCCGACCTGGTATCCACGGCGAAGGGTCTCGGCGGCGGACTGCCGCTGGGCGCCTGCCTGATGGGAGAGCAGGTGCAGAACGTTCTCGGATTCGGTGACCACGGTTCCACCTTCGGTGGGAATCCGGTCTGCTGTGCCGGAGCGCTCAGTATCCTTTCCCGCATGGACGAGGCGTTCCTGGAGGACGTACATGTCAAGGCGGAAAAAGCACGGGCAGCTTTTGAAGGGGCCAAGGGAATTGAGTCCGTCAGCGGACTCGGCCTGATGATAGGCCTGAAGACGAAGAAACCGGCGGGAGATGTGGTGAAACGCTGCAACGAAAAGGGTGTGCTTTGTCTCACGGCAAAGGACCGCGTGCGCCTGCTGCCGGCCTTGAACATTCCGGAGAGCGTACTGATGGAAGCGGTTGCAATCATCAAGAGCGTTTGCACAGAGGAATAAGAAGATGAGCTTAAAAGGCAGAAATTTTTTAAAACTGCTGGATTTTACTCCGGCGGAGATTACGGAATTCCTGGATTTGGCGGCAAAACTGAAGGCCGAAAAAAAAGCAGGGATTTCTCACCGGATGTTTGAGGGTAAGAACATTGCCCTGATTTTTGAAAAGACTTCCACCCGTACCCGCTGCAGCTTTGAGGTGGCGGCGGCAGACCTGGGGATGCACCCTGTGTATCTGGATCCCAAGAGCAGCCAGATCGGTAAGAAGGAATCGATTGCGGATACTGCAAGGGTGCTGGGCCGGATGTTTGACGGCATTGAATACCGCGGCTATGGCCAGGAAATCGTGGAGGCGCTGGCACAGTATTCCGGCATTCGTGTCTGGAACGGGCTCACTAACGAGTTCCACCCGACGCAGATTCTTGCCGACTTTCTCACCATTCGTGAGCACTTTGGTAAGCTGGAAGGCATTAAACTTGTTTATATGGGCGATGCCCGTTACAATATGGGTAACAGTCTTATGGTGGGTTGCGCCAAAATGGGAATGCATTTCGTTGCCTGTGCACCGGAAAAGTATTTCCCGGATGCCGGTCTCGTTGCCGAGTGTCGTGCTATTGCCGCCCAGACCGGCGCCGTCCTGGAATTTATAAGCGACCCGATGGAAGCAACGAAAAAAGCCGATGTCATTTATACGGACGTTTGGGTTAGTATGGGCGAGCCGGAAGAGGTTTGGAAAGATCGTATAAACGACCTGCTGCCCTATCAGGTGAATAAAAAGCTGATGGACAACGCCGGAGCGCAGTGCCGCTTCATGCACTGCCTTCCTGCCTTCCACGACCTGAATACCACGACCGGGCAGGAAATTTTCCAAAAATTCGGTATCGACTGCATGGAAGTTACGGACGAGGTTTTCGAAAGTGCGCAGTCCATCGTCTTTGATGAGGCTGAGAACCGCATGCACACGATTAAGGCTGTTATGGCGGCGACTTTGTAATCTTTCGGGGAGGCAACTGTATGCCAAAAGATGAATCGATAAAAAAGGTGCTTGTAATCGGCTCCGGTCCGATTGTTATCGGACAGGCAGCTGAGTTTGATTATGCAGGAACACAGGCCTGCCGTATTCTGAAGCGTGAAGGCATAGAGGTCGTTCTGGTAAACTCCAACCCGGCCACCATTATGACCGACCACGCCATGGCAGATGAAATCTATCTTGAACCGCTGACGTTGGAGACCGTGGAGCGCATCATCGAAAAGGAAAAGCCGGATGCCATGCTGGCGACTCTCGGCGGTCAGACAGGACTGACGCTGGCAATGGAACTGGAAAAGGACGGATTCCTTGCCCGTAACGGTGTGCGGCTGCTCGGCACGGGGGTGGAAACCATCAATCGTGCGGAGGACCGCCAGCTTTTCAAGGATGCAATGGCAAAAATCGGTGTGCAGACCATTCCGTCGGATTCGGCGGGAACGGTGGAGCATGCCATTGAGATAGCGGAGCGAATCGGTTACCCGGTCATCATCCGCCCGGCGTTTACGCTTGGCGGGGGTGGCGGCGGTGTAGCTTACAACCGGGAAGAGATGCAGCGCGCCGCACAAAACGGCCTGGATGCCTCTCCCATTACGCAGATTCTAGTAGAGAAGTACATCATCGGCTGGGAGGAAATCGAATTTGAGGCGATGAGGGATCACTCCGGCCGCGCTATCTGCATATGCAGCATGGAGAATATCGATCCCGTCGGTGTACACACGGGAGACAGCTTCGTTGTTGCCCCTGCACAGACGCTCTCTGCGGAAGAATTGGCCAAACTGCGGCAGACTTCACTGGACATCGTTACGGAACTGAAAATTGAAGGCGGCTGCAACTGTCAGTTTGCATTCCACCCGCAGACAAAGGAAATATACGTTATCGAGGTGAATCCCCGCGTTTCCCGGTCTTCGGCGCTGGCAAGCAAGGCAACGGGGTATCCTATTGCCAAGGTAACGGCGATGATTGCTCTGGGATATCGGCTCGATGAAATCCGCTTCGATCCCCAGGCGGAGGGAACGGCGGCAACGGAGCCGAAGGTCGACTATGTCGTGCTGAAAATGCCTCGCTGGCCGTTTGATAAATTTACCAATACCAGCCGCACCCTGGGGACGCAGATGAAGGCTACCGGTGAAGTAATGTCCATCGGCGGCTGTGTGGAAGAGGCGCTGATGAAGGCCGTGCGAGGTGCCGAAATCGGCTGCGACTCCCTGAACCGCGCACCCGCGGATGAGGCTCCGCTTAGCGAGCGTCTGCAGCGTGTGGACGATTTGCGGATGTTCACGGTGTTCGAGGCACTGAAAGCCGGCAAGTCCGTGGAGGAACTGGCCGCTGTCACGCACTTCAATCCGTTTTTCCTTAAAAAAATGAAAAACCTTGCCGACTTTGAAAAGTCCCTTGCGGGCGGCTTGACAAAAGCGCAATATCGGCAGGGAAAGCGCTTCGGTTATACGGACGAGGCATTGAAGAGAATCTCCGGCGCCGAGCTTCCGGAACATATCCGGGCTTCCTATCGCGCTGTGGACACCTGTAAGGGTGCTTTCGGCAAGAACGCCTATTATTACTCCGCCTATGACGAAGGCATTCCGTCCTGCAGCCCCGCAGATTCGGAAAAGGCGCGTATTCTCGTTCTCGGCTCCGGGCCCATTCGTATCGGGCAGGGCATAGAGTTCGATTATAGCTCGGTAAAGTGCGTGGAAGTACTGCGCCGTCTGGGCTACGAGGTCATCATTATCAATAATAATCCGGAGACGGTTTCTACGGACTACGATACGGCAGACAGACTCTATTTCGAGCCTGTTACCGCGGAGGATGTGCTGAACGTCATCGAAGCGGAGAAACCGCTGGGTGTGGTTGTCGCATTCGGAGGACAGACCGCCATCAAGCTGGCTGCCTGTCTGGATGCCCACGGCATTCGGATTTTGGGCACTTCGGCCGAGGGCATCGACACCGCGGAAGACAGAGAGAAATTCGATGCCTTTCTGGAAGGCTGCGGAATCAGCCGTCCAAAGGGCACCGGCGTGCAGACTGCGG
The DNA here is from genome assembly GCA_045640405.1 of Candidatus Limivicinus sp. Lineage (GTDB taxonomy): Bacteria > Bacillota > Clostridia > Oscillospirales > Oscillospiraceae > Limivicinus. The sequence continues at coordinate 9,135 of JAZUEY010000019.1, forward strand.
AAGAAGCGGTCATCGCGGCGAAAATGCTGGGATACCCCGTCCTTCTGCGCCCGAGCTATGTCATCGGAGGGCAAGGGATGACCATTGCCCGTTCTCCGGAGGATGTACGCAACTACATGGCCGTCATTCTCTCCGGCGGCATCGAAAACCCTGTGCTGGTGGATAAGTACATGCCGGGCACGGAGCTGGAGGTAGACTGCATTTCGGACGGCGAAACAGTGGTTATTCCCGGCATCATGGAGCATATCGAGCGGGCAGGCATCCACTCGGGCGACTCGATTGCGGTTTATCCGCCTTACAACCTGACGCCGGAGATTACGAAAAAGGTTGTGGACTGTTCCGGCCGCATTGCGCAGGGGCTCGGCACAAAAGGAATCGTCAACATACAATATCTTGTATATCGGGGCGAGCTATATGTCATCGAGGTAAATCCCCGCGCTTCCCGTACCGTACCTTATATCAGCAAGGTTACGGATATTCCGATGGTAGAGCTGGCTTCCCGTGTGATGCTGGGCGAAAAACTGGCGGATCTCGGATACTCTTACGGGCTTTGCGCTTCCGCGCCATGCTATGCGGCGAAGGTTCCGGTTTTTTCCTTTGAAAAAATCAGCGATGCAAACAGCATTCTCGGCCCGGAAATGAAGTCCACCGGTGAAGTGCTCGGTATCGGTCGGACCAAGGCTGAGGCGCTGTACAAGGGTCTGACCGCCGCAGGGACGGATGTGCATGCAGCAGAACAGCGAGGTACGAGCGGCGTTCTTATCTCCGTGGAAGACTATGACTATACGGATGCGATTGCGCTTGCCGAAAAGTTTACAGACCTCGGCGTACGTCTTTATGCAACACCGGATACTTCCGCGGCAATCCGCGGCAGGGGCCTGGAGGTCACAACAGCACGCAACGTCTGGGAAAACAACGATATATATAATCTGCTGGAGTCCCGTGCGGTAAGCTGCGTGGTTTATACGGGCGCCGTTCTGGACGTCAGTGTCGGTGATTTTCGTCAGCTTCATAAACGTGCCATGCAGCTCAGAATTCCCTGCATGACCAGCCTGGATACGGCCATGGCATTTGCAGACATCATTGCAGCACGTTACGACCAGAGCAACACAAAGCTTGTGGACATCAATGCCGGCCGGAAATGAATGAGCAAAACAAATAAATTTAAAAAAGGCTGACCGAAAGGTTAGCCTTTTTCATATGTTTGTATGATTTGTTCCGATAGTGTGTTATATTGGAGGCAAATACTTTTCGGGTTTTGCAATGTTTGATGTAAACAATAAAAATCAATATGCAATATGGGGTTCGGTCATTCCGTTCAATACGGGAGAAAGCAAAGCGGACATGATGCATCTGTCGGATGATAAAGAAGATTTGTCACGCTGCTCCCTTCCCGGATTGCTGGAAATGTTCTCTAAGACGCCGAACCGGAGTTCGGTTCGTTTTGACAACCTTACCTGGGCTGCCGAGATAAAACAGGGGACGATGAGTTCGTATTTTGATGATGTTCCGAATCTGACAGCCTTTCTCTGCCCCGGCAGCGATACGGCTGTAATCGTTGCTCCGGGTGGCGGATTCTGTTTTGCGGCCCGGGACGTTGAGGGAACGCAGATTGCGGGGAAACTGAACGAGCTTGGAATCAGCGCCTTCGTACTGGAGTACCGGTTGAATCCCTATCGAGCACCGGTTCCATGGCTCGACATGCAGCGGGCTATCCGCTTTGTCCGTTACCATGCCTTGAACTGGGGGATACATCCTGACAGAGTCGGAACGCTCGGCTTTTCGGCAGGAGCTTATGCATCTGCAGCGGCTGCTCTGCTTTTGGAAGATACGGTTCCCACTGCTGAGGGATATGAAGCGGATGCTATAGACGCCGTCAGCGGAAAGGCTTCCTTTAACGGCTTGCTGTATCCTGTCGTGAGCTTTTACGAAAACCCGAATGTTCTGGGCGTTCTGGCAGGGGAGGAGTATTACAATCCGGCCAAGTTGCCCGAGCTTCAGAAAGAATATTCCCTGACCGGGCATCTCACGGCGGATGCAAATCCGCAGTTCATCTGCCGGGGGACAAAGGACCCCTTGAAGGGAACCACCGAATACATATCCCGCCTCGAAGAGCTCGGTGTCAAACACGAGGCGCTGCTTCTCGAAGGAGCTTTCCACGGTTTTGCACTGACGGATGAACGGTATTCGGACTGGATAAAACAATTTACTGCATGGATAAACAACTTGTAGTATAATAGTAAAAAATAAGGAGTGCGTTATGCCCGATACCCGTTTTTATAAAGCTGTTCTGGATGCCGACAGAGCGCCGGTCGTCCTCTGTGATTTGAACCATACAATAGTATATATGAATCATGCGGCCATCGAGCATTATGCTTCGCAGGGAGGAGAAAAGCTGCTAGGAAAGTCCTTGCTCAGTTGCCACACACCGAGAGCGCGTGAAATCATCGAAAAAACGCTTTCCTGGTTTGCCGAAAGGCCGGAACATAATTTGATATATGAATTCCGAAACGACGAAGAAAACAAGGACGTTTATACCGTTGCGCTTCGCGATGATAGCGGGGAACTGATTGGCTACTATGAAAAGCATGAGTTCCGAAACAGAGAGACGATGCCCCTGTACGATTTCGGCAGATAAGCGAATGAAGTCAAGCTCCAATATTACAAAGGGCGGCATTATTGCCGCTCTTTATGTGGTACTGACCCTGCTGAGTTCCGCCGCAGGGCTTTCATCCGGCCCCGTGCAGCTGAGAATCTCGGAGGCTCTGTGTATCCTTCCGTGTTTTACCCCGGCAGCCATTCCCGGGCTGTTCCTGGGCTGTCTGCTGTCCAATCTGCTGACCGGCGGCGTTGTGCTGGATGTCCTGTTCGGCAGTCTGGCTACGCTTGCCGGGGCTATCGGAACCCGACTGTTGAGAAATAAGTGTTTTGCGTGCGTGCTGCCGCCGGTTCTTGTCAATACGGTTGTGATTCCTCTTGTTTTGAAGACGGCCTACGGTCTTGAAGATGCTTATCTTTATCTACTGCTTACCGTGGGGGCGGGCGAAATCCTTTCCGCGGGAGTTCTCGGCCTGTTGCTCCGGAAGCTGATAATCCGGAATCCCGGCATTAAAACCTTTATAGAAAAGTAAATCCCGCTTCCGAGGAAGCGGGAACTCTTTTACCATTTGTTTTCGACCTTCTCCGCAAACCCGGGGAAGTCTTTTATTTCGATGACCTTTCCGTCATCCAATACGGCTTTGCCTGTGAAAAGACCGAATACCTGATGCTGATCGCTTTTTATCAGGACAACATCGGTGCAGGAAGCACGGTCAAGAACCGGAACGAAATCCATTTCAAAACGGCCATCATCGCTGGTAAAGGTCCACGGTCGCATGAAGTCTTTTTCATCACCGGGGATGTTAAACTTGACCTGCGAAAGTTTATGGGCCTTGCCGTCATAGAAGAGCATGTTTTCGCTGGCTGCGGACGTATCGCCGAAACCGTAGCCTATGTTCCATCCGAAGGGAACACCGTCTACATGATAGGAGGCGCTTCCCCAGTACCACGTGTTGTGATACGTCCAGACCCCGCGGCCCCAGTCCAGAACCGCAAAGCTCTCCTTGGGGTCAAACACGTATTCTTTCCCACCGTACCGGGCAAAGCCTTCTGCCCGCATGCAGTTGATTTTCTGGTTGTAGTAAAAATGAGCCTTCTTTTCGAACGGGGTGCAGATAACCATGCTTTCGGGCGGTTCGTCACGGAGCGTAATGTCGTATTCGATGGCGCCCTCGGGCCCGAACTTTTCCATGCGGCCGAAGAGATGACGAATCCCGTTGCCGGGATTCTCAAACTTGGAATGATGCCCCTTGCCGGAAATCTCTATGTCACCTTTGGCGGATGTGGCAGGGAAGGAAGGATTCCTGCCGGGGAAGAACTTCATAGGGCTGTTGGTAATCTCCCATTTTTGGTCGAAATCCAGCAGGGATACGGAATTCATGTTCATGTAGCCGTTGTTGTCAATTGTCAGGGCCAGGGCAAAGCGGCCGTTGTTTATCAGGTAATAGTCCCATTCTTTGATGCGCAGGGAAGATGCTTTGATGTCGTTCCGGTCATAAACCGGGAGCAGTTTTTTTGCATAGCCCGGCTCCGCGATATTCCCGTTTTCGTCCAGTAGTTTCGCAGCTTTGGTTATTTCATGCTGGTTCATGTCTGCCTCCATAGAATTTCTGTAAGATTTATTATAATACTAACACAGGAATGCTTGCGTATCAAACAGTTTTGGTTTAAAATATTTTAGATAAGTAAATTGGTAAAGAGAAAGGCTATATTATGCTTGGTGTCACTGTCAACGCCCTGGCGGTTATCGTCGGTGCGGTAATCGGATTGCTCTGCAAGAAAGGCATTCCGGAGAGATTAACAAATGCCATTATGACGGGCATTGCGCTATGCGTGCTGTATATCGGCATCAGCGGAGCGCTTTGCGGAGAAAACGCACTGATTGCGGTTCTTTCCATGGTGCTCGGTGCCGTCACCGGTACCTTGCTGGATATTGACGGGCGCGTCAATGCTCTCGGAGAAAGACTCGAGCACCGTTTTGACAAAAACGGAGAGAGCGGTAGCTTCACAAAAGCATTTGTCAGCACCAGTCTTCTGTTCTGCATGGGTGCGATGGCCGTTGTAGGCAGCATTAACGCCGGCCTTTCCGGAGATAATTCCGTGCTGTATACAAAATCATTGCTGGACGGCATATCGGCCGTCGTGTTTACCTCCACCATGGGTCTGGGAGTGCTTTTCTCCGCAGCCTTCGTGTTTGTCTATCAGGGCATTATCTGCCTTCTGGCAGGGGCTCTGCAGCCTGTCCTGACAGAATCCGTGATGAATGAAATGTCCTGTGTCGGATATATTCTGATTATCGGCATCGGGCTGAACATGATCGGTCTTACCAAAATCAAAATAGCGGACTACATGCCCGCCATTATATTTGCCCCTGTCATAGTCTGGATTATTTCTTTGTTTTAAGGAGTATATTTTATGAGAATCGCACCTTTTAAAGTGGAAGAATGGATGAATGAATACGAGGACGGCGCAAAATTCAATATTGCCGAAACCTGCGTCAATTCCATTTCTCTTGACGAGCTTTTTACTCTTTGCGGCGAGGATAAAGAGAGCTTTTTAAATGCCCTCTGCGCAAAACGCCTGACATACGGCGAAATAACAGGTATTCCGGAATTCAAGCAGGGAATAGCCAAGCTCTATAAAAGCATCAATCCGGAAGAAGTCGTCATTACACACGGAGCTGCCGGTGCCAACCACCATGTGTTTTACTCCCTTGTCGAAAAAGGGGACAGAGTCATCAGCATCATGCCGACATATCAGCAGCTGTATTCCATTCCGGAGAGTTTCGGAGCCGATGTGCAGCTTCTCAATCTCGATATGAAGGACGGCTATCTGCCCGACCTCGAGCAGCTGCGCCGCCTGGCGATACCCGGAACCAAGCTGATTTGCATCAACAACCCGAACAATCCGACGGGGGCTCTCATAAACCCGGAGATGATGCTTGAAATTGTGGAGATAGCAAGGAGCTGCGGAGCCTATATTCTCTGCGATGAGGTCTACCGCCACCTGACGCAGGACGACATCTGGCAGGAATCCATCGTGGATATGTATGAAAAAGGCATTTCGGTCAGCAGCATGTCAAAGGTCTTTTCTATGGCAGGCCTGCGTCTCGGCTGGATAGCCAGCCACGATGCCGATTTTCTGAAATCCTGCATGAGCCACAGAGACTACAACCACATCAGCTGCGGAATGTTCGATGAAGCTGTGGCAGCCCTGGCTCTCAAGAATTCCGATAAAATTCTGGCGCGTAACCGCAAAATCGTTCGGGAGAATCTTGCCGTTCTGGATGCCTGGGTGCAATCCGAACCGCGTGTCGAATATGTGAAGCCGCAGGCCGGCACTACCGCTCTTGTATATTACAAGGCAGACATTCCTTCTTATGACTTCTGCAAGGACATGTTTTTTAAAACAGGGGCCTTTGTTACGCCGGGTGCCTGTTTTGAACAGGAGCACTGCATGAGAATCGGTTACGCCTGCGAGAAGGAAACCCTGATAGCAGGTTTAAAAGCGATAGGAGAGTATCTCGATGAAAAAGTACATTGCTGAAAGATTCCGGGGCGGTACGGCCTCTATCAGCCTGAATACCGCTGCTTTGGAAAAATATAACGATGTCATCGATCTCAGCATCGGCGATACGGATATCGTTACCGATGAGAGAATCATCAACCGGGCTTTTGCCGATGCCAAGGCCGGCTATACCCGCTACGGCATACCGAAGGGAGATCCCGAGCTTGTTGCCGCAACCTGCAGAGCCTGGGAAGAGGATTTCGGCCAGACGATACAGGCCGAAAACGTTCTCGTTACGGCATCCAGCTGTCTCGGCATGTCTCTCGTTATGATGGCAATTCTCAACCCGGGAGACGAGGTCCTTGTTTTTTCTCCGTATTTCCCGATGTATAAGAGCCAGATTGAATTGGCAGGCGGCATCTGTGTGGAAGTGCCGACCTTTGCCGAAGAGGACTATGCCATCCGTCGGGACAGGCTCGAGGCGGCTATAACGGAGCGCACCAAAGCCATTATATTTAATAATCCCGTAAATCCGAGCGGAATGGCTTACGGAAAGGACACGCTCGAACTTCTGGCATCGGTCGCTAAGGAGCACGACCTGCTCATCGCGTCCGATGAGATCTATACCACTTATATGTTCGAAGGCGATTTTGTTCCCCTGCGGACCCTGCCCGATATGGAAGACCGAACCATTACGCTGAACAGCTTTTCCAAGAACTTCCTCATGACGGGCTGGCGTGTGGGTGTTATCATTGCTCATCCGGAGTTTGTCCGCGTAATGAACATGATTAATGGCGCCGTTATCTATTCGGCTCCGTCCGTCTCCCAGCGAGCGGGAATCGAGGCATTGCGCCTGAGAGAAGATATCCGGGCCAGGTACATCAGCGTTTACAGGGAGCGCGTGCTGTATTCGGCAGACAGACTGGAGAAGATTGACTATCTCAGTCTGGTCAGGCCGAAAGGAACGTTCTATCTTTTCCCGGGCATTGAGAAAACCGGGCTGAACAGCGCGGAATTCTGCAATGAGCTTCTTGAGCGGGCGCACATCCTGGTTACGCCGGGCAGCGCCTTCGGAAGCACGGGAGAAGGGCATTTCCGCATTGCCTGCACCGTCGGTATCGTAAAGCTGAAAGAAGCTTTCGACCGCATGGAGACCTTGAAATTCTAACAATCGGGAGAGAAAAAATGCTGCATACATATGATCCGAGTTTCATTTATCTGAAAGAAGAGGACGCTATAAAAGCCGGTGCCATCGATATGAAGATGACGCTGGAGGCCTGCGAAGAAGTTCACAGGCTGATGGGGAAAGGCCAGATCGCAAACCCAGCCAAAACGCATACAACGCTGCCCCTGGGAAGCAATAAGGAAAACTGGCAGAGCTTTTTCAATGCCATGCCTTGCTACATCGGTGGAGATGTCAATGTTGCCGGTGTAAAATGGGCCGCCGAGGCCGTAAAGAACGGGCCGGTACCGGGCATTCCTCGCGGAATTGATGTAACGATTCTGAGCGATCCAGATACGGTTCTGCCGTTCTGCATTTTGAACGGGTCTTTGATTACGGCCATGCGCACCGGCGCAACCGCCGGTCTGTTTGCCAAATATACCGCTCCTTCCAACGCCGAAACGGTAACATCCATTGGCTGCGGTGTCGTAGGCCGCTGCACGATTATGGCTGTTGCGGAGGCCATGCCGCAGATTAAAAAGATTTACGTGGCCGATCTGGACATGAGTAAGGCGGATGACATTGTAAAAGAATACCAGCTGCAGTATCCGAATGTAGAGCTTGTACCGACGGATAATCCCAAAGCGGCCGCCGCCGAGTCTCAGATTATCATCACGCAGACGACGTCCAACAGAGAATTCATAGACATGTCCTGGGTAAAGCCGGGTATGGCGCTGGTTGCCATGGGTGAGATAGAGATTGACCCGGAGGTGGTCCTGAAGAGCGATATCCGAGTGAACGATTACTGGGATCAGCTGATAACGCACGATACCCGTCCGATTGCCGTTCTTCACCGCCAGGGGAAGCTGAACAAAGAGGACACCTGGGACCTGACGGATGTTATTCTCGACCCGATGAAGGGAAGACAGAATGATGAGCAGTTCGTTTTCTCCTCGGCTCTCGGCCTCGGTTCGCTGGATATCATGATAAGCTATAAAATGTTCCTGCGTGCAAAGAAACTCGGCATCGGCCAGGTTCTCAAGATGTACGACAAACCGCTTTGGGAATAAAAATAAAAAATCAGTGAGTACTTTTTCACTCACTGATTTTTCTTTCCACTCTCTGGCTGATTTGCGAATAAAGCAGAACGCCTTCATCGTCTACCATGGCGGCGAGCTCCCGAGAAGGAAGGAGCAGCCCCGAACGGTCATATCCGAAGAGGGTTACTTCCTCTCCGCATTGGCAGTTAAGGCCCGTAACATCGACCAGGGCCTGGTCCATAAAAGTGCAGAGAATCGGGCAGCGCCTTCCGTTTATCAGAACGGGCGCGTTTTGCTTTACCAGCTCGAGATTCAGCCCGTCCCCGTAGCCGATGGAAATAAGAGCAATATCGGCATCCGCTTTGAGACGGAGTGAACCGTTGTATCCGAGTAGATCGTTCTTTTTTCTGTGCCGAACTTCTATGACATATGCCCGCCAGCTGGCTACTTCCTCGATATCCGGATTGAAGTTGTCCGGGGCATCCATGTAAAGCCGTCTTCCGAAACGGACGGCATCCAGTGCATATTCGGGGTGATTCTCAAACATGGCCGAATCACAGTAGTGCTTCATGGGAATGCAGATACCGGCATCTTCAAAGCGCTTCACAAGGGAAAGGAAGAGTTCAAAGTTGCCCTCATGCGAATAGGCCCCGGTAACGCAGACAGAGGAGTCTCTCAGTTCGTCTATGACGGCATCGACTTCATCGGCTTCGATGCCGGCGCGGTTAAGCCCCGTGTTGAAGAAGAGCTGGACCTTGGTTCGGTCCGGAAGGACGGAAATCAAACCGGGCGAGAAAACGCTCAGCGTCAGGTCCGCCTCCAGCGCTTCGGGCAGCATCTCGGGAGTCAGCCCGCCGAGCAGAAGAAGTTCGCCGTTATAGCCGAGCTCGCGAAGCTCCGTACCCTCGCTGACATGCGACACGGCAATCATTTTATAACAGTTGCCGAAGAAGGGATAAATGTTTTTTATGCCGAGACCGAAGGCATTGTCCTTCAGAACGGGAATCAGCGAGCAGCCGTCCGGCAGTTCATCCAATATGCATTGAATATTCATTTCAAGCTTGGATTTATGAATTATTAACGATGAATTTTTCATAATGAAGCTATTATATTCAATGCGAACCAAAGGCGCAAGAGGAGTTTTTTGTGCAATATGTTCAAATTCATACGCCTAAATCTATAAGATTCGGGTATAATTACTCTTTACTTGAATAAATATTCAGTATATAATTAGAAACATCAAAAGAAGTGAATAATTATTCATTATTTACTTGGAATAAAAAGGAGAAAACAAAATGAAAAAGATATTAGCTCTGCTTATGGCACTCGTTATGATTTTTGCTCTCTGCGCATGCGGTAAGAGTGCCCCCGCTGCCAATGACGGCAAACTGGTTGTCGGTACTTCTGCCGACTATGCTCCGCTCGAGTTCATGTATAAAAATGACAAGGGCGAAATGGTCTACGGAGGTTTTGATCTCGCAGTAGCTGACTTTATTGCAAAAGACATGGGCAAAGAGATGCAGGTCGAGAACATGAACTTTGACTATCTGCTGGTTGCTCTGCAGAAAGGCGATTACGATATCGTCATTGCCGGTCTCGAAGTTACCGAAGAGCGTTTACAGGCTGCCGATTTCTCGGATCCTTACTACACCGGTGAGAACCCGACCATCCTTGTTCGTGCCGAAGATGCCGGTAAATACAAGACCCTTTCCGATTTTAACGGCAAGATAGTCGGTGCTCAGGCTGCAACGACAAAGGCTGACCAGGTTACCGAATGCATTCCCGAAGCCACTCTGCAGACCCTCGTGAATGTTCAGGACCTCGTAAATGAGCTCGTCTATGGTAAGATTGACGCGGTTCTTCTTGATGGTGATGTCGCAATGTCCTATGTCGATCAGAACAAGGACCTCGCTGCATCCGAAGCATCCGGCGAACTTCCCACGCAGGAACCTTATTGCATAGCTGTTGCAAAGGGTGACCCGAAGGGCATTCTTCCCGGAATCAATGCAGCCATTGCCAAGATGACCAAGGATCAGATAAATGATTGGTTCGCAGAGGCTCAGTCCTATGTTGACCTCGGCAACTACGAAGAAGTTTCCGTTGACGCTCCCGAAGCATAAATAGTAACGTCTGTTAAGCCATTACAAAATAAATAAATGCATTGCCCGTTTCGGGCAATGCATTTGCCTATATTTATACCTGAAAGGAACCTTCTCTTATGTGGTTCACCAAACTGTTTGAAGGAATGTCTCCGGCTTCTTTCTTCAATTTCTCGTTTATTCCGAAATACGGTACTTATATCCTGCAGGGCCTCGGATACACGCTTCTGCTGGCTGTCGTATCCGTTCTGCTGGCTGTGATACCAGCCCTCTGTCTTGCCATCATGCGTCTCAGCAAGAATAAGCTCGTGAAGGGCATTTCCGGGGCCTACATTGCCGTTTTCCGCTCAACCCCGCTGCTTGTTCAGCTGAGTATTATTTACTTTGGCCTTTTCGGTGCTATTCAGCTGCCGAGAATATATGTTTTGGGCTTTATAGATATCAGCCGCTTTATTCCGGGTGTTGTGGCCCTGGCCCTGAACAGCTCCGCCTATGTTGCGGAAATCTTCCGTGCCGGCATTCTGGCCGTAGACATCGGGCAGACAGAAGCTGCCAGATCTCTCGGTCTCAGCCAGTGGCAGAACATGAAGCTTGTCGTCCTGCCGCAGGCCATCAAGAATGTTCTTCCGGCTCTGGCCAATGAGATCGTTACCATGGTAAAGGAGAGCTCCATCTGCATGACTTTAGGCATGGCGGAACTGATGTTCTGCTCTAAGACGGTTGCTTCCTCAACCTACATTACGCTGGCTCCCTATGTGCTTGCCGCTTTCCTGTACTTCATAATAAACTACCCGGCTTCCAAGGCAATTGAGGCCGTTGAGAGGAGGATGCGCCGTGGCGACAAACAAAACTGACATCATCATTTCCGTTAAGGACCTGGTCAAGGAATACAATAACGGCGAAGTCAAAGCTCTTCAGGGCTGCAGCCTCGATATCCACAAGGGAGAGGTGGTTGCTATCATCGGTCCTTCCGGTTCCGGCAAGTCCACTTTTCTCCGCTCTCTCAACATGCTCGAGGAACCGACGTCCGGCTCTATAGAATTTCAGGGTACGGATCTTTCCGACCCGAAGGTCGACATCAATCTCCACCGCCAGAAAATGGGGATGGTGTTCCAGCACTTCAATCTTTTCCCGCATAAGACGGTCATTCAGAATATTATGATGGCGCCGGTTACGCTGGGGAAAAAGAGCAAGGCGGAGGCGGAGCAGGAAGCCATGCAGCTGTTGGAAAGAGTCGGGCTTCCCGATAAGGCCGATGAGTTTCCAAACATGCTGTCCGGCGGACAGAAGCAGCGCATTGCCATCGTCCGGGCTCTTGCCATGCATCCCGATGTCATGCTTTTTGATGAACCGACTTCGGCCCTGGACCCCGAAATGGTAGGCGAAGTACTCGATGTTATGAAGGAACTTGCCCGCAACGGGATGACGATGTGTGTGGTCACTCACGAAATGGGTTTCGCCCGCGAAGTGGCCGACAGAGTCATTTTCATGGCTGACGGGAAAATCCTGGAACAGGGGACGCCTTCTGAAATCTTTGACAGTCCCAAAGACGAACGCCTGAAGGATTTTCTTTCAAAAGTTTTGTAATCTATGTTTTTTGATACACATGCCCATTATGACGATACGGCTTTCAATGAGGACAGGGAAGCCGTATTGTCGCAAATAAAGGCCGATGGTGTCGATTTTGTTCTGATACCGGGCAGTGACTATGACAGCAGCGTAAACGCGCTCAGAATCGCAAATAAGCATGATTTTGTTTATTTCGCTGCGGGTCTGCATCCGGAAAATCTGAGCAACGTGTCCATTGACTGGTATGACGACATTGCGCGCCTTGCCTCGCATCCGAAATGCCTTGCCATAGGGGAAATCGGGCTTGATTACTACTGGGATGCCGGCAAAAAGGATCTCCAGAAGGAAATATTCGCCGGCCAGCTTTCCATGGCAATCGATCTCGATAAGCCCGTTATTGTTCACGATAGGGAAGCGCACGGAGATTCGCTGGAAATTGTCCGGCAGTACCCCGGCGTGAGAGGTGTTTTTCACTGTTTTTCGGGCAGTCTTGAAATGGCCAGAGAGCTTCTGAAGCTCGGCTTCTATCTCGGCTTCGACGGCCCGATTACGTATAAGAACAATGCAAAATCGGCTGCCATTATCGAAGAGTGTCCGTTGGACAGAATGCTGATAGAAACGGATTCTCCTTATCTGAGCCCTGTACCGATGAGAGGAAGAAGAAACGACTCTTCAAACCTTAAGTATATCGCAGAAAAAATCGCCGAGATAAAAAAACTCAGTCTGGAAGAAATTGCGGACAGAACAACCGCAAATGCAAAAAACTGCTTCGGAATCCTATGATCCGAAGCAGTTTTTCAATGTTTTGCTTTTATCAGCCCCACTGCGCATAGTAGTTGGAGTAGTCGGCTCCCTGAGAGGTGGCCTCAAAAGTACCCTGCAGCTTGGAAAGCGTTCTTGCATAGCCTTCGTTGTCTTCCGGCCAAGGCGTGGGCTTGTAATCGTTGTAGTTGTCACTCTTGGCGTTGGCACCGTCCAGATTGCTGGAAACGGCACAGGGGATAGCCTTGAAGCTGTCATAACAAATGGTTCCGTCCACATCACGCTTGATGATGGCCTGAACAATGGCCGTATCGCAGTCTTTCGGTGCCGTGCTTCCTCCGAAGACCCAGTTGCCCATCGAATACAGAATCAGCTTGCCGTTGTATTCCTCAATCGGCTGCAGACAGTGCGGATGGGAACCGTAAACGATATCGGCACCGGCGTCTATGCACCTGTGTGCCATGTCAACCTGGTTTTCGTTTGGCGTATAATAGAGCTCCTGTCCCCAGTGGAACATGCAGATGACGATATCGGCACCGTCGGAGCGCATTTCTTTGATGGCGGCTTCGCAGGAATCCCATTTGTCCTCTGGGTGATAGGTGTTGTAACAGGAGTAGACACCAAGTTTTAATCCGTTCGGCGTTTCGACGATAATGTGTTCGTCTTCGTTTACATGGGGAATGCCCACCGAATCGAGAGCTTCGCAGGTGTCGTCACGACCCTGTTCGTAGTAATCCATCGTGTGGTTGTTGGCCATCGTAACAAAGTCTACTCCGCCTTCCACCAGGATGTTTACAAAGGCCGAAGGACATTTAAAGGAGAACACTTCGCCGGATGAATACATGTCTCGGTCGGAGAGGGTACACTCGAGGTTGGCCAGCGTGTATTCGTCTTCCGTGAAATACTGGACCGTATTGGAATACGGGTAGGCGTAATCTTCACCCACGGTCAGAGGCAGGCCGACGTCGCTGTAAACGAAGTTCTGGTTGGACCACAGCGTATTGTCTCCGATGAAGGAGAGGGTGAAGAACTCGGGTTCCGGCTCCGGCGTCGGCTCCGGTGTTGCCGTCGGCTCCAGCGCTGCGGTTGCAACCACCGGGACAGGCGTTGGTTCGGGCGTCGCCTCGGCTTTTATATTGGCTGCCGTTCTGGCCTTACAGAGCCCGATTATCGCAATCAGACCGACCAGAAGGACTATAATTTTGGGGAGAGTTTTTTTCATCAGTGAATTGCCACCATTCTGCCCTGAACAACAAACCTGGCATTGTCGTATTCATATGTGCAGGTTGAAAGGGTAAGGATTTTATCGCCGGGCTTCGGCTCCACATCGCAGGTAAACTTGGACTGGCCTTTCAGTGTATTCATGACGTTGGTAAAATCATCATCGTCATAAAAGGAAATCTTATAGGTCGTATCCAGCGCGTCGGCACTGGTAACATAGCCGGCAAAAAGCTCGATGCGGTAGTTGTACTTCGGTGTGTTGAGATACATGACGGGGTGCTCGTCGTAGTATTCCTGATAGGAATAGTCGATAAGCTTGGCAAACATGGAGCCGTCGTTCATATGATGCCCGTATATGATGGTATTCGGGTCTGTAAAGTTGTGCTGATTCAAACAGTCGACAAACAGAGTGCCGCCGGAGTTGTAGTTGCCGTTGGGAAGCCTGTTGAGGTAGTAGGCATTGTCGTCATACTGGCAGACTGGGTAGTTGATGACTGTATCCGGGCTGTACAGCCAGCCGACGATATCGGGATAATCTTTCAGCAGCTGGTCGAAATCGACATTGACGGGGGAGACCTCCGGGTCGAGCACTATCTCGTCGCTCTCCTTTTTTTCGACATTATCGGTTTTAACATACTGCTCGGCAAGGTTCGTGTATTCCTTTTCACTGGCCTTGTATTCGAGCTCCTTGGAAAGAAGCTTGTAGCCGGCGAAAACAAAGGCGGCCACGCAGATGATGAGCAGGATGATTATCAAGGCTTTAACGCTTTTTTT
>JAZUEY010000020.1:0-24214 GCA_045640405.1 Candidatus Limivicinus sp.
CATGATTATGTCCATAGTCATTGAGAATGACTATAAGGACGAACCCGAATTTATGGAACCGCTTACGGAGCAGCAGCTCAGAGACCCGGAGGCCATTCTGAACAGAATCCGCGAGGCGGGCATTGTAGGCTGCGGCGGCGCCATGTTCCCGACGGCCTTTAAAATCCGCGGCGGTATCGGCAAGGTTGACAAGCTGATTATCAACGGTGCCGAATGCGAGCCGTATCTCAACGGTGACCATCTCACAATGCTGAATTACCCGGAGGAACTCCTGAAGGGCATTGAGCTGACGAGGATTGCCAGTGAAGTCGACACCGCATTCTACGGCATCGAGGTCAATAAGAAAGACGCCATCAAACTTTTGACGTCCAAGAACCCCGGAAAGTACGGTGTGGAAATCGTGCCCGAGGCGGTCAAGTATCCGCAGGGCGGCGAAAAAATGCAGGTCAAGTCCGTAACGGGGCGTGAAGTGCCTCCCGGAGGGCTTCCGTCATCCGTCGGATGTAACGTGGTTTCGACCCGTACCAACTATGCTATCTACGAGGCATGCTATCTCGGCAAGCCTCTTATCGAACGCATCGTGACCGTTGCCGGTTCCGCCATGTCCGGTCCGGTGAACGCTCTGGCAAGAGTGGGCACACCTCTCGGTTATCTCGCCGAGCAGTGCGGCGGCTTCGTGAAGACACCGAGGAAGATTGTTCTCGGAGGCCCGCTGATGGGCATCTGTGCCACCAGTCTGGAAGCCCCGACGATAAAGGGCACGGCCGGTGTTCTCTTCTTTACCGAAGAAGAGGACAGAAACGTCAAAGATCCTCAGTGCATCCGCTGCGGCAAGTGTATTGAAGTCTGCCCGATGAATCTCGAACCCGTGTTTATGTACATGTACTACAGCAAGGGCGATTTCGAAAACATGGAGAAGTACCACATTCTCGACTGCTTCGAATGCGGCAGCTGTGCCTACAACTGCCCGGCCAGGATGCCGCTGACACACGCCTTTAAGACGGCAAAGCTGATGTTCCAGGCTAAGCAGGCAAAAGAAAAAGCGGCAGCAGAGGCTGCGGCGGCAAAGGGGGCGAACGCATAATGGCAGAGAATAAAGAAAAACTCGTCTTTGACGTTGCGTATCAGCCTCAGGTCAGAGCCCCGCGCGATACAAAAAGCATCATGCTCGATGTGATGATTGCTCTGCTTCCGGCTCTTGCTGTTTCCGTCTGGCAGTTCGGCTTCAAGCAGCTCCTGGTTGTGGCCGTCTCCGTCGCCAGTGCCGTGTTCTACGAGTGGCTCTATCGCAAACTTCTGAAAAAGAGCTGCGCAATAGGCGATTTATCCGCCTGCGTAACGGGTATGCTTCTGGCGATGACGCTGCCGATGAACAGCCCCTGGTGGCTGCCGCTTATCGGCAACCTGTTTGCCATTGTTGTTGTCAAGCAGCTTTACGGCGGCATCGGCAAGAACTTCGTCAACCCGGCACTGGCCGGCCGCGCCTTTCTTCTCGCTTCCTATACCAATCTTATGGGAACCTGGGCTGTACCGAAGGCTTTGAGCGGTCAGATCGATGCGGTAACGATGGCAACACCGCTCTCCTGCCTGTACGGTGACGGGGCCATGCCCGCCTACTATACGGCAAAATCGATGTTCCTCGGCATGATTCCGGGCTGCATCGGCGAAATCAGCACGGCAGCCCTTCTCATAGGCTTTGCCTATCTGTTGATTCGCAGAGTGATTTCCTGGCGCATCCCGGTGTCCTTCATAGGAACCGTGGCTCTGCTCACGCTGATTTTCGGTCACGGTGGTTTCGGCCATGTCGACTGGATGACATACAATCTCCTGTCCGGCGGTCTGTTTCTCGGTGCCGTTTTCATGGCAACGGATTATGCCACTTCGCCCGTAACCATGAAGGGCCAGCTGGTATACGGTTTCGGCTGCGGTGCGCTGACGGTTCTCATCCGCTACTTCGGCGGTTTCCCGGAAGGCGTAACCTATGCGATTCTCATTATGAATCTTTGCTCCTGGGCCCTGGATAAGGCTTTCCACAGACATCAGTTCGGCGTCAATCCGAGTGCCCTCAACATGCTTGACAGAGCCGACAGATACGAAGAAAAGGCCCGCAAGCTCAGAGAAAAGGCACAGGGAGGGTATAAGAAATGAATAAGATTTTAAAGCTTACCTTCATCCTGTTCCTCGTCTGCGCCATTACGGCCGGCATACTCGGCGGCGTCAACGAGCTGACAAAGGACAGAATTGCCGCCATAGCTGTTGAAAAGACGAACAAAGCCTTTGCGGCGGTTCTCCCATCCGACAGCTTCGACCCTGTCGGATTCGACAAAGAACAGTATCCCAACATTACGGGCATCTATAAAGCATCATCCGGCGAAGGCTGGGTTGTGCAGAGCCGTTTTTCCGGCGCACAGGGCATCATTACGATGGCAACCGGTGTGGATACGGATTATAAATGCACCGGCATTTCCATCATCTCCCACAGCGAGACTTCCGGTCTCGGCGCCAATGCGGCCTCATCCGCGGAAGTCGGCGTAAATTTCCGCAGCCAGTTCATCGGAGCCGATGACGGTGTCGCCCTTAAAAAGGCCGGCGGCGAGATAGACGCTCTTTCCGGCGCAACGATTACATCCAGGTCTGTGACGGAAGCCGTGGCAATGTCCATTGCGGCCTGTGAAAAATTAGGTTAAGGAGGGTTTGAAGTGAACATTAAAAAACAGTTCAAAGAAGGCCTGATTACCAACAACCCGGTTCTGGTCCAGCAGATTGGCATGTGTGCCACGATGGCCATTACGACCACGCTGTTCAACGGCCTCGGCATGGGCATATCGGTTCTCATCATCCTTACCTGCTGCAACGTTGTCGTTGCGGCCATTCGAAAAATCATCCCGGATGAAATCCGTCTGGCAATCTTCGTGGTCGTCATTGCCGGTTTCGTCACAATCGTAGACCTCGTTCTGCAGGCCTTTATCCCTGCCCTTTCGGAGGCACTGGGCGTCTTCATTCCGCTGATAGTCGTTAACTGCATCATCATCGGCCGTGCGGAAGCCTTCTGCCAGAAGAATACGGTCAAGGATTCCTTCTTTGACGGTATCTTCCAGGGCCTCGGCTACACCTGCGTGCTGGTCATCATGTGTGTCTTCCGCGAGCTTCTCGGTTCCGGGCGCTTCGGCGGCGGCCTCATAGACATTACCAACGGTTTCAAGTTCACGCTTGACGGCACGGGAGCCGGCATTCAGCTTTTCCCCGAGACCTTCGGCGCTTCAATTCTGAATCTTCCGTTCGGCGGATTCTTGACTCTTGGCATTCTCATTGCCACCATGCAGTACTTCCTTAAGAAGTCCGAAAAGAAAAAGGCTGCGGCACTCTCGGAAAAGAAGGAGGATGAAAAATAATGCTTACGAACATCATTTCAATCTCCCTGGGAGCCATTCTTGTTAACAACTTCATTTTCTCCCAGTTCCTCGGATGCTGCCCCTTCCTGGGCTGCTCGAACAAGACAGATACAGCTGTCGGAATGGGAATTGCGGTTATCTTTGTCATGGGGCTTGCCTCGGCTATCTGCTGGGTAGTGGACCATCTGATTCTCATCCCTCTCGGGCTCGAATTTCTGGAGACGCTGGCGTTCATCCTCGTCATTGCGGCACTGGTCCAGTTTGTCGAGATGTTCCTGAAGAAGTCTATACCCTCGCTCTACAGCGCTCTCGGCATCTATTTGCCCCTGATTACCACCAACTGCGCGGTTCTCGGCGTTGTACTTCTGAACGTTCAGAATGACTACAACTTCCTTGAGTCCGTGGTTTACGGCATAACGGGCGGCGTGGGATTCCTGCTCGCGATTGTTCTGTTTGCATCTGTCCGTGAAAGAGTTGCTTTCTCGGACTACCCGGAGAACTTCGAAGGCTTCCCGATTTGCCTTGTCTCCGCCGCTCTGCTGGCTTTGGCCTTTATGGGCTTCAGCGGCATGCAGATATTCTGAGGGAGGGTGACGTATGAAATCAATTCTTCTCTCAATCCTGGTGCTCGGTGCTCTCGGCGCCCTTTTCGGAGCGATTCTGGCCTATGCATCCAAGATATTCCATGTGGAAGTTGACCCAAAGCAGGAGGCAATCCGCAATGTGGTTGCCGGTGCCAACTGCGGCGGATGCGGATTCCCCGGCTGTGACGGCTATGCCGCCGCGGTGGCAAACGGGGAGGCACCGATTAACCGGTGTGTGGCCGGCGGTGCCGAAACGGCTGCCAAGATAGCGGAAATTATGGGTGTATCCGCTACGGCCGCGGAAAAGAAGGTGGCTTTCGTGCCCTGTTCCGGATGCGAAGGCGTGGCGGAAAAGCGCTTCAACTATTCCGGCCCGCAGGACTGCCGCGCGGCAATGCTGTTCGGCGGCAAGAGCAACAAGAGCTGCACTTTCGCCTGCATCGGCTTTGGCAATTGTGTGAAGGAATGCAAATTTGATGCCATGCACATTGTCAACGGCATCGCTCAGGTAGACCGCTCCAAGTGTGTCGGCTGCGGCGCCTGCGTCGAAGCCTGCCCGAAGAGCATCGTAAAGCTGATACCGGAAAAGCAGAAGGTGATGACGGCCTGCTCCAGCAAGGATAAGGGAGCGCGTGTCATGAAGATCTGCTCCGCCGGCTGCATCGGCTGCGGCAAATGCGCCAAGGAATGCCCGGCAGATGCCATCACGGTTACGGACAATCTGGCCTCTATCAATGCAAAAGTCTGTGTGGGCTGCGGCCACTGCGCCGATATCTGCCCGAGGCATATCATTAAAGCATTCTGATTCATTGCATAATACAAACAAAAAGCTGTGCTCCGGCACAGTTTTTTGTTTGTTTACTTTTTAACAATTTGAGAGTAGAATAACTATTTGTGAATTACGCGAGCAGAAGAAAAAAGCTATACTCCCTTTTGGGAGAGGACTACAGTATCTGCCTGAAGGGCGGCAGCAGCGATTTCGTCTATCTCACGGGAATAGACAGGGACGATGTGGCCTTTTCCGCAACGCCGGAGGGTGAGACGCTGTACATTCCGGAAACCGACCCGATGAAGGAACGCTGGTTCGGCAGAATGATTCACCCGGACGAGGTGCTGCCGAGATACGGCATAGAAAACGTGGTTTATCCCATCCCCGAGCTCGAGTATAAACCCTGCCCGGAGATTGCGACTCTGCGCGCCGTCAAGTCCGAAGAGGAAATAGCCGAGATTGAAAAGGCCATCCGCCTTACGGAAGACGGAATCATGCAGATTTATAAAACGGCCAGAGCGGGTCTCTATGAATATAACCTGCGGGCAGAGTTTGAAAAGGTTCTGGCCGATGCAGGCTGTCATGTTCCGGCTTTCGATACGATTGTCGGAGCGGGGGAGAACAGCCTCTGCCTGCACTATTGCGAGTGTGACAGAGTCCTGCAGGACGGGGACCTTGTCCTGCTGGATCTCGGAGCCGTCAGCAACTTCCTCTGTGCGGATATTTCTCGTGTATTCCCCGTCGGCGGAAAATTCAGCGAGCGCCAGCGCGCGCTGACGCAGCTTGCCTGTGACACGGTGGACTATGTGTGCGAAAACATCCGGCCGGGAGAGGACAATGCCCGCCTGAATGCCCTGCAGGATGCGTTCCTTGCCGAGCATCTGTCGAAAATCGGGCTGAAAGGCGAAGTAAAGGACTATCGCTGGCATAACATCAGCCACCATCTTGGCTATGAGGTGCACGACACACCGCCGAGAGAGGCACCGCTTATGCCCGGCAGCGTGTTTACACTGGAAGTCGGCATTTATGTGCAGGACTGGGGCTTCGGTGTCCGTGTGGAGGACGATGCCCTGATGACGGAATCCGGCTGCCGCAATCTATCCCGCAACATTCCGAGAACACCGGATGAAATCGAGGCGATTCTATGAGCAGAGACGTAATTTTTGCAATCGTAACCTTTCTGGGCGGTTCTCTTGTTTCCCTGGCAAATGCCCTGATAGCCGCAAAAGCCCTGAAGACAGGTAAAGCGGGTTTTCAGGTCGTTCGCTCGGCTTTGAACATCGGTTATCTGACCGCTGTGTTCTTTATCACAAAAAATATGGACTGCAATGTCGCATGGCCCCTGATTGGGGCGGCGGTCGGGCTCACGGTGCCCTCGGTCCTATTTGCGCTAGAAATAGCAAAACATCAGAAAGAAGGTGACGGCAAATGAGCGGTGCATCCGAAGTTGTCATACCGCTGTTTGGCTGGCTGGACATCACCGGCGAAGTGCTGATGATGTGGCTGATTATTCTCATTCTTTCGGTTCTTGCCTTCATTCTCGGCAGGAATCTCAAGGAGAGACCCGGTAAATTACAGAACGTAATCGAAACCGGCATTGAATTCCTGGATAACAGTTTCAGCGAAAACCTCGGAAAGGAGAGAGGCAGAAAGTACTTCTTCTTCCTCGGCTCTCTTTTCATATTCATTATATTCGGCAACTATTCGGGGCTTTTCCCCGGCGTCGGTCTGACGAAGTATCTCAAGGCACCCACGTCCTCGCTCTCGGTTACGGCCGGCCTCGGAATCGTAACGTTCTTCTTCCTGCAGGCCGCATCCATCAAGGCGAAGGGCTTCAAGGGCTATCTGAAGAGATTCGTGTCTCCGATGTTCTTTATGCTGCCTCTGCTGATTCTGGACGAGTTCATAAAGCCGCTGTCTCTTTCTCTGCGACTTTACGGAAACATCTTCGGCGAGGAGACGGTTACCGAACAGTTATACGAAATTTTTCCAATCGGTGCACCGATGATAATGATGATTCTTTCCCTTCTTTTCTGTGCACTGCAGGCAATTGTGTTCACAACGCTTGTGTCGATTTATCTTGACGAAGCGACAGAAACAGAAGAATAAAAATATATATTATTAACCAGGAGGTTATTTTAATTATGACTAACGACGCAATATACGCGCTCGCTGCAGCGCTCGTAATGGCACTGAGCACCATTTTCCCGGCTCTCGGTCAAGGGAAGGCGGCTTCATCCGCTATGGAAGCTATCGCACGCCAGCCGGATGCCGCAGGCAACATCCGCTCCACTCTGATTGTTGCCATGGCTCTTTTGGAAGCCCTTACCATTTACGGCCTTCTCATAGCTTTTATGATTCTGGCCAAGATAGGATAAAATGACTATTCAGCCATCCGTCCTGATTTGGACGGTTCTGAGTTTCTGCGTCCTTGCCTATATCCTGAACCGCTTTCTCTTCAAGCCGCTTTTAAAAATAATGGATGAGAGAAACGAAAAGATAACGGGCGATAAAGAAAAAAAGCGCGCAGAACTGGAAGCCAGAGAAAAGATGCTGGCCGAAGCCGAAGAGGAGCGCATTAATGTCCAGAAAAACGCCGTCACGGCAGGGGAGCAGGCAGCCGAGCAGCTGCACAGCGAGACCGCCGCGATTCTTGCTGCCAAAAAGCAGGAGTACGACGAGGCTCTGGAGCAGCTTCGCGTTCGGCTAGAGGAGGAATCCGGCAACATCGAGCAGGAACTGTCCGGTAAAGTGGACAAGCTCGCCCTGGCATACGTGGATGCACTGATCAAGTGAGGCATAAAGAATGGAATTTGTCTATGCTCTGATTAATTTCATACTGCTCTTTGGCCTTATCTGGCTTGTGGGCCGCAAGGCGATTGCCGGCATCTTCGGCAAGAGACTCGAGCGCATAAACAGCGAACTCGACGAGGCCGAAAGACCGCTGCCAGAGCCCGAGGCTCTGCCCGAGCCGGAACCGGTTGCCGACCTCAAATCCATGGTTATCGAAGAAGAGACCGCGGAGCGCGAAGTCAGCCTGAAATCGCTGGCGGAACAATTTGAGGCGGATAAGAAGAACATGCGTCTCGAGATGCTTCTGGAGACCAGAACGCGTCTTGTCAATTTGGCGATGGAGAAAGCCCGCGAGTACATGCTTACGGACCGATTCCGTGCCGAGATGAAGGCCCAGGAGAACCAGGTCGCGGATAAGATGCTGGAACTCATTCACCTGACGCCGGGTGACATGATGTATCTCAAGAGAAAGGGCGTGCTGTATGTCACGCTGCTTTCTCCCTATCCTCTTGAAGAGGAAACCGTAGGAAAAATACACGGCAGAGTCGACGAACTGCTCTCTCAGGTCGGCGGGGCCGCTTCCTTCCTGGTAAAGGATGCCGAGGAAGATCTGCTGGGAGGATTCCGTCTCAGAATAGGCGATACGGTTTACGACTATTCCGTAAGAGACAGGCTTTACCGTCTGAAAGAGTCTTTGAACAACATGCCTCTTACCGAGACCGATGCCAAAAGCATGTATGCCAGTATTGAAAAAGCCGTTTCCGATGTCGATATCGATATTGACGTCTTCCAGGTCGGCCGTGTTCTCACGGTTTCCGACGGTATCTGCTGGATGGACGGCCTTTCCGACATTATGTACGGCGAAGTCGTTGAATTCACCGATGCCAAGAAGCCGTTGCTCGGTCTGGTTCTGGATGTGCAGCCGGAGAAGATAGGCTGTGTTATTTTCGGCCACTATGACCACGTGGATTCTTATTCCCGCGTTCGTCGCCTCGGCCGCATGGCCATGACCAAAGTGGGTGAGGAACTGCTTGGCCGAGTTGTCGATGCCACAGGTGAACCCATAGACGGCAAGGGCCGTATCTGGACGCATGAGCTGAGACCCATCGAGTGCCAGGCTCCTGCCATTCCGGACCGCCAGCCGGTCACGGTCCCGCTGGAAACCGGTATCAAGGCCATCGACGCGCTCGTGCCCATCGGCCGCGGCCAGCGTGAGCTGATTATCGGCGACCGCCAGACGGGTAAGTCTGCCGTCATCGTCGATACCATCATCAACCAGAAGGACAAGGGTGTCTACTGCATCTATGTTGCCATCGGACAGAAGGAGACTTCCGTCGCAACGATGGTGTCAAGGCTCGAAGAATACGGCGCAATGGATTATACAACGATTGTCTGCGCCTCCGCTTCGGATTCCGCATCTCTGCAGTACATTGCTCCCTTCGTTGGCGCCGCTATGGCGGAATACTTTATGTACAAGGGCAAGGACGCCCTGGTTATATACGACGACCTTTCCAAGCACGCCGTGGCATACAGAGAACTCTCTCTGCTGCTGCACAGGCCTTCCGGCCGTGAGGCGTACCCTGGAGATATTTTCTATCTCCATTCAAGGCTTCTCGAAAGGGCCGCCCGTCTCAGCAATGAAAAAGGCGGTGGCAGCGTTACGGCTCTGCCGGTCATAGAAACTTTGGCCGGTGACATCTCGGCCTACATACCGACGAATGTCATCTCCATTACGGACGGTCAGATTTTCCTGGATGCGGACCTGTTCAATGCCGGTCAGCGTCCGGCCATAAACGTCGGCCTTTCGGTGTCCCGTGTCGGCGGTGCCGCCCAGACGCCTTTCATGAAGCAGGTTGCTTCCAACCTGAGAACAAGTCTTGCGCAGTACAGAGAATATGCCACCTTTGCCCAGTTCGGCTCGGATGTCGACGAGGCGACCAGAAAGACGCTGAAGGCAGGCGAGCTCATGATGGCGGCCCTGAAACAGGATCGCTTCGAGCCGGAGCCGGTCTGGCAGCAGGCTGCCCTGATTTACGCCGTTTCGAACGGCGCGGCGGACAACTGGGAAAGCGACAAGATGTGGCTGTTTGAAAAGGAATTCATCAGCTGGATAAGAGCGGCAAAACCGGAGCTTTGCGAAAGACTCAAAACCGGTGCCAAGCTCAACAGTGAAACAAAGGCAATGCTCGACAAGGCATTGGAGGAGTTTGCAAAAGTAGCGTAATGGCCAATCTTCAGATTCTGAAAAAAAGGCTGAAAACCATAGAGTCAACCGGCGAAATGGCGCTTGCCATGAAGACGGTTTCTTCCGTCAAGTACACCAAGCTCAACCGGCTGCACGAAGCCTATGCCGAATACGCGCAGGGCTGTGCCGATGCGCTGGAACTGTTGGGAGCTTCGGGGCTGAAGCGCCGGTCGGACATTGTAAAGGAGAGAAACTGCTTTGTCTACATCGGGGCAAACCGCGGCTTTTGCGGTGGCTTCAATCTCGAGATGGCGCGATTCTTCGATGCCCGGCTTGCCGAAGAGGCCGAACCGCCCCTGGTGATTGCCCTCGGCAAGCGTGCCGAAAAGCACTGCCGAGACAAGGGCATTGAAGGCGAGTTCCTGCCGTTGGATGACATCCCCACTTTTGAAGATGCAAAATCGCTTGCGGAGCGGCTGTTTTCCGTATATCAGAACGGCGAGGCGGATAAAATCTTTATTCTGAGCCAGTCGTTCAAGAACATGATGAAGCAGGAGCCGGAGAAAATCCAGTTTCTGCCGCGCACGGAAGAAGGAAAAAAGGCAGAAGGGAACATCCTGTTTCTGCCGGACCGGGAGACTCTCGGCGAGAACCCCGTCCTGGATTGTCTGGTCGGATATCTTTACGGAATTCTCATTTCTCAGGCAACCGGTGCCCAGGCCGCAACCATGATTGCCATGAAAAATGCCTGCGACAATGCCGATGAGGCAGGAAGAAAACTGTCAATCAGTATCAACCGTATTCGTCAGGCGGAAGTTACGAACAGCGTTATAGAAACCTCTGCCGGAATGGCGGCGGAGTTTACGGAGAATTAAAATGTCCAAAGGAAGTATAGGCAGAATAGAGAGAGTCAGCGGCCCTGTCGTTGATGTCTCCTTTGAAGTAGTCAATGACATACCGGATATTTTCAATGCGGTGGAAGTGCACATCAACGACCGCACGGATGTTTTGGAATGTCTGCAGCAGCTCGGAAACGGTGAAGTTCGCTGCATAGCCATGCAGTCTACCGACGGGCTTTCCCGCGGCATGGAAGCCGTCGACACAGGCGCACCGATTACCATCCCGGTGGGCGATGAGATGCTCGGCCGTATGATTAATGTCACCGGCAATCCCATTGACCTCGGTGAGAAGATAACCGGCACGATGAACTGGCCGATACACCACTCTGCACCGAAGTATGCCGACATCCGCACGTCCGACGAAGTCCTCGAAACCGGCATCAAGGTTATCGACCTGATGACGCCGTACGCCCGAGGCGGTAAGATAGGTCTCTTCGGCGGTGCCGGCGTCGGCAAGACCGTTCTGATTATGGAGCTTATCCGTAACATTGCCTACGAGCACAACGGTTATTCCGTTTTCGCCGGCGTCGGTGAGCGCTCCAGAGAAGGTAACGACCTCTGGAACGAAATGAAGGAATCCGGTGTTCTGGATAAAACGGCGCTTGTCTTCGGTCAGATGAACGAGACCGCGGGCGCCAGACTCAGAGTTCCTCTCGCGGGCCTTACCATAGCGGAGTATTTCCGCGAAGAAGAGCACAAGGACGTTCTGCTTTTCATCGACAACATATTCCGATTCACGCAGGCAGGCTCGGAGGTTTCGGCGCTGCTTGGCAGAATGCCGTCCGCCGTCGGTTATCAGCCGACGCTTGCTTCGGAAATGGGCATGCTGCAGGAGAGAATCGTCTCTACAAAGAACGGCTCCATTACATCCGTGCAGGCAATTTATGTTCCGGCGGATGACCTGACGGACCCTGCCCCGGCCACGACTTTCTCCCACCTCGATGCCACCACGGTTCTTTCCCGAGACATCGTTGAGCTCGGTATTTACCCGGCGGTTTCGCCGCTGGAGTCTTCTTCCAGAATGCTGGCGGCGGATGTCATCGGTAAGCGCCATTACGAGGCGGCCAAGGCGGTTCAGCGCATCCTGCAGAGATATCAGGAACTGATGGATATCATTGCAATTTTGGGTATGGATGAGCTTTCCGAAGAGGATAGAAAGACGGTCAACCGTGCCAGACGTATCCAGCGCTTTATGAGCCAGCCCTTCCATGTTGCAGAGAGCTTTACCGGCACAAAGGGTGTCTTCGTTCGCAGAGAGGATACCATCCGCGGCTGCGAAGCCATTCTCGGCGGCGAGTGCGACAATATCCCGGAGCAGGCCTTTATGCTCTCCGGTGACATTGACAGCGTCTTCCAGAAAAGCAAAGAGCTATGAGTCTTCTCCATCTTAAAATAGTGGCTCCAACGGGCATCGGAGCGGAAGTCGACTGCGACAGCATCAATCTCATCATGACGGATGACAAGGACGGGAACGGCGGCGGAAGCATCGGCATCCGCGACGGCTTTACCGATGCCATGATAGCGGTGGCTCCGGGTCCCATCGAAGCCAGGCTCTCCGATAAAACTGTGCTGAAAAAGCGCGTGGAAGGCGGTTTCGCAACCGTCAAAAACAATGTGGTCACGGTCCTTGCCAACAAGGTGGAGGATTTATGATTTATCTGCTTGGTACGCTGTTCCTCATAGCGATTGTTTCCTATCTCATCTATCTGATTGTGTATTCCGTACGGACGCACATCATGCAGCAGAAAGAAAAAAAGCTGGATAACGGCATCTTCTATAAAGAAAGGAAGCTTGCCGCCTCACTCCTTGAAAATGAGGAGCCGGAAGAAGCAGAAGATACACCCCTGACGGATGCTTGATGCACGTCAGGGGATTTTTTTACATTTTATTCAAGACATCCCTTCCGGAACCTATATAATGAACAGTATCAAAGGAGGGACTGAAATGAAAAAGATTCTTTCCGTATTACTTGCTTTTGTTCTCGTTTTTGCGCTTTGCGCCTGCGGCAGTGCCAAGGAAGCCGCTTATGAACCTCAGGTGGCCCCGGCCGTCATGCTCGACGGCGCCGCCGGAGGATTTGCCGCCGCCAATTACAAGGCCGAGGCTATGGCGGAAGAGGCCGTTGCCTATGAAACCGATACGTCTGCATCCGCTTCCGGCAGCGATGTGCCTTCCGACAATCCGGAGAAAATCATATACAGCGCCGATGCAACGCTGGAGTCCACATCTTTTGACGAGGCCGTCAAGAGCGTGCTCGCGCTTATAGACGAATACAAGGCCTATGTGGAATCCAGTAGCATGAACGGCTCCAACTACAGCAGCATCAGCAGCGGGAACGCCGGCAGCCGTTCGGCGGAATACGTCATCCGCGTTCCGGCAGAGAGCTTCGAAAAGCTGATGAGCAGCCTTTCCACCATCGGTAATGTGCCCTACAGCCATGTCTACACGGAGAATGTCTCCTCTCAGTATTATGATACCGAAGCCAGACTGAGAACCTACCGGGCACAGGAAGACCGTCTCCTCGAGCTGCTGGACAAGGCTGAGACGGTTTCGGACGTCATTGAAATCGAAAACGAACTGACGGAGGTTCGATACAGAATAGAGAGTCTGCAGACGACGCTCAACGGCTGGGACAGACAGGTTTCCTATTCGACCGTGTATCTCAGCCTGCGCGAGGTGAAGGAATATACACCGGAGAACCGCATCGGCTTCGGACGGCAGATTGTCAACGCTCTGGCCCAGGGACTGGAACTGCTGAAAGATTTCGTCCTCGGCCTTGCAACGGCACTTCCTTTGCTTATAATAGTAGCAGCGGTTGTGTTTGGCATAATCAAGCTGATTAAAAAGCTGAGGAAGAAGAAAAATGCGTAATTTCGATGAATACATAGATGCCTCTGCCGAGGAGATGACAGCCTCCCTCGCGGCGGGGGTCCGGAAAAAGAGCGTGTTTGAAGAGGATGGTTCGCCCTATCCCTTCGGCCGGGGTGTGCATGAATGTCTGGAGTATGTTCTTTCACTGGCGGATTCCATGGGCTTTAGAACCTGCAACATGGATGACAGGTGCGGCTGGTGCGAATACGGTGAGGGCGAAGAAATGATAGGCATCCTTACGCATCTCGATGTCGTCCCGGAAGGCACAGGCTGGACGGTAGAGCCCTTCGGCGCTGAGATAAAAGACGGCCGCATGTACGGCCGCGGAACAATAGATGACAAGGGCGGTGCCATCTCCTCCCTCTATGCTCTCAAGGCAATTAAAGATTCAGGCCTGCCTCTGAAGCGCCGCATCCGTATTCTTTTCGGCTGCGATGAAGAGCGCGGCTGCGGAGACATGAAGTACTACCGCGAAAACGGCGGAGAGATTCCCGTGCTCGGCTTTACCCCGGACGGTAATTATCCTCTCATCAACGGTGAGAAGGGCCTCATTATTGAAAAATACCGCTGCTCTTTCGAACCGGGCTTTATCAAGAGCCTTTCCGGCGGCAACGCCGAAAACCAGGTTCCCGACTATGCCTGCGCCGGGCTTGCCGACGGAACAAAGATAGAAGCCACCGGTGTCAATGCACACGGAGCCATGCCCTGGGAAGGCGAAAATGCCATCGGCAAGCTGTTTTTGAAGCTGGCGGAGCTGCCCCTTGAAGGGAAACTGAAAAAGGCTGTGGACTTTGTGGCTTGTAAAATCGGCACGGAGACCCGCGGAGAATCTCTGGGTGTTCACCTGCACGATGACATCTCGGGAGATCTGTCTTTCAACATGGGAACCGTCAGCGGTGATGAAAGCTCCATGACAATCGGTGTGAATTACCGCTATCCGGTCACGATGCACTTTGAGGACTGCGGCCCGCAGGTAAAGAAGCAGTTCGAGGAGGCGGGTTTTGAACTGGTATCCGCCATGAGAGAGGAAAGACTCTATGTGCCGGCCGATTCCTTCCTGGTCCGGTCGCTCCTTGCCGTTTACAAGGATTACACGGGCGAGGATGCCGAGCCGCTCAGCATCGGCGGCGGCACCTATGCCAAGACGATTCCGAATATCGTGGCTTTCGGCCCGATTTTCCCGGGCGACGAGGTGCGCGAGCACAAGGCGGATGAGTTCATTTTGCTTTCAAGGCTTATGGACGTGGCCAAAATCAGCGCCCGTGCCATGTTCATCCTGGCCGGAGAGGAAAACGTATAAATCACATAATAACAGAACAGCGGGGACTCGCGTTTTTATGCCGTGCGTCCCCGCTGTTGTTTATTAAATCCCCGTGAAAAAGTATTGACACGAGATTTTAATGCGGATATAAAAAGAAGGAAGACATGTAAAGGAGATTATGCCCTATGGAGGAGAAAAGTCCGGCCGCGAAGGCCCTGGGATATCTTATCCTGTTTATTGTGCTGGTTTTCGTCTGGCTGTTGTTATTTACCGCAATTAACCCGGGAGTGGAGGACTATGAGCCTTTCCCCGGCGCCAGCGTTGTTTTTTCCCTACTTATTGTAAACATTGTTTTTTTGATTTCCACGTTCAATTCCATGAGAAGAGCCCAGCAGAACCTGGAAAACGCCTTTTACGACGTGAAGGTTCAGCAGGAGAAAAGAGACTCGCTTCTTTCGCAGGCACAGGCGGCGGTTTCGGGACTTCTGAAGCATGAGCAGAACGTTTTCGGAGTGAATACGCTGGCAAACGTGCCTAATCTTCTTGTCCTTTGCGAAAGCTTTCCAGAACTGAAATCAGACAACAGCGTTATGGAGCTTTTGAGCCAGACACAAAGCTGCGAAAATATTCTGGCCCTGAAAAAAGAAAAATACAATGCTGCGGTTAACCGCTACAACAGCAAAATCAACATATTCCCGTACCTGATGTTCAGGGATGTGGGCCACTTCGCATCAGCGGAGTATTACGACGACAGAATTAACCATGCGTATAAAAAGGAGGAGACAGCATGTCAGTAAAGGAAACCCTGAAAAAATGGAACGAACCAAGATTTAAAGACTCTGATCTTTACGTACCGGGTAACTTCAATCCGGGTCTCTTTGATCTTAACAAAGAAAAGCTTAAGAAATTGTGCCCCCAGT
Organism: Candidatus Limivicinus sp.; assembly: GCA_045640405.1. GTDB lineage: Bacteria > Bacillota > Clostridia > Oscillospirales > Oscillospiraceae > Limivicinus. The sequence continues at coordinate 15,675 of JAZUEY010000020.1, forward strand.
TGTTCGGCTTCGGCGCCAATCTCCGGCTTCTTGCCGGTTCGTATGCAGACAGATGGGACGGCATACAATCCATCCTGGTAGATGGAAACATGAACCCCGCTATAGTAGTATCTGTGCGTCCGCTTCTGGTGGCACACTACGTCAATCTGTTTGATGCGGTTGTACTGCAGTGTTATCCCGAGGAGCTGGGAACGGTCAACGGTTGGAGAAACGGAACCAAGCTGATTTCCACTCAGTTTTATGACGGACCGAATTGGTGGAAAAAGGCCAACAAGGATATTGACATGGGACCTTATGCGGGGACGAATTACAAGGCGGTTTGCCCGGTAGTTGCCGATTAGTACACGGATAATCTGGAACGTTTAGAACGCAAAAAGTCTGAAATCCCCGAGGGCATGTGGAAAAGAACGGCAGCCCTTGCCGAGCAGTATATGGCACAGCATCCCGGCATGGCGAGAAACGGCCTTGACGTGGGATTCAAGGACGCCGTGGAAATCTCAAATATAGAATTCAAACCGATTGAAATATAATCCAAATATACTTTAAAGCCGCGGAGCCATCCGCGGCTTTTTTTGTCGTTAGTTGAAAATCAAAGGCTGAGGAGTTTCTCCGGACTGTTCATTTATAATGGGCCATAGTCTGCGATACTCCTGCGGAGTGAGCCCTTCTACGCTTTTGAACTGCCTTGTGAAATAATTGTGGTTGTCTATGCCGACCTCCGAAGCAATTTCTCCGATGGAGAGATGTGTTGTGCGCATCAGCTTCTTGGCACTTGTCATGCGGAGATAAATGAGATACTCGGTGGGACTCTGGCCGGTATAACGCTTGAACTGCTTCTGCAGATAAAACGGATTGGTGGAAGAGACGGCGCCGAGCTGCTCGAGAGTGACTTTTTCCCGATAGTGTTCTTCCAGATACATGCGGGCTTGAATGATATAATCCGGAATGATTTCGTCGCCGGTGTGATGCACGGAACTCAGAATGCACTGCGTTACCAGCTGTGACAAAAGACACGCGGCGGTGATGTCCATCTCCTGCTGATTGGAGGGGCTGGTGCTGATGTCGAGCAGAGAATACATGATGGCCTTTACATCCGAACCGTGAGGCAATTCCCCAACGGGACCGTTTTCATTGCTGTTCAGGAATGTCTCATAATAGTATCTGGCGCTTGGTCCGTAGAAGTGAACCCAAAGGACGTGCCACTCTCCGACCTCCGGGTCGGTGCGGTAATCGTGCAGATGTTCACAGTCAATCCAGTAGAACTGGCCCGGAGAGACTTTATAGGTGCTGCCTCTGTAGCTTAGAATGCCGCTGCCGGACACAGTCAGTTTTATTAGGAAGGACTCAAAGCCCCTTCTGGTTGTGAAATAACCCGGACCGGCAATGAAATCCCCCGATTCCTGCAGGTACAGAAGGGAGAGCTTCGAACTCGGGGTTGCGGAAACCATGTTCCATCGAGAATCGGGTGAAAGGTCCAGTTTATAGTCCAGATATTTATCCATATGAACAAAAACTCCAATGTCAAGATAGTGCTAAAAAACCACAAGATAATATATATCGAAAGCAAGCTTATGATGTTATTATACAAAATACCAAAATCTTTTCAATATATCGTTCCGCTTTTTCCCGGTGTTTATGCAGATTTACTATGAAAAAAGCAAAAAGCGGTTACCATAATGCATTGTCAAGATTGTGAAAGTTTGCAGAATTGAAAAAGAATTAAAATACATCAGCATCGGAAAGGTAAAACCAATATGTCGGAATATGTATTGGAGCTGAAAAACATAACCAAGATTTTCCCGGGCGTCAAAGCATTAAACGGGGTTAATTTTCAGCTCAAACCCGGTGAGATTCACGCTCTCATGGGAGAAAACGGAGCCGGAAAGTCCACATTCATCAAGGTCATAACAGGTGTCCACCGCGCAGACGGCGGCGAGATGTTCCTTGACGGAGAAAAAGTGGAATTCAAGACTCCTCTGGATGCTCAGGAGAAGGGCATTGCTGCCATCTACCAGCATGTTACAAGCTATCCTGATCTTTCGGTCGCCGAAAACATCTTTATGAACCATGAAATCAAAAAGGGCGGAATTCTCAGCTGGAAGGAAATGTATAAACAGGCAGGGGAGCTGCTTGATCAGCTGGATGCGGAATTCTCACCCATGGCCAAGATGAATTCGCTTTCCGTTGCGCAGCAGCAGATGGTTGAAATAGCCAAGGCGCTCTCCACCAATGCTCGCATCATTATCATGGACGAGCCGACGGCAGCGCTTACCAAGAACGAGTCCGAAGAGCTTTACCGTATTACCGAGAAGCTGCGCGATGAAGGGAAATCGGTTATCTTTATTTCCCACCGTCTTGAAGACATGTACCGTCTTGCATCCAGAGTTACCGTATTCCGTGATGCCGAATATATAGGTACATACGATGTCGACAAGATTGAGCCTCCCGAGCTCATCAAGGCGATGGTCGGCCGCGAAATCAGCGACCTGACTCCGAAGCCGAAGGTTGACATCGGAGAAGAAGTGCTTCGCGTGGAAGGGCTTTCCAGAACAGGATTCTTCAAGGATGTATCCTTTAATGTCCATGCCGGCGAAATAGTCGGGTTGACGGGCCTTGTAGGTGCAGGGCGTACCGAAGTCATTCAGACGGTTTACGGTGTCGAGCATTACAACGAGGGCAAGGTTTTCATGGATGGCAAGGAAGTGAAAATCCGCAAGCCGGAAGATGCCATGAAACTCGGAATCGGTCTTCTTACCGAAGACCGCCAACATCAGGGCCTGATTCTTTCTTGGGGAATCGGCAGAAACATCACCCTTACCGAGCTAAAGAAGTTCAGCCCCAAGGGTATTACCCACGAGAAGGTTGAAAACGAAGAGTCCAGAAAGCTTGCCGAGGAAGTTGACGTTAAAGCCGTTTCCGTCTTTGATCTTGCCAGCTCGCTTTCCGGCGGAAACCAGCAGAAGGTTGTAGTTGCCAAAGCCCTGGCAAGCGACCTGAAGGTTTTGATTATGGATGAACCCACGAAAGGCGTTGACGTCGGTGCCAAGGCGGCCATTTATGAAATCATGGGTGAGCTTGCAAAACAGGGTCTCGCCATCATTATGATTTCTTCGGAAATGGCAGAACTTCTGGGCATGATAGACAGAGTCTATGTCATGTGTGAAGGCCGTGTTACCGGAGAACTTTCAAGAGCGGAAGCAACACAGGAGAGGATACTCGAACTGTCGATGCTGAAGCACAGAAATGCAGAAGCCGAAAAGGAGGAGTAAAATGAAAAAGAATAATATTTTCAAGAGCCTCCTGAACTCCAGAGAATTCAGCTTAATCATAGTTCTGATTCTCTTGTGTGCGTTTGTGCAGATTCGTAATGACTCGTTCCTCACACAGGCTACGATTTCCGACCTGCTCAAGAACTACTCGACCACGATGACGATATCTCTCGGTATGATGCTCGTCCTATTGATCGGCGGAATCGATATCAGCGTCGGTGCAGAAATGGCATTTGCGGGCATGTGCGCTTCGCTTCTTATGAGAGATGGCGTTTATTCCAGCACATTGGTTATGTTCCTGGTCAGTATTCTGATAGGTACTTTCTGCGGAATGCTCGTAGGTGTGATTATTGCAAAAGGGCACATTCAGCCGATTATTGCAACACTCGGCCTCTGCAACATATACAGAGGCGCCACGTATCTGGCTTCCAACAGTGCCTGGGTTTCCGCTTATCAGTTTGAGAGCGCTTTCAAGAAGTTCGCACAGACCAAGTTTCTTACCGGCGGACTTATGAACAACCTCGTTTTCATCATGCTAGTATGCTATATTATCTTCTTCTTTATTATGAAGTGGACGATTTTCGGCCGCAGAATTTACGCAGTCGGTTCCAACCCCGAAGCGGCAGCTGTCTCCGGCATTAACGTGGATAAAATAAAGTTCTTTGCCTATACCTTGATGGGTGCCTTCTCCGGACTGACCGGCGCCATGTATACCTCCCTTTATGCTTCTGCGATGAACGACATGGGAACAGGTATTGAAATGGATGCCATCGCATCCTGCGTTCTCGGCGGTGTCAGCCTCCTTGGCGGTCAGGGAAGCGTTATCGGCGTTTTCCTTGGCGCATTGATGATGTCAATCATTTCAAAAGCTCTGCCGCTGATTGGAATTTCGCAGTTCTGGAAGCAGGCTATTAAGGGAGCCATCATCCTGATTGCCATTATCATCAATACAATTACACAGAGAACAATGGACAGAAATGCGCTGAAAGAGAGGGAGATATAAATCATGGATGAGAAAAAAACCAGAACTATAATCTCCAAAAAAGAAAAGAGCGTTAAATCGCTTCTCATGCGCTGGGAGACTCTGCTTGTCGTGATGTTCATAGCTGTAAACATTATGAACATCAGCATTTCGGACAAGTATCTGAATTCAACCTATCTGTTTACCGCCATAAACACGTTCCTTCCGAAGGGCCTTATTGCATTCCCCATGGCATATCTGCTCCTTTTGGGAGAGATTGACCTTTCGGTCGGTTCCACCGTTGCCCTTTCCGCGACCATTCTCGGAATCGCCTACAATGCAGGACTGCCGATGGGCGTAGCACTTGTGCTCTGCCTGCTGACCGGCATTGCCTGCGGTGCTTTGAATGGCCTGATTATGACGGCGTTCAAAGAGCTGTTCCCGATGATAGTCACTCTGGCAACGATGACGATGTACCGCGGTATTTCCGAAATGATACTCGGCAATGAATCAACAGGCGGGCTTCAGAATTGCCAGTGGTTCTACAATTTATATTACGGCAAGATAGGCCCCGTACCGTATCTGTTTATCATCTTCTTTGTTCTCGCCGTTATTTTCGGATTCGTAATGCATAAGACCGTGTTCGGCCGCTGGCTTTACGCCATCGGCGCCAACAGAACAGCCGCGGAGTACTCCGGCGTTCCCGTAGAAAAGGTGAGATTCATTGCTTATACGCTTACAGGTCTTGTCTGCGGCATCACGGCAATCTTTTATGCGTCCTGGATGGGAACGGTCAGAAACGACGTTTGCACGGGTTATGAACTCGAAGCCATTTCCATGTGCGTCCTCGGCGGCATATCCACGGCCGGCGGCATCGGCAATTTCCCCGGAACAGTTATCGCTATCTTTACGATAGGTCTCCTCAAGTACGGTCTCGGGCTTATCAACGTCAACTCCCAGACGATACTGATGATTATCGGCGCAATCCTTATTATTGTTGTTTTGATTCCGGAAATCCGCAAGATGATTTCCGACAAAAAGGCTATCAAGAAAAGAGCCGCTTAAAAGGTATTATCCGGGCAACCGGTTAATATAATACGAAAATTCATGTGGAGGAAAAAACATGAAAAAGTTCTTAGCACTCGCACTTGCACTGTGCATGGTATTTGCACTTTGCGCATGCGGACAGCAGGCAGCAGCTCCCGCAGCAGCACCTGCAGCTGAAGCAGCTCCCGCAGCTGAAGCAGCAGCCCCCGCAGCAGAGGCAGCAGGCCAGACTTACGCCATTATCACGAAGTCTGCCGGTAACCCCTACAATGAGCGTGAAGCTTCCGGTTTCGAAGAGGTCATTAAGGATGCCGGTTACGACTGCATCGTAAAGCACCCCGCAGAGATCACTGCTGAAGCTCAGATCCAGCTCATCAACGAGCTCACCGCTCAGGGCGTTCAGGGCATTGCCATTGCCGGTAACGACATTGATGCTCTCGAGACCGCCTGCAAGGCAGCTATGGATGCCGGAATCAAAGTCATTTCTCTTGACTCTTCCGTCAACCCCAACAGCCGTCTTACCCACATCAACCAGGCTGGTGTTACCCAGGTAGCACAGGCTCTGTGCGATGCAACCCTCGACCTCACTGGTGGTGAAGGCGACTGGGCCATCCTTTCCGCTACTTCCACTGCTTCCAACCAGAATGCATGGATTGAAGCTATGAAGGAACTCCTCGCAGCTGATGCAAAATATGAAAAGATCAACCTCGTTGAAGTAGCATACGGCGATGACGAGTACCAGAAGTCCATCGATGAGACCAAGGCTCTTCTCACCAACTACCCCGACCTCAAGCTCATCTGCGCACCTACTACTGTTGGTATAGCAGCTGCTTCCAAGGTTATCTCCGATGACGGTCTTACCGGCAAAGTTATCGTAACCGGTCTTGGCCTCCCCTCCGAGATGGCTGAGTTCATGGAAGGCGAAGATGTCGCTTGCCCGTACATGTTCCTGTGGAACCCAATCGATGTGGGTCGTGTAGCTGGCTACGCACTCATCGAGATGGTTAACGGTTCTCTCACCGGCGCTCTCGGCGAGACCTTCACTGCAGCAAACGGCACAACCTATGAAGTTACCGAAGCTGGCGACGGTGGCACCGAAATCATCATTGGGCCTCCGTTCGAGTTCAACGGCGACAACATAGCTGACTGGAAGACGGTCTATTAATTTAGACTGATTTCACGGGGCGGATTCTATCCGCCCCATTCTAATAAAAGGAACGGAAATAATACCATTTTTATTCCGTGACAATGCAAGTGAGGAATGACTAATGAACAAAACCAAAGCAAGAATCGGACTGTACAGCGCGGGTCTGCATGCTTACTGGGATCAGTTTGCAGGGCTGCATGACCGCATCATCGAATACAACAAATTCATCGAGAAAAAAGTGTCCCAGTGGGGCGAAGTGTTTGACTTCGGCCTCGTGGATTCCGAAACTTCGGCCAGGGAAGCCGGAGAATATTTCAACGCAAACAATGTAGACATCATTCTGGCACACAGCGGAACCTATTTCACAAGCTCTGCTATGCTGCCGGTTCATCAGATATGCAAAGTGCCGACTGTCGTTCTGAACCTTCAGCCGACAAAGGCCATGAATTACGAGAAAACAGACACGGGTGAGTGGCTTGCACACTGTGTAGGCTGTGCGGTTCCCGAAGCGGCAAACGCCTTTGAAAGAGCGGGAATAGAAATACACATTGTCAACGGTCTTCTCGGACTTGACTATACGCCCGAAATCTCTGTAACAGACGAAAACACAGCCGAAACCGAATCTGCCAAAAAAGCCTGGAAAGAAATTGAAGAATGGGTTCGTGCAGCAGGCATCAAGAGAATGCTGCAGCATGCAAGATTTGGCTTCCTCGGCAACAACTACAGCGGAATGCTCGATATGTATTCTGACTTTACAATGTTGCAGAGCCAGCTCGGCATTCATGTTGAACTTCTTGAGATGTGCGATTTAGACCGTAGCCTGAACAAGGTAACCGAAGAAGAGATAAACGGCAAACTGGAGGACATTAATAAGTTCTTTGAGATTTCCGGCGATTCTCCTTCCGATCCGAGAGTAAAGGCGCCTACGGAAGAACAGCTCCGCTGGTCAGCAACTGTGGCTTCGGCACAGTACCGGATGGTGGACGAATACAAACTGGATGCCCTCAGCTATTACTATCATGGTTCTGATGACAACCACTATGAGCAGGTACAGAGCGGCTTTATTGTAGGGCACTCTCTGCTCACGGCCGACGGCGTAGCCTGCGCGGGCGAAGGGGACATTAAAACATGCGCAGCCATGAAAATCTGCGACAGCCTTGGTGTCGGTGGAAGCTTCTCGGAAATCGTTGCAATGGATTACAACCACAATACCATGATTCTCGGACATGACGGTCCTTTCCACATTGCCATATCCGACGGCAAGCCGGTACTTCGCGGCATGGGTGTGTACCACGGCAAGAGAGGAAGCGGCGTTTCGGTTGAAGCAAAAGTTATCAACGGCCCCGTTACCATGCTTGGCATCACACAGCTCGGAAACGGGAAACTCAGATTTATTGCCAGCGAAGGCGAAGCAATGCCCTACGAAATACTTAAAATAGGCAATACCCAGACGCATGTGGATTTCGGGATGGATCTCGACGAATATATGGATGAGTGGTTCAAGGCGGCACCGACGCATCATTGTGCCATGAGTGTTGGCCATAATGCCGATTTGTTTGAAAAAGTCGCCGAACTCCTTGGCGTGGAATTCGCCAGAGTCGGCAAATAAAGGAGGAAAAGATGTTTAAAGGATTCAAGATGAAGCTCTATCCCGGGATGGAGGAAGAGTACGAAAGAAGACACAATCTGTTGTGGCCGGAGATGCAGGAGAGCATCCACAGACACGGCGGCAAGGATTATTCCATATATCTCGACAGAGAGACGCTGACGCTTTTCGGAACGATAGAAATAGAGAGCGAAGAGGAATGGGCAAAACAGGCCGATGAACCCATCAACCGCAAATGGTGGGATTTCATGGCAGACATCATGGATACGAACCCGGACAACAGCCCGGTGTGCGAAGACCTGCATCTGGTCTTCCATCTTGATTGATTAGGAGATAAAACAATGAGCAGCCGATACGAAAGCGCAAAAGAAATCTATGCCGGATGGGGCGTAGACACGGAAAAGGCACTTGAGACACTGAAGAATACAACGGTATCTCTGCACTGTTGGCAGGGAGACGATGTGGTTGGCTTCGACTCGAAGCAGGCAGCCTCCGGCGGTATTCAGACCA
>JAZUEY010000021.1:0-15886 GCA_045640405.1 Candidatus Limivicinus sp.
GCCTGCGGCATCTGCCGGATAAAACAAGCTCTGATTTAGTCCCTTTTTCTTGAAATACACAAAGTATTCCTGCGAAAAAGCGCCGTCATCAGAACCTGTTTTCTCTCAGCAGCTGCTCTTGCCGCATTATGCGGTATTGCCTTACACAAACTCGGTTTCGATGGTAAGAACGACTTCCTTGTCCGGGTAGTAGGCGGCCATGTAGTCCTTGAAATCCTTCTCCAGAGCCTCCCAATCGCGAAGGGAGTATTCCACGATAAGGTCGCAATACAGCAGATCGGAGTCCGGGTCCAGATAGATGGCATGGAAGCTCTTGACACCGTCGGTTTTCTTTACAAAGGTGCCGATGGTCTTTCGGAGCTGCTTTGTGACCTCGTGATCGTCGTCCACGGCGTAGATACCGAATACCATCGTTACATCGTATTTATGCATAATATCCAGCTGCAGCTTGTGAATGAACTGGTAAACCTCGCCAACGGTTTTGCTGTGGTCTATCTCAATGTTGACGGAACCGGAATAAGCGTCCGGACCGTAATTGTGGAGCATCATGTCGGCGGCGCCGATAACGCCTTCGGTGCCGATAATCTCTTTGTAAAGCTGAGAAGCCAGATCCTTTTCGCCGGGCCGTCCGATAAGCTCGGATATGGTATCCTTCAGGACTTCCACACCGGCTTTGATAATCAGAGCGGATGTGAAAACACCGGCATACGCGTCTATCGATTTATGGAAAAGAAGAAATACCAGAGCGGAAACAATCGTTACGACGGATACGAAAGAATCGTTCCTGCAGTCGAGGCCCACCGCTTCCAAGGCACCGGACCCGGCTTTTTTGCCCATTTTTATGGTATAGACGCCGAGGCAGAATTTAATAACGGCAGAAACGGCAACGATGGCAAGGGATAAATAGGAAATGCTGAGCGGCTCCGGGTGGAAGATGAGTTTTATGGAGCTGGTAAGCATTTCAATACCGGTAACAAGGATAAGCACCGCAATGACAAGGCTTGTCAGATATTCTATCCTTCCGTAGCCGAAAGGATGATTCTTGTCCGGATGCTTTCCGGCAAGCTTTGTTCCGACCAGCGTAAGGATGGACGTCAGCGCGTCCGCAGCATTGTTTACACCTTCGGAAACAATGGCAATGGAGGATGCCAGAAAGCCTACGATGACTTTCGCAGAGGCAACCAGAAGATTGACGATAATGCCGAGGCCGGAAGTTGTGGTAATGATGCCCTCTCTGGATTCCGGATCCTGTTTAAACAGTTTATAAAGAAGTTTCATAAGTTCTCCCATCGTGCCTGTTCCAAAGGCCTAACTATTATAGGCTTTGCAGCGCGTTAACGCAAGTGGGAGCCGCAGTACCGCAGAGCCGCAGTACCGCAATACGGTATTTATGTATCAGCAGAAAATAGTACCGTGGAACGCGTGCGCGTGGCAATGCGGGCAATCGTAAACGGTGCCGTCCAGATAGCAGCCTGCCCAGTCCAGTTCAAAATTGCATTTGTCGCAGTGCATTCTGGTCCGGACGCCGAAGGGGTTACCGACACCTGCCTGTACCTTTTCATCCTGGCTGTCCGTCAGGTCACGGTTTTCTTTCATCTGTTCATTCCATTCCATTTGTTGTTTCCTCCCATGTGTTTGATTTTTTCTACTATACTAATTACGTTTTGAACGGGAAAACGTTACAGGCGTTGCAAGAGAAATGAAGAATGAAGAATGATAAATAAAGAATTGTGGTAGAACAGAGGGGATAATTGAAAAGTGGCCTTTTTGCGTTGCAAAAACTATTGAAAAGTGGCTTTTTTGCGCTGCAAAAACTATTGAAAAGTCAGAAATGTAATGTGATGTTTTTAAAAAAGAGAGCGCAGAGTATTCCTGCGCTCTCTCTTTTGATTCCGGTTATTCCGTCAGGAGATTTTTCAGGCGGGTGATTTCGGCCGGTTCCATGCCGCACTGCCGGAGATATTCCTCCGCGGCGGACTCCAGACTTTCACCGGGTCTGCCATCCGTAAGGATGTTCAGGATTCTGTCGGCCTGGTATTTTTGCAGGGTATCGTATTTTTCCGGGTCGCTTTCCCGGGACAGACCGCAGAGGCAGGCATAGGAGAGCATGTAATCGGCGACGACGTCCGCCGCGTCCGCACCCGCCAGTGCTTCGAGAAGACCGCAGAAGAAGCCCGTCCTGTCGAGGCCCGCTTTGCACTGAAAGAGATAGGGGCCGGGCCGCCCGAAAAGCGCCCGCAGGGCGGAGGCAAGGCAGTTCCGAAACGCGGGGGAGGAAAAATCAACGGGAAAGCGGGCCGCATAAACGGCGCAGGGGAAGGACGCCTCCGCAACAGGCCCGTCGCAGGCCATGTTGAGGACAAAACGGATTCCGTCCCGTCGTATCAGAGCGTCGATGCACTGCTGCCGCTCCCGGAAGGAGACGGCATCATCGGGCAGAGGAAAGGAACTGGCGGAGCGATAAAACATCTTTTTCTTCAGGCGGCCGCCGCTGAGCTCGCGGTAATTTGAAAAATATTCGTCGCTCGGGTAGTCTTTCCGCTCCAGAGAGAATTCCGCGTTGAAGACACGATAAAGAAAAGCGTACTTCCCGCTCTCGCGCAGAAGGATTCTGGCGGTTTCGTTTTCCCGCATTTGAAAATGCTCCCAGGCGTTGCCGAAGCGCTTTTCGATGCGGAGCCAGTCGAAGCCCTCATGCGCGTTCAGGCAGATTGTGCCCTCCGGCAGAATGCAGCCGCTGAGATAGGGAAGGTCCTCCAGCACTTTTCCGCTTGCGAAAAGGACATCCACGCTGTCTCCCGGATGGATGCCCGCCCGGGTAAGAGCGGCAAAATCGGAATCGAACAGGATGTTCCCGAAAGGCCTGGCTTCGTATACACTTAAATCACCCGTCTGAGGCACGGGCGAAGGACAATCACAACCACACATGGCTGCATTCTATCATCAAAAAAGTTGCGCGTAAAGACAGCGTTTTGTTGATAAATCCTCTCATTTAGGTTAAAGTTAATAAAATACACAGATATCATTCGGAGCTGTAAGGACGGAAACAATGGACGCTTCTCTCAGCCTTGTGCTGCTCAAAAAAATCCTGGTCATGTTCATCATGGTGGGCATGGGATTCATAACGGTGAAGAAGGGCCGGCTGAAGAGCGCGGACAGCTCGGTGCTGTCCCGCATCTGCTTCGACTGGATCATTCCCTGCTCGCTCATAGCCTCCTTCCAGGTGGATTACGAGAAGGAAAAGGCGCAGGCCTTTCTGTTTGCCTGTGCGGTTGCCGTGCTCAGCATTCTTTTATACATTGTCATTACGAGGCTGATTCAAAAGCCGCTGAAGTGGAACGTGGCGGAGCAGGGAACGGCCATCTTTTCCAATTCCGCGGGCGTGGGTGCCCCGCTGGTGGCGGCCGTCCTCGGCAGTGAGGAGCTTTTCTTCGCCTCGGCCCACATGGGTTTCCAGAATCTGGCCATATTTGTCTATCTGCCGTTCATCATGAGCCGGGAAGCCAAGGTGGACTGGAAAAAGATTCTGCTCAACCGGAACGTATTCTCCATCACAATCGGCCTGCTGATGTTTTTCACGGGCTTCCGGCTGCCGGACTTTCTGGGCTCCGCCGTTTCCACCGTAGGGAGCCTTCTCTCCCCTGTCAGCATGATTATGATAGGAATGCTGATGGGCGGCGTGGATTTCAAGACCATCTTCGGCGACAGGCGCCTGTATCTGGTGACGGCTGTCCGTCTGCTGATTTACCCGCTGATTTTTATCCTGACGGCGAAGTTCACCGGCGCGGTGAACCTGTTCCCCTATGCCAAAGAAGTGATTCTGGTCATCCTCATCTGCTCCAGCGCCCCAGCCGCCGCTCTGGTGACCCAGCTGGCCGATGTGTACCGGACGACCGAGGAGGCGCGCGCCGCCGGGACCTTGAACGTAATCACAACCCTCTTCTGCATCGTTTCGATGCCGCTGATGGTTTTCCTGTACCAGCTGATCTGCGGCTGAGTTTTTGAAAAATGGTTAAAAAAGCTTTTAAAAACGCACTTTTGATACAGATTATTGCCGGTGCCGTCGGCGTATTGGGAATGGTGGTCGACGGGGCGGTTACGGGCCGCTGTCTCGGCACGGACGCGATGGCGGGCTTCGGCTTGGCTTCGCCGCTGATAACGATTTTTGTGGCCTGCTCCGGCGTATGCGAGCTCGGCACCTCCGTGCTCATCGGGAGGCTGATCGGCGCCCGGAGAACAGAAGAGGCTTCCGACGCGCTCTCGTCCTGCCTGGCCTTTGCCCTCGGCTTTTCTCTGCTTCTGACGATTTCGGTGTTCGCCTTTTCCGGGAAGATTGCCGCTTTCTTAGGAGCGAGCGGCCCCGTCGCGGAGATGACGGCGGATTATCTGCGGGGCTTTTCGCTCTGCGCCCCGGCCCTTTTCCTGCTGACGGTGCTGATGCCCGTTATGCAGATAGAGGGAAAAAGGAAACTGGTTGTGCTCGCCGTCGTCACGATGACGGCCGTCAACATCACGGGAGACCTTCTGGTCGGCTTCGTCTTCCGGGGAGGCCTCTTCGGCATGGCCCTGGCGACGACCGTGAGCTATTTCGCGGCGCTTGCGCTCATGCTGCCGACGCTCTTTAAAAGAGGGAATACGCTGCAGCTTTCGTTTAAACATTTAAATGCCGCCTTCATCGGAACGATGCTTTCTGGCGGTCTTCCCAATGCCCTGCAGCAGGGCTGCCGAAGCCTGCTTCTGCTTTTGCTGAACAGACGCCTGCTGGCCATCGCCGACACAAACGCGGTGGCGGCTTTTACCGCTATTATGTCGGCGGCCAATCTCTGCATGGCGCTCGGCAGCGGCATCGGCGCCGATGTTTCGATGCTCACCGGCGTTTTCTCGGGAGACCGGGACGACCGGGCCATCCGGGAACTTATGCGGACGGCCCTCTTTACGGCCGTGGTATACGATGCCGCGCTCTGCGTTGTACTGCTTCTCGGCGCCGGCGTTCTCATGCCGATGTTCACTTCCGACCCCGCGATTTTAGGACTCGCCGTAACCGGGTTCCGGCTTTACTGCCTGTCGATGATTGGCTATTCCGTCAACGTTACGTTGCGCCTTTATTACCAGGCCATGCATTTTTCATGGCTTTCGTATGTCTATGTCTTCTGCAACAGCTTCCTGTTTACGGTGCTCGGCGCCTTCCTGCTGAGTGCCAGGATCGGCGTGAACGGCGTATGGCTGTCGTTCCTGTTCGGTGAGACGCTGACGCTTCTGCTGCTGGTTTTCTGGACGCTGATAAAAACGAAGAAGCCGGGAAGCCTTCCAGAACGGATGCTGTTTATTCCGCCCGAGCTGACGGCGGACGTGCTGAACCGGTTTGACGGAAGCGCCGGGGACGGGGCCGCCATGTCGGCTCTTGCGGGGCAGGTATACCGGTTCTGCATGGAAAACGGGGCCGGGGAAAGAACTGCCTACGTATTTTCGCTCTCCGCCGAGGAAATCGGGAACTATATTCTGCGGTACAATACCGGCTCGGGCGAGAGAATCGAGGTGCGCGTGCTCAAAAGGAAGGACGGCTGGAACATGAACGTGCGGGATAACGGGAGACAGCTCAACCCGCTGGCCATCCTGGAAGACGGCTGCCGTTTTGACCCCGTGAGCATTCTCAAAGAAGAGACGGAGGATGCCTTTTCCAATATCGGAATCAAACTCGTTTGCGGGATGGCCCGGAAAACGGAGTATATCGATACACTCAACATCAATAGTTTGAACATAGAGATTTAAAAGGAGACAGATTATGCAGGATAACGAAATGACCTACCAAATTAACCAGGCGAACGTTGCACAGGCACAGGCGGATTACGAGAGCTTTAAAGAAGAGTGCCGCAATCCCTTCGGCGTGAACGAACAGCTGCTGCTCGGCATCCTGCGGGACAACAAAGATACCGAGTACGGCCGCCTTTACGATTTTGAGCACATCACGAATTACGAAGAGTATAAGGAGAAGGTTCCCGTCGTTACGTATGACGACATCGCCGGCTATATCGACCGGATGGTGGACGGAGAAAAGGACGTTCTGACGGCATACCCCTACAGCCACATGAACGAGACTTCGGGTACCGTCGGCAAGGCCAAGCTTGTGCCGATGACCGACAGGCAGACAGGGGTGTTCCTGAAATACAACAAGCACTACATGGACGCCTTCTATGCCGACAAGCTCGGCGAGGACTGGATGAAGGGGCGCCTGTTCTGCACCTCGCAGGGGAAATACCGCACCGCGCCCTCCGGCATCACAATCGGCGATGCCTCGTCCAAGATGGCGGAATATGTGCAGGGCGGCCGCGACGGGCTCGACGCGATGCTGCGCATGGTGTATACATCCCCGGTGGAAGCGACGATTCCGGACCTCGGAACCGATACGAAATACATACACACCCGCTTTGCCCTGGCCGACCGGAGCGTGACCGGCATTGTATCCGGATTCTATGTCATGGTGGTGCAGTATCTGCACTACATCGCGCAGAACATCGAGATGCTCATCCGGGACATCGAGACGGGCACCATCGACGAAAGCGTCGATCTGCCGCCCGAAGTGAGAGCGTCTCTGCTCAAAAAGATAGAGCCGATGCCGGAGCGGGCCGCGGAGCTTCGCGAAATATTCAGGGACGGGAGCGACTTCCGCTTCGTCAAAAAGGTCTGGCCGGGCATGCAGTTCATCTTCGGCGTCGGCGGCGACGGCTTTTCCGTGTATGCCGACACCATCCGCAAAAAATACGCCGACGAGAGCGTGAAGTTTATACTCAGCGGTGTGACGGCCTCCGAGGGTCTCTGGTCCGTGCCGGTGGAGCCGGAAAGCGAAGACTCGGCACTGGTGCCGGGGAGCGCCTTTATGGAATTCCTGCCGGTGGATGCGGGTGACGACTTTACCCAATGCGTGTCCATCGACAAGCTGGAGGAAGGCCGGATTTACGAGCTGATCATCACCAACCTCTGCGGTTTCTACCGCTATCGGATGAGCGATGCGCTTCTCGTAACAGGCTTCTTCGAAAACACACCGCGGGTGCGTTTCATGTACCGCGTGGACAGGAACATCAACCTGGCCTGCGAGAAGACCACGGAGAAAGCGCTCCAGCAGGCGGTGGAGAAGACCGCGGAAGAGCTCGGCTTCGAGCTGTCCGACTACACGGTGTATCCCGATGCCGCCTCCACGCCCCCAGGCTATACCTTCCTGATTCAGCCGTCGTTCCCCGTGGAGGGTATCTCCGAAGAGCAGCTGGCCGAAACGCTCGAAAAATATACCCGCGAAGCGAACGCCCTCTATGAAGAGTGCATTCTGGATCATTCGATGCGACCGGCAGACGCTTTCTGGCTGCAGCCGGAGACGACCTTCCTCTGGCGCGAACTGCAGATAGCCAAGGGCCGCTCCGCCGGCCAGTTCAAACCGGTCCGGACCATCTCGAACGAGGACCAGCGCCGGTTCTTCTTCATCATGCGGGAATACTGAATATAAAGAAAGCAGGTAAATCATGGGAAACAATACCATTCTGAGCCAGCTGAACAGCCCGGCCATGTATCTGATATGCGGCGTGATTGTTCTGTTTGTGGCTCTCGTCAGCTTATTCTTCCTCATAAGAGCCTACCGCGCGGGAATCTCCGTCGGGATGGACAGAACCAAGCTCCGCCGCACCGTGACGGCGAGCGCCACGTTTGCCATTCTCCCCAGTGTGGGCATCCTTCTGGGGGTTATCGCCCTGTCCGGCAGCCTGGGCATTCCTCTGCCCTGGCTGAGACTTTCGGTTATCGGCGCGCTGCATTATGAGACGCAGGTGGCCGAGGCCGCCGCAGAGGCGGTGCACATCAAGCTTTCGGCGGCCGAAATGAACCCGGAAGCCTTCGTGACCATTGCTCTTTTGATGGGCTTCTGCATCATGTGGGGGATGGTGTTCTCCGTTTTCTTCACGAAGAAATACTCCTCCAAACTCAAGGCCAATCCCGCTTCGGAGGCGGGCGGCGCGCAGAAAAAGAAGTCCCTGATAGCGGACTTCGGCGACACGGCGATGAATGCGATGTTCATAGGCCTTGTCTCCGCCTATATCGGCAGCTACATCGGGCAGATCCGCGTGGACGGGAACTGGGTTTCCCTGGCGGTGGCCGTCGTGGGAGGACTGGCCATGTGCCTGTTCCTCTGGATTAAGGAAAAGAAGAATGCGGAGTGGGTCGACAGCTTCAGCATAGCCGGAAGCATGATTATCGCTATGATATCCGCCATCTTCTTCGGAAAACTGCTGTAAGGAGGGAAAGGTCATGACAGAACAGGAAAAACTTGCATTTTTTGATAAATATGAAAAACGCACGCATATGCTGGGCCGCATCGCCTGCATCATCTGCCTGGTGATGTTCCTCGGAGCACCCTTCGTGATGGGGCTGTATTTCGGCGTTTCTCCGGATTTTCACGCCTTTTTGATGGGCTTTCTTAAAATCGGCATTGTATATCTCGTAAGCTGCATTGCCGAATATGTGATTTATGTGCCGATGCTCGGCAGCGGCGGAAGCTATCTCGCTTTCATCACGGGCAATCTCATCAACATGAAGATTCCCTGCGCCATCAACGCAAAAGATATCGTCGGAGCCAAGAGCGGAACCGCGGAGAACGAGATTATTTCCACGCTCTCCATCGCAACCAGTTCGCTGGTGACGATTCTTGTTCTGGCTGTCGGCGTGCTGCTGCTCACGCCGCTTCGCCCCATTCTGGAAAGCGAAGCGCTGCAGCCGGCTTTCGAAAACGTGGTCCCCGCGCTCTTCGGCGCGATGGCCTACAAATACTACCGCGGCAATCTGAGAATTGCCGTGATTCCGCTTATCGTGATGACCGTTCTGTTTCTGGCGGTACCGAGCCTCATCGGCTCCGTCAGCACGATGATTATCCCGAGCGGCGCCATCGCTATCGGCATTGCCTACTGGCTGTTCAAAAAACAGCAGAGTGCCGGGCAGCCCTAAGCGCAGACGGGCAGAATCTGCTTCGGAAGGACAGAAAAGCTATGGCTTTTATCAGCGTTTTTGACGTTATCGGACCGAATATGATCGGGCCGAGCTCCAGCCACACGGCCGGAGCCAACGTGATCGGCTATCTGGCGCAGAAGCTGGCGCCGGGGAAAATCGAAAAGGTGACGTTTACCCTGTACGGCAGCTTTGCAAAGACCTATCACGGCCACGGAACCGACAGGGCCCTCCTCGGCGGCATTCTCGGCTTCCGTTCGGACGACGAGAGAATCGTGGACAGTTTCGAGCTGGCGAAAGAAAAAGGCCTGGAGTTTGCCTTTGTGACCGATGACGAGGAGGATGACGTGCATCCCAACACGGCGGACATCACGATGACCTGTGACAACGGGAAGACAATGACCGTGCGGGGAGAGTCGCTCGGCGGCGGAAAGGCCCGAATCTGCCGGATTAACGGCGTAGAGGTCGACTTCAACGGCGAATACCACGCCGCCCTGATTATCCAGAACGACCGGCCGGGTGTCCTGGCCCACATCACACACTGTCTGAGCGAGAGCAACGTGAACATTGCGTTTCTCAGGCTTTTCCGCGAAGCCAAGGGGAACACCGCCTATACCTTTGCGGAATCCGACAGCGAAATACCGGAGAGCATCATTCCGGCCATCCGGCTGAACCAGAACGTGCGGGATGTCATGCTCATCAAGGCCATATAAGGAGGGGACGGCATGAATTTTAAATCGGCAAAAGAGCTGCTGGATTTATGCTTTGCCGGCAACTGCCTTATCAGCGACGTGATGCTCGAAAGAGAATGCACGGAAGGCGAGAAGAGCCGGGAAGAGGTACTCGAGCGCATGACGCGCGCCCTGGAGATTATGAAACAGAGCGCCCGTTCCGCGGTGGAAAAACCCTCCAAAAGCATGGGAGGGCTGATCGGCGGAGAGGCTAAGGCGCTGAGCGGCCGCCTCGAGACCGGGAACACCGTATGCGGCAGGGTGATGACACGCGCTATGATGTACGCGATGGGCGTGCTCGAAGTCAATTCCAATATGGGGCTGATTGTTGCGGCCCCGACGGCGGGTTCCTCGGGTGTGGTTCCCGGCGTGCTGCTGGCGCTGCAGGACGAATACGGATTTTCGGACGAGAGTCTCGTGAAAGCCCTGCTGACGGCCGGTGCCCTGGGATACATTGCCATGCGGAACACAACCGTGGCCGGTGCCGTGGGCGGATGCCAGGCGGAAGTGGGCGTAGCCTCCGCAATGGCGGCCGGTGCTGCCGTGGAACTGCTGGGCGGGAGCCCGGAACAGTCCCTGCACGCGGCGAGCACGGTTCTGATGAACATGCTGGGCCTCGTCTGCGACCCCGTCGCGGGCCTTGTCGAATATCCCTGCCAGAACCGCAACGCCGCAGGCGTTGCCAATGCGCTGGCCGCCGTGGAAATCACGCTGGCGGGTATCCGGCAGCACATACCGTTTGACGAGATGCTGGAAATCATGTTCCGGGTGGGAAAGAGACTGCCGGCGGAACTGCGGGAAACCGCTCTCGGCGGATGCGCCCTGTCCCCTTCGGCCTGTTCGGCCTGCGTGTGCAGCATAAAGCGATAATAAACGCCCCTACTCGGGGCGTTTTTCATTCTTTAAATATGCGGAAGCCAATATTGAAAAAAGACTCGATATGGAGACTAAATTTTCAATAGGAATTGAAAACAGTCATTGTATATGGTATTCTACATTAGAAATATTACTGTAATGGAGATAAAATTTTCAACAGAAGGGGAACACCGAAGATGAACAGGCCAATTTATTTAGATAAGCTTATACGAAAACAAGGTAATGGGCTGATTAAGGTTATTACCGGAATAAGGCGGGCCGGGAAGTCATATCTTTTATTCAACTTGTTTTACTCTTATCTGTTGGAACAAGGTATAAAAGAAGATCATATCATCCGAATCGCATTGGATGACAGGCGAAACAAAATGTTTAGAGATCCGGATGTGCTATGTGAGTCAATTGAGCAGAGAATTGTTGACGCGGATATGTATTATATTCTTTTGGATGAGGTTCAACTCGTTCCGGAATTTGAAGACGTTTTAAATAGCTTTCTGTATTTAAAAAATGCTGATGTCTATGTGACCGGAAGCAATGCTAAGTTTTTATCAAAGGACATCATTACAGAGTTTAGGGGGAGAGGAGACCAGATTCATGTTTATCCGCTTTCTTTTTCCGAATTTATGACAGCATATGACGGTGATAAAAGAGACGGTTGGGAAGAATACATTTTATATGGCGGGCTCCCTATGATGTTATCGATTCGTGAACCTGCCGACAAAGCCAATTATCTGAAAAGCCTGTTTGAAGAGACATATTTGAGAGACATACAGGAACGTTATTATGTAAGAAATATGGCGGAACTTGATGAACTGTTGAATATAGTGTCATCTTCCGTAGGAAGTCTTGTGAATCCCAAAAAGTTATCGGATACTTTTCAGTCGGTAAAAAATGTTTCATTACATCCTGATACGATTAAGAAGTATCTTGGTTATTTTGAAGACGCGTTTCTGATTCATAAGGCACAGAGATATGATGTTAAAGGGAAAAAGTACATCGGAACTCCTTTCAAGTACTATTTTACCGATTTGGGTCTTAGAAATGCACGCCTAAATTTTCGACAATACGAAGAAACACATCTTATGGAGAATGTAATTTATAATGAACTTCTTGTTCGCGGATACAACGTTGATGTGGGAGTCGTCGAATATAGTTTTTATGATGAAAATAAAAAACGCATACAAAAGTCATTAGAGGTCGATTTTGTATGCAATATGGAATCAAAGCGAATGTATATTCAATCGGCACTATCGCTTCCGTCGTTGCAGAAAATGGAGCAGGAACAAAATTCATTGGTTCGAATTCCGGACGCATTCACCAAAGTGATTATTACCAAGGAAGGCCCAAGTTATTACAATGAGAACGGTATTCTGATTATGAATCTTTTTGATTTTCTTTTAGGATCGGAAGATCGTTTTTAGAGTATGATTCATCATTAAAAATGCGAGCGTTTTATTCATTCAAATAATGCGCTCGCTTTCTCTTTGATTTATATGTTTAATTCTTGAGACTCTGGATGGGAGCGGGGATTCTTCCGCCGCGGTGAATCATGGCCGCCGGGGATTTCGGATTGAGCGGCATGACCGGCCCGCTGCCGAGAAGACCGCCGAAGTCCAGTTCGCCGCCTTCGACGCCGATGGCCGGAATCACCCGGACCGCGGTGGTCTTGGCATTGATCATGCCGATGGCCGCTTCATCCGCGATAATGGCGGCAATCGTTTCGGCCGGGGTGTCCCCGGGAATTACAATCATGTCGAGACCCACGGAGCATACGGCCGTCATGGCTTCGAGCTTTTCGATGCCCAGGCATCCCGACTTGGCGGCGGCTATCATGCCGGCGTCTTCGGAAACGGGAATGAAGGCACCCGAGAGCCCGCCGACGGCGGAGGATGCCATCACGCCGCCCTTTTTGACGGCGTCGTTCAGCATGGCCAGCGCTGCCGTGGTTCCGTGCGTTCCGCACTGTTCAAGCCCTATCTCCTCGAGAATGTGGGCAACCGAATCGCCGACGGCCGGCGTCGGTGCCAGGGAAAGGTCGACAATGCCGAAAGGAACACCCAGCATCCGGGAGGCCTCGCAGCCTACCAGCTGGCCCATCCGCGTAATCTTGAAGGCTGTTTTCTTGATAACCTCGGCAACCTCGTTGAGAGGGGCCTCTTTCGGGAGCTTTGCCAGGGCGGAACGGACGACGCCCGGACCCGAAACGCCGACATTCAGGACACAGTCCGCTTCTCCGACGCCGTGGAAAGCACCCGCCATAAAGGGGTTGTCTTCCACCGCATTGCAGAATACAACCAGTTTGGCGGCCCCGATGCAGTTCCTGTCCTTCGTCAGTTCGGCCGCCTTGCGTACAACCTCGCCCATGAGAGAGGTGGCATCCATATTGATGCCGGCTTTCGTGGAGCCCACGTTCACCGAGGAGCAGACAAGGTCGGTCTGCGCCAGGGCGCGGGGAATCGACTCAATAAGTTCTCTGTCTCCGGAAGCAAAGCCCTTCTGGACAAGCGCGCTGTAACCGCCGATGAAGTTGACGCCGACGGTCTTGGCGGCGCGGTCGAGCGTAAGCGCATATTTTACGGGGTCACCGCCCGATGCGGCAACCAGGATAGAAACGGGTGTTACGGAGATTCTCTTGTTGACGATGGGAATACCATATTTCTTCTCTATGGACTCGCCCACGCTCACGAGGTTTTCCGCCCGCGCGCATATCTTGTCATATACTTTGGCACAGCTCCGGTCGATGTCCGAATCGGCGCAGTCCAGAAGGGAAATCCCCATCGTGATGGTTCTGATATCCAGGTTTTCGTTTTGTATCATGGAGATGGTCTCCATAATATCCGACATGTTCAGCATAATCCGCGCCTCAGATTCTGTGCATCGAATTGAAGATGTCTTCGTGCATCACGTGCACCACCATATCCGGAACGGCATTCTTGATGTCCTGCTCGATTTCGGAGATTTCGCAGGTCATGTTGTCGATATCGATAATCATAATCATGCAGAAATACCCGTCCAGAACCGACTGGTTTACTTCGCTGACGTTTGCGTTTCTGGCTGCGCATGCACTGGCAGCTTTTGCAAGGATGCCTACCGTATCCTTGCCGATAACCGTTACTACTGCTTTCATATATACTCCAATCTTTGATAAGTTCTCTTAATCGGCCGAACCGAGTTCCTGCAGGGTATCGCCGGTGATGCGGTATACCGTCCAGTCGCTCATCGGAACGGCACCCATTGATTTGTAGAATTCGATGCTGGGAGTGTTCCAGTCGAGGCACCACCATTCGAAACGGCCGCAGCCGCGCTCGACCGCTATCCGGGCCAGCTCCTGCAGAAGAGCCTTCCCGTAGCCTTTGCCCCGGTGCTCGGGCTTTACGTAGAGGTCCTCCAGATACAGCCCGGCCCTGCCGAGGAAGGTTGAAAAATTATGGAAGAAAAGCGCAAAGCCGACACGCTCCCCGTCCTCTTCGGCAAAGATCACTTCGGCCTTCTTTTCGCCAAACAGCCAGTGCTCCAGCGTGGGCACATCGGCAACCACCTGGTCGAGCATGTTTTCGTATTCGGCCAGACCTTTAATAAACTCCAGTATTTCCGGAGTGTCTTCCCTTTTGGCAAAACAGAAATGCATCCTTTTTCATCCTTTCCCGGTTTGTGCCATCATATCACAGGTCCGCCCCCGAATCCAGCCCGTGATGGGGAGCGGTGCAACTTTACATACCCGAAAGGCTATGGTATACTTTTATCAATAAGGTTTCTTATTGCATATTTTTTAACGGAGGTTAACAGTTATGAAAAAATGGATATGCCCTGTATGCGGTTACGTTCACGAAGGTGAGCAGCCCCCCGAGTTCTGCCCCCAGTGCAAGGTCCCCGGCAGCAAGTTCACCGAAGCCAAAGAAGATCTGACCTGGGCTGCAGAGCACGTTGTTGGTGTTGGTAAGGTGTTCGGCGAAGATGTTCCCGAAGACGTAAAGAATACAATCATCGAAGGCCTGCAGGCAAACTTTGCAGGCGAGTGCAGCGAAGTCGGCATGTATCTGGCCATGGCACGCGTGGCTCATCGCGAAGGCTACCCCGAGATAGGCATGTACTGGGAGAAGGCCGGCCTTGAAGAGGCCGAGCATGCTGCCAAGTTCGCAGAGCTCCTCGGCGAAGTCGTCACCGACAGCACCAAGAAGAATCTCGCCATGCGTGTGGAAGCCGAAAACGGTGCCACTCTCGGCAAGTTCGAGCTCGCAAAGCTCTGCAAGCAGTACAATCTCGATGCTCTGCACGACACCATTCACGAAATGGCTCGTGACGAAGCCCGTCACGGCAAGGCATTCAAGGGCCTGCTGGAAAGATATTTCTGATATAAAGGAATTAAAAAGTTGCAGCCTTTCGACTGCAACTTTTTTTGCTTTTCTCCGTAACACTTTGCGCACAGAAGCGTATTTATAAGCGGAGAGCCCAAGCAAAAGGCTTTTACATATAGATATCACAAACGAAAGGAGAAAACAAAAATGGTATGCACGCTTGCACTGGCTGCGGCAACGCTTTTACAGCTGCTCCAAGCCGTTTTGTTCTGATCAAATTCAAATGAACATCAGAAAATTAAAGAACTTTAAAAAATAGCTTCCTGTCTTTGCGCTCGGACAGGAAGTTATTTTTTTATTATTCAGGAAGCAATGGCCTTTGTCTCCCACTTGTGGCCGACATAGCGCGGAACGAAAAAGACGATGCGGAAGACCCAGTCGACCATCCAGGCAATCCAGATGGCGAGAACGCTGACGTCGAAGCCGCGAATCAGGAGATAGGAACCGCCGACCCGGCAGAGCCACATGGAAACCGAGGCAATCACCATGACGTATTTCGAATCGCCCGCCGCGCGCATTGCGGTGTTGAGCATGAAGGCCACCGGCCAGAGCGTGCACATCCCGATGCCGTGAATCAGCATAATCCAGACACCGTAGTGCCAGGTTTCGGCGGAGACGCCGTAGGCTTTCAGAATCAGAGGAATGGCCGCGCACATCAGGATGCTCCATATTCCCTGAAAGATATAGGTCAGCGCCACATAGTGGCGCACGTACCACCGGGCCTGCCGGTAATCTCCGGCACCGGCGCAGCGGCTGATGACGGGAATCTGGGCCATGTTGATGCCCATGGCCATAAAGCCCTGAAAGTTGGCGACAACGTTGCCGATGGCGTTGGCCGTAATCTGCGAAAGAGGCAGGGAAGAGGCCAGACTGACGAGAATGAGCTTGCCGAACTGGAACATGCCGTTTTCAACGCCGGCCGGGATGCCGATGCTGAGAATGTTG
>JAZUEY010000022.1:0-39429 GCA_045640405.1 Candidatus Limivicinus sp.
GATTTTTCAAATATACTCAATGCCTATATGCATTGGTACAATGAAAAAAGAATTAAAATCTCTTTGGGCGCTATGAGCCCGATTGATTATAGACGAAATCTTGGATTAGTAACTTAGGTCCAATATTTTGTCCGCACTCCCCCTGAGAATTTTTTTCTGAGGGCGCAAAACAGTTCCTACATCTCCTACATCGGCATTCTCCCGCCACTATCGGCTTGACACGTGCCTGTTAAAAATCTATAATCAAAGCATAAAAAGGTGTACCGGGAACGGTTCAGCCTAAGTTAAAAGACAGTTATTATAAAACTTCCGTCACTTAGCCGAGTGGCGGAAGTTGCTTTTTACCTCGTCGTCGCAAGCTCCAAATCGCTTGTTCCGGGCACATCAGGTGATGCGCCCCTACAAATAGATCGTTATTCATGCAGAAGGGCGGATGATGTCATCCGCCCCTACGTTTTTCTCACACCAACTGTATTTATGACAGTTGGGGACAGACCCCATTGTCATAAATCTTGCGGTGTTTCGCTTTCATTGTGCGTAGCTTCAATCCACCCAGTCCACCCGGTCCACCTTTTTTACTTTCTATAAAAAGTATATCAAATCTTATCCATCCGGAGAAGCAAAGGTGGATTGGGTGTATCGGGTGGATTGCTTTTACACAATAAGGAACGGATACACCTTTCTTATACTGTTTTCAAATGAATAAACTGCTATTGCATTTATTCTATCGGAACTAAGACAAGTTCACTATCATCAAGTGTACGTGCCCAAGGAGAGTTGCTTGCAAAAATCAGAGAGTCAATCTGCTCGGGCTGAAGTATTTTTCCCGAAGAGTAGAAAAGCTCAAGAATAAGATTATCAATATCTGCATAACCCTCCTGCGTAGGAGGTCCGAATATGTTGGTCAAAACCGTACCGTCTGTTAGACGGACTCCAACAAGCTGAAGAGAATGGTGCTCCAATGTTTTGTACCCATCCCAAGGTGAAGGCAGTTGAAGCAATACTTTTGCAGAAACCGAGCTGATTTCTGCTGAGACCAATTTGATTCCCGTATTCCCGATTGAAGCATCCGGCTGGATGTTCAGACTATCGCAGTTACTGCTTGGCATCCACGTAAGCTCCCAGGGGCCTTCTACCAGCGGTTGGTACTGACCTCCCTTACCACCAATCCCCAGACTCTCTATTCTGAGTTGTATTTCCTTTCCGGAAAGCGTACCCAACTTGTCCTCGGCTCTCGCCCAGATATCGTACTCAATGGATCCGTCGGCGGCAACAATATACACTTGATTATTGGCGTCGCGTTCCTCCACGAAGCTACCGCCCATTGCTGGCGAAGTTTCACCGTCGAAGGTCGGCAAGCCGCCCCAAAGCATAGCATTAATTTCCTGCTCTCTGTCAAGGTTCCAGCCCTCAATACGCAATGCAATTCTGGCGGTTTCACCGTCGATAACTGTCTGCGTCACTGAAATCGTCACACCATTGGCTGTTGTGCTGATGTTTTGAGATGAATCCGAAAGCCCGTTTTCTACTGCCAACTGCTGTTCTATCGCTGTGGCGGGAAGACGTTGCTCCATACCGCGTGACCAATGAACATAAACCGCATATGCAACTATCCCCATAGACAGAATCAGCGCAGCGGCCAAAACAATTGCAAGGACTTGCCTTTTTGTTGGGCTGACTCGCTTTTCTTCAATCTTATACCCAAGCATTGTGCGGACGCTTTCTATGTATTCATCACGTACATCGTTCAAAGCAAACATTACTTTTTCACTATTCAGCATAGTCCATCCTCCTTCAGCTGTGTTAAGAGTTTCTTTCTCGTTCTGTGTAATATGGACTTTATCTTGCTCTCTGAAAAACCGCTTTTTTCCGCAATTTCAGAGATTGAGGCAGCAAACCAGTATCGCGCGAGAAACACATCTCGCTCTGTCTTGCCCAGATGATCAAGCATATTCTGAACGGCAAGGTTCAGCTCTTTTATTTCAATTTCTTTTTCGGTATCAATGCCGCAATCCAAAGTTTCTGCAAGCTCGTCCAACACCGCAGGAACTTCACCGCCGCCCCGCTTGAGACTTTTGCCCTCGCGCAGCCTATTTAGAGACAGCCAACGGGTCAGTTTCGCAAGATATGGCGCAAGATGCGAAGGCCGATGATTCGGCATAGAGTTCCATGCCTTTAAATATGTATCATTGACACATTCATCTGCGTCATCCTCATTTGCCAGAATGTTATACGAAATCATTCGGCAATATTTTCCGTATTTTGCTGCTGTTTCTGATATTGCATTTTCAGAACGTGCCCAGTAAAGATTGACAATTGCAATGTCGTCCATTACTTTTTCTCCTTTCTATGGCCCACACTTTAATAGAAACGGTTTCTTCAAAAAAGTTGCATGAGTAGCCACCATTTTATTAATTAGCAGTTCGCCTCAGCTGATGGAAAAAGGCAATAAAAGTTTTCCAATAAATATCAAAAAAGCGCCGGACGGCGCTTTTTTGAGGCCCTTTTGGGGCGAGTGTATTTACATGATGACAACGTCGGGTTTTGCACGGGGAGCGGTGCGCGGATAGGCAACATCGGGGTGGCCGAGCAGCATGCAGCATTGGATGCTTTTGCCTTCGACGCCGAGCCATTTTTTGAAATCGGGTACGTTTTCAAAGAGTCCCTGCAGGAAACCGTTGAATAAAACGCCGAGCCCGAGAGCCGCGGCCATATTTTCGATGTTCTGAGCCGCCATCCCGGCGTCAAGCGCCCGTTCTCCGGTTATGACAAGGAGCAGAGGCGCATTCTGGAAAAGATAGTCGTCTTCGGGGTTGGCTTTGAAGCGGCTGTTGAACTTGGCATACATGCTGAGCATCGGGTTCATGTCGTCGGGATTGGGGAGCGTGAAGGCATCGATTACCTCGCGGGTGAACGCCTTGAGCTCGCCGAGTCTGTCCTGAATGAAGAGCAGGCCGTTGTCCTGCCGGTTCTTGGCGGTGGCGGTATAGCGCGCGGCCTGAATGAGCAGGGCAATGTCACTTTCGGAAACCGGTTGGGAAGTATAACGCCTTATGCTCCTTCTGGACTTTATGGCCCTGAGAAGCTCGTCGGGAGATACGGCGCCGCATGCCGAAGCTTCCACGTCCGCCATGTCGTATTCGGGAATGCTGACGGCGTTTTGCGGGCAGATGGCCACGCAGTGTCCGCACTGGATGCATGCGGGGCGTTTGAGCTCGGCCTTGCCGTCGACAATCCGGATGTTGGCGGCACAGCAGTCGCTTGCGCAAAGGCCGCAGCCTATGCATTTTTCTTTATCGATGATGACCATGAATTAAGTCCTGCCTGTCTATTTTTTGTGTTTGATTCTCCGGAAGGTATCCGGGAAGAGCTTGGAAAAGATGGCCGTAAACCGGGCAGCCGTCATATTCACGGTGATGCTGCCGCTTGCCATCAGCTTGCACAGGAGCTTGATGGCCGTGCTGCCCTCGGCCCCTTTGCATCTTTCCAGAACATAGCGGTCGTTGATGATGCTCCAGATGTACTCCCGCTTCTGCTTGATGTTCAGCTTGCAGGTGGGGGAGAAAAGGTTGGACATGCAGGAGAAGATGCTCTTGGCGAACATGTAGCGGAAGGGTTCATCGTCCTCCACACCGTATTTGCGGCAGAGCTCCTCAATGCGCTCGTCAATCAGAACGCAGATGTCGGCCTTGTTCGGGAAGAACGAGGTGATGAGCGACTGCCCCTCGTGCATGATGTATTTATAGCCGCAGTAGGAAAGCACCGTGACGTTATAGGAGTGGCTGAGATAATCGAAGACAAAGAACCTGTCCTCGCCCCAGCGGTAGTCCGGAAAACGAATCGTGTTTTCATAGATGATGTCGCTGCGGAAGAGCTTGCCCCAGACCTGGTTAAGGAGATTCGCCT
This sequence comes from Candidatus Limivicinus sp., assembly GCA_045640405.1. Lineage (GTDB taxonomy): Bacteria > Bacillota > Clostridia > Oscillospirales > Oscillospiraceae > Limivicinus. The sequence continues at coordinate 3,907 of JAZUEY010000022.1, forward strand.
TATAGAGGCGCCCGAGCATCACGCCGAGCGTGTCGGGATCGAGCTTTACATCGGGCTCGCAGTAGTAGTGTTCGGAGCCGTCGGCATTGACAATAGCAAAGCCCGTGATGACGAAATCCGCCCCGTCGAGAGCCTGCTCGACGACGGTCTGCAGCATGTCCTTATCCAGAAGATCATCGGCATCGCAGAACATGACGAAATCGGCAGAGCCATCCAGCGAATCGAGAGCGAAGTTCCTGGCATTGGCCGGACCGCCGTTGTCCGTGTGCAGAATTTGTATCCGGCTGTCCCGCCCGGAGTACTCCTCGAGAATGGAAAGCGTGGCGTCGCTCGAACCGTCATCCACAACCGTCAGCTCGAAGCTGCCGTAAGTCTGTGCCAGAATGCTGTCCAGAGTGGCCGGCAGATAGGCCTCGGCGTTGTAGGCGGGCATGATTATTGAAATTTTTGGCGTAATATTCACGATTTGTTATTATAACATCTGCTTTTTTTTATGGCAATACACTATATATTGTGGTAAAATAACCAAAAATGAAAAGTCGGAGGATTATAGAATGAAGTGCCCTTTTTGCGGTTTTGAAGAGAGCAAGGTAATCGATTCCCGCCCGGCGGATGACAATTCATCCATTCGCCGCAGACGTGAATGCATGGAGTGCAAAAAGCGCTTTACGACTTATGAAAACATCGAGCATCTGCCGCAGGTCGTCATCAAGAGAGACGGTTCCCGGCAGGCTTTCGACAAGGTGAAGCTGATTAACGGCATGGTACGCGCGTGCGAAAAACGCCCGGTTAAGCTCAGCCAGCTCGAGCGCATAGCGAACGACATCGAAATCGAACTCGAGAGCAAGCTCGACAGAGAGACGCAGTCCGTTGAAATCGGCGAGATGGTGATGGACCGTCTGAAGGACGTGGACGAGGTGGCATACGTCCGTTTTGCCTCCGTTTACAGAAGCTTTAAGGACATCAACACTTTCATGGACGAGCTGAGCAAGCTGCTTGCCAGCCGCGAATGATTTGAAAACTTTTATTTTTGAAACAAAAGCCGAAGCCGTCCGTGCGGCGCAGGAGGCGCTGAACCGTTTCCCCGAAGGAAGCCTCGTCGCGCTGGCCTACAATGCGGATACCGCCTGCCTTTCGACGGACGGGCTGAAAACGGTGCAGATTACCGAAGCCGGCGGCCTGATTGCAAAGGCAAGGCCGTTTGATGTGCCGACGGATGCCTACGCGGGGGAAAAGCTGGACGCCTGTGTGCTCGGGCTGGGCACCAAAGGGCAGATAGGCTTCAACGAAGTCGCCACGCCTTTCGACACCGAAACGCACTGGCAAAAGCTGACGGATGCGACCAGGGCGGAATATGCCTTTCTCGGAGAGCTTCCAGAGAAGGGGCTGACGCTCGGAATCCGGCAGATTGTTTCGGCAAAGAAGATTCTGGTTCTGGCTCTCGGGGCCGAAAGGGCCGAGGCCGTATTCAACATGATGTACGGCAGGAACGATTCGACCGTTCCGGCCGCCTTTCTCCAGATATCCCCGGATGTGGACATTTATCTGGATGCAGAAGCTGCAGGAAAGCTGTGATTCGATGATACACGAGAAACTTGACATTAAAATTCTGATACTTTACATCCTCTCAAAACTGCCGGCGCCCATTGACATGAGCACGCTGTCGGATCTCTGCCGGAGCGACGAGGACATCGGCTATTTCGATTTTGCCGACTGCCTGAGCGAACTGCTGGATTCGGGCAACATCCAAAAGACGGATGAGGGCTATGCCGTGACCGAAAAGGGCCGCCGCAACGCCGTGGAGGTTTCGGGCAGCCTTCCGTACTCGGTCCGTAAGAATGCGGACAAGGTGATGGCACCGGTGGAGAAGATGCTTAGCCGGCTCAACATGATTAAATGCTCGCACCGCGAAACCGAGGGCGGGCTGAAGGTCAGCCTTTCCCTGGCGGACGGCGTCGGGGAGATGTTCTCCGTCAATCTTCTCTGCCCGGATGAAGAAAGAGCCGGACTGATGGAAAAGAACTTCCGTGCCAACGCGGAGGAGTATTATAAAAAAATTACCGAAATGCTTTTGGAGAAGAAAAAAGGCAAATGAAAACGTTCATACCGGAAGGCTATAAGAGCATCCTGTCCATTTACGACACACAGAAGGCAATCTCCCTTTTGCACAGAATATTCGAAGACAATCTGGGCGCGGATCTGAATCTTTTCAGAGTGTCCGCCCCGCTTTTCGTCGACATCAACTCCGGTCTCAACGACAACCTGAACGGCGTCGAGAGGCCCGTCAGTTTTGACATTCTCCGCTCCGACAAGATGGCAGAGGTCGTGCAGTCCCTGGCAAAGTGGAAGAGAGTGGCGCTCAAACGCTACGGCTTCTATCCCGGCCGCGGCATCTACACCGACATGAATGCCATCCGCCGCGATGAAGACGAGCTGGACAACCTGCACTCCGTCTATGTCGACCAGTGGGACTGGGAGAAGATCATCCTTCCCGAAAACCGGAACATCGACTATCTCAAGACAACCGTTATGGCAATCGTCAAGGCGCTGTGCGATACACAGGACACCATGCAGTCCATTTATCCGGGGCTTGAGCAGCTGGGTAAAATCAACCGGACCGTGTCTTTCGTCACCTCGCAGGAACTCGAGGACATGTATCCCGGGATGACCTCCAAAGAGCGGGAGAACGCCTATGTAAAGGAACACACGACCGCGTTCATCATCGGCATCGGCAAGGCGCTCAAATCCGGCAAGAGCCATGACGGACGGGCACCCGACTACGATGACTGGGACCTGAACGGCGACCTGCTCATCTGGTACGAGCCGCTGGGCTGTGCCGTCGAGATTTCCTCGATGGGTATCCGCGTCGACCCCGAATCGCTGGCAAGACAGCTCAGGGAGAGAAAATGCGAAGAGAGAAGCGAACTGCCCTATCACAAGGCGCTTCTCGCCGGGGAACTGCCGCTGACCATAGGCGGAGGCATAGGCCAGAGCCGTGTCTGCATGCTGCTGCTCGGCAAGGTGCACATCGGTGAAGTGCAGGCCTCCATCTGGGACGAAGAAACCGAAACCATCTGCGAAAAAGCAGGTGTTACTCTTCTTTAAAGAAAGGGAAAAGAACCATGAACAAGAGAGCTCTTATTATTGAGGACGACCCTAATATTGCGGAACTGCTGCGCCTGTATCTGGGAAAAGACGGATTCGATGTCATGATTACCGGAGACGGCAACAAGGCAGAATCAAGCTTTGACCTGTTTGCACCGGATGTTGTCCTGCTGGACATCATGCTCCCCGGGAAAGACGGCTTCGAAATCTGCCGCGACATCCGCACAAAATCGCAGACGCCGATTATCATGCTTACGGCCAAGGGCGAGACGAGCGACAAGATTGCCGGTCTCGACACCGGAGCGGACGACTATGTCACCAAGCCCTTTGACGTGAAAGAGCTGCTGGCCAGAGTGCACGCCGTTATGAGAAGAACGGACGCCGATGCGCCGGTCGAAAAGAAGCTCACGTTCGACAAGCTCGTCATCAATCTGGATTCCTATCAGCTGATTGTGGACGGAAACAAGATAGACACACCGCCCAAGGAGCTGGAGCTTCTCTATCATCTCGCATCCTCACCAAACCGCGTTTTCACCCGGAACCAGCTGCTTGACGAAGTCTGGGGCTTTGATTATTTCGGAGATTCCAGAACCGTTGACGTACACGTAAAACGTCTCAGAGAGAAACTCGAAGGGGTGTCCGAACAGTGGAACCTCAAGACGGTCTGGGGCGTAGGATACAAATTCGAAACCTTAGAGTAGGCTCATGAAGAGCATTTATCTCAGAAACTTTCTCGCTACCGCATCCACGGTCTTCATAGGTCTTCTTCTGACTGTTATAGCTCTTGTCGGGCTCGGCAAGAGCTATATCATAGAGGAATACAGGCTGAACATGCAGAACGGTGCCTCGGAAGTGGCAAGAACCGCCTATGCCGTATCGGAGACGAGCTCTCTGGACAGCTGGAGTCTCGGGATGACGCTTTCCTCCGTCTCCAAGGCGACGGGAAACCACATCTTCATCACCGATTTCGGCGGAAAGGTCATATCCTGCTGCTGCGAAGAACCGATCTGCGATCATCTCGACAGACATGTTCCGGCCGATGTTCTGGAGGAGCTGAACACCTTCGGTTCCTACTATGACGAAAGCAGTCTCGGCGGCCTTTACGACAATGAGCGTATTGTCGTGGGTGAGCCGATTGAGAGCGACGTGAACGGAGAAATTATCGGCTTCGTTTTCGTCAGTGCCTTCCAGAGCAGCATACTGAGCACCTGGTCATCCTTCCTGTGGATTATCATCGTGGTCTTTGCTGCGATATTCATTGCCCTGACCATCTGGATATTCTGGTACTCCAAGCATATGACCCAGCCGCTTGACCAGATTGCCGAAATTTCCGGAAGCTTCGCCAGAGGGGACTTCTCCAAGCGAGTGAAGCAGACCGAAGATCCTTCCAGCGAGATGGGGGCGCTGATCGAGGCCTTCAACAAAATGGCCGACTCGCTCGAAAGCGCCGAGCAGAGAAGATCGGAGTTTATCTCCAACATCTCCCATGAGCTGAGAACACCGATGACGACAATCGCCGGCTTTGCCGACGGTATCCTGGACGGCACCATTCCCAAGGAGGAAGAGGACAAGTACCTCGTTTCCATCCGGGACGAGACCCGGCGTCTTTCCCGCCTGGTCCGCACGATGCTGGACGTTTCACGCATGAAGGCCATGGCTGCCGACCCGAAGCGCAGAACAAAATTCAACCTGACCGAGCTGATGCTGCAGACGCTGCTCAGCTTTGAAAAGCGGGCCACGGAGAAGAATCTCGATGTCGACCCGCAGTTCCCGGACGAGCCTATCAACGTCATGGCCGACAAAGACGGCATCACCCAGGTTATCTACAATCTGCTGGACAACGCCGTCAAGTTCTCCCGACCCAGCGGTACCATCACAATCTCCGTCCGGAGAGAGGACGGCAAGGCCCTGGTATCCGTTAAGGACGAGGGGCAGACGATACCGCCGGATGATCTGCCGTATATTTTCGACCGGTTCCACAAATCCGACAAGTCCCGCAGTGTGGACAAGGACGGCGTGGGTCTCGGCCTATATCTCGTGAAGACCATTATCAACGGACACGATGAAGACATTGCCGTCAAGAGTGTTGACGGCGTGACGGAATTCGTATTCACGTTGCCGCTGGCCGACTGACCGGCGACAGAGGGCTGTTTATACATGGACTGGTATCAGACACAAAACGAATATAACGAACAGAAAACCAAAAATAAAAAACGCCGCAACCGAATCATCGGTGCGGTCGTTCTGGCGCTCCTGATCGGAGCGGGCATCTTTTTCCTGGTAAAAAACACGCATGTGAACATCAGCTTCTATTCCTCGGAAGACGGGGAAGCCGGGGAGAAAATGCCGGATGATTTCAAGGAGTTTTTCGACTCCTATTACAGCACAACCACAACGGACAGCGCCGAAATCAACCTGCCGGTCTATGACGGACCCGCAAAGCCGCAGCTGGAGATAGAGCTGAAGGAGAGCGGCGGCGAAGCGATGAGCCTGCAGGACATTTACGATAAATGCTCTCCCGTGATTGTATCCGTAACCGGAACTATGGGGGACAAGGAAGGCACCGTCTGGGGTTCGGGCATCATCGTCTCGGAAGACGGGCTGATTGTCACGAACACCCATGTGGTCGAGAAAATCGAAAAGGCCGTCATTCAGCTGCCGGACGGCGGAGAATATGAGGCCAAAATCGTCGGCGCGGATGCCGTCAGCGACATTGCGCTGCTCAAGGTCGAGCCGGAGGGAAAGCTTCCGGTTGCCGAGTTCGCGGATACCTCGTCCCTGAATGAGGGAGACGAAGTGGCGGCCATCGGCAATCCGCTCGGCCCCGAATTCCGGAATACCCTGACGAACGGCATCATCTCGGCCATCGACAGGGGCATCTCCTACAACGGCCACTCGATGACGCTGCTCCAGACGAACACCGCCATCAACGAGGGCAACTCGGGCGGAGCGCTGTTCAACAGGAACGGGCAGGTGGTAGGCATTACCAACATGAAGATGATGTCCTATTACTCCAGCATAGAGGGCATCGGCTTTGCCATTCCGTCCACTACGGTAAAGGCCGTGGTTTCCGATCTGATAAAATACGGTTATGTGCCGAGAACTTCGATAGGCATTACCGTCGGTCCGGTGCCGGAAACGGCCAAGAAGAACTTCAACCTGCCGGAGGGCCTCTATGTTTCGGACGTTACCGAGGGTTCGGATGCGGAGAAACAGGGCATCCAGGTCGGTGATGTCATAACCGCCGTGAACGGCCAAAAGGTGACCCAGACCACGGAGGTCAACGACGTCAAGGACAAGCTCTCTCTCGGCGACAGCATCACTTTTACAATCTACCGCAAGGATACCGGGGAGACCTTTGACCTCTCCGTCAAGCTGATGGATTACAGGGAATTGTACAAATGAAAAAATGCATTGTTGTTTCCGATTCTTTCAAGGGCAGCCTTACAAGCAGTGAAATCTGCAAGATAGCCAGAAAGACCGTTCCGCAGTTTTTCCCCGAAGCGGAGCTGGTTACGATTCCGATGGCGGACGGCGGTGAGGGAACCGTCGACTGCCTGATTTCGGCACTCGGCGCCGAACCGGTGACGGCGGTCGTCAGCGGCCCGTATACCGAAGAAATAGAGGCAAAATATGCCATATACGGCGGCAGCGCCATTATCGAAATGGCGTCCTGCGCGGGGCTTCCCCTCGTAGGGGACCGGAAGAACCCGGCGCTCACCACCACCTACGGCGTGGGAGAGCTGATCCGCCATGCGGTGGACAACGGCGCCAAACACATCTTTCTGGGGCTCGGCGGCTCCTGCACGAATGACCGGGGCTGCGGCTGTGCGGCAGCCCTGGGCGTCAATTTCTACAACGACATGGGCGAAAGCTTCATACCCTGCGGCGCCACGCTGAAAGACATCGAAAGAATTGATGTCACCGCGTCAAAACAGTATTTGGAAGGCGTCGGCATCACGGTCATGTGCGACGTTGAAAATCCGATGTTCGGCCCGAACGGTGCCGCCTACGTGTTCGGCCCGCAGAAGGGAGCCGACGAGGCCATGTGCCGCATGCTGGACGAAGGACTCGTACATCTGAACAACGTTATCCGGGAATGCCTCGGGCTGGATTTGGCGAACATTCAATGCGCCGGAGCAGCCGGCGGAATGGGGGCCGGCATCATCGCATTTCTGGGCGGAACCATCTGCCCGGGCATCGATGCCATCCTGGCACTGACGCAGTTTGACAGACAGCTCGAAGGCTGCGACCTCGTTATTTCCGGCGAAGGAAAGCTGGACGACCAGAGCTTCAACGGCAAGGTCATCTCCGGCATTGCAGGCCGTACGGCCCCGAGAGAGATTCCTCTGTATCTCATCGTCGGCATAGCGGAACCCGTAAAGGTGAACACGCTGGAATACGGCATTTCGGCCATTTTCGAGACGAACCGCGAACATGAGCCCTTTGAAGACATTCTGCCCTATGCGGACATTATGTACCGCGAAGCGCTCGAAGCCGCCCTGCGGTATAAAAAGATTCAGGAAAGAAAAATGCTCTGACTTTTGTCAGAGCATTTATTATGTTCATTTACCTGTGGAGCCGAAGCCGGCCGTGCCGCGTTCGGTATCGTCCAGCTCGTCGACTTCGCTGAAATCGGCCGGCAGGAACGGCAGAATGACCAGCTGGGCAATCCGGTCTCCGTTTTTTACCGTCCGTATTTCGGAGGAGTCGTTGTAGACGGGAACAATGTATTCGCCGCGGTAGTCGCTGTCGCAGATGCCCACGCAGTTTGCGGGGCGGAGCCCCTCTTTTGTGGCCAGACCGCTGCGTGCAAAAACGGCCCCGAAGGTTCCTTCCGGTACGGCAATAGAAAGGCCCGTGCCGATTTTTTTATTGGTGCCCGGTTCGATTTCAACGGGGGATTCGAGGCAGGCATACAGATCGTATCCGGCGGCGTATTCGCTGCCGCGGCTCGGAACGACAGCCCCGTCGCGGAGCTTCTTGAAAGGAACCAGCATCAGTATCCGAGCTCCTCGTTGATGAGGATGATTTCGGTCTTCATGCCCATCATCGGAGACATGAGAACGGACAGAACATTGCAGCCGTGGTCGGGTACCCGGCAGTCGTGGCACTTGTTGTCAAGCTTGCAGGGAGTGTTCATGTCAAAGCGCTTCATGTTGGTCACGGCGGCGGTGTTTCTGGCACGGAAGAGGGCCTTTTCAAAGTCTTCTTCTATCTTGTTGATGCCAGCAATTATGTAAACTTTCTCATGGCCGAAAATCTGGCCTGCAACGCGGTTGCCACGGCCGTCAATGTTGAGTATCTCACCGTCTTCCGTGATGGCATTCGCCGAACTTATGTAAACCTTTGCAAAGGCAGCCTTCTGCAGGGTCTCGTTGCCGGGGACTATCCAGTGCCAGAACACTTCGTTGCCCTTTTCGGTGAGCCTGTCATACAGGCCGAGAGCCTCCACGGTTTTGCTGCCGCCTATGCCGACGGTGGACCCTTCAATCTGAGAGCAGACGTAATCCGCTGCCTCGGCACCGGTTTCAAAATAGCTCACATCGAAATGGCGGGCTTTGAGATTCTTGATTGTCTTCTCGATATTCATGGTTTTCCTCCCCAAAATTGATTTTTTATGATTATACATTATTAATATTTTGTTGTAAAGAAATCTCAGTTTTGTTATAATCGCTTTTATGGATAAATCATTGATAATCTGGATAGAAGCCGCCGTTATTGCGGCGCTGGTGATTGCGTTTGCGCTTTATGTGCTCCTGCGGAAGCGCCGGATGCGCAAGTATTTCGAAAAGGTGGCGTACAACACCGCCGATGCGAAGAACAGCACGCTGCAGAATTTCCAGATGCCGATTGCCGTCTTCAAGCTGGAAGACACGGGCATCATCTGGGGAAATGACATGTTCTTTGCCCTCTCGGGCGAGAAGGCCTCTCACCTCGATGCCAAAATGACGGACATCATCCCGGGCTTCTCCTGCCGCTGGCTTTCCGAGGGGAAGACGCAGTATCCCACCCTCATGGAAATCGGCGGGAAAAAGTTCCGCATTCACGGCAGCGTCGTGCGCAAGACCTCCCAGACGGATGACGGGTCCGACTCCGCCTACATGGCCATCACCTACTGGGTGGATGTCACGGAACTGGATGACATCCGCATAGAATATGAGAATTCCCGTCCGGTCGCGGCGATTGCCGTTATAGACAATCTGGACGAAATGTATAAAAACCAGCCCGACAGGGCCAGGAACGACATTCTCGAGGCGGTCGGAGAGAAGCTCACCGAGTGGGCGGCCTCCTACAATGCCATCCTCCGCCGTTATGACAGAGACAGATTCATCGCTGTTTTCGAAAAGCGGGACCTCGAAAAAATGAAAGAGGAAAAGTTCCCCGTCATAGAGAAGATGCACAGCATAGAGAATCCGGCAGGCGTTTCCGCTTCCATCAGCATCGGTCTCAGCGAGGATGCACAGAATCTTGCCGAAGCCCTGCAGTTTGCCGACATGGCAAACGAGCTCGCCCTGACGAGGGGTGGCGACCAGGCTGTCATCAAGAACCGGCTCAGCTTCGAATTCTTCGGCGGCCGCGGCAGCGAGGTCGAAAAGAGAACCAAGGTCAAGTCCCGTGTCATGGCGAACACCCTGGCCGAGCTGATTAAGGACTCCTCCCGTGTTTTCATCATGGGGCATAAATACTCCGATCTGGACAGCGTGGGTGCGGCGGTCGGCGTCTGCTGCCTCTGCCGGAAGCTCAACGTCCAGGCGAAGATCATTGTGGACGAAGCCAACACGGCCTCTGCCAATCTGATAGCCAGAATGCGCGAGGAAGACGAATACCGCACAGTCTTCACCGATGCCAAGGACGCGCTCATCAAGGCCGACGGAAGGACTCTCCTCGTTGTGGTCGATACCAACCGTCCCGAGCAGGTCGAGGATGCCGACATCCTCGATGCCTGCAACAAGGTGGCCGTCATCGATCACCACAGAGTTTCCTCGACGTACATCCAGAATGCGGCGCTCGGCTTTATCGAGCCGTATTCCTCCTCCACCTGCGAGCTGATCGTCGAGATTCTCCAGGAACTCACGGAGAAGAACGACCTGCTCAAGTGCGAGTGCGAGGCGCTGCTTTCCGGCATTGTTCTCGATACAAAGAACTTCACCATCCGGACGGGTGAGCGAACCTTTGACGCGGCCGCCTATCTGCGGCGCGAAGGTGCCGATACCACCGATGTCAAAAAACTCCTGCAAAGCGATCTGAGAGACACGATTGCCAAATACCGCATCCTTCAGAATGCGGAGCTTTACAGGAATGTGGCAATCGCCGTGCCTACGGCAAAGCAGTCCCGCATCGTTGCCGCCAAGGCGGCGGACGAGCTGCTCAACATAGTCGGAGTCGATGCCTCGATTGTCATCGCTCCGGGGGAGAACGGAGAGGTCTTCGCCTCGGCGAGAAGCATAGGCGAGCTGAACGTTCAGATTATCATGGAAAAAGTCGGCGGCGGCGGAAACCGCAGCGTTGCCGCTGCACAGTTTAAAGATACATCGCTGGAAGACGCCGTTGAAAAAATATACCGCGCGATAGACGATTATCTCGGATAGAAAGGAAACAGACAATGAAAGTTATTTTTACAGAGGATGTTAAAGGCAAGGGCAAAAAAGGCGAGATGAAGGACGTGGCGGACGGTTATGCCCGCAATTTCCTGATTCCCAAGGGCCTTGCCACCGAAGCAACCACTGATACCATCAATACCATGAAGTTAAAGAAAAAGGCAAACGACGCCCGCATCGAGGAAGAAAAGGCCCAGGCACGCGCCGCCGCCGAGAAACTCAAGGGAGCCCAGGTCGTCATCAAGGCCAAAGCCGGCGAATCGGGCAAGCTCTTCGGTTCCGTCACATCCCAGGAGATCTCCGATGCGCTGAAAGAGCAGTTCGGAATCGAAATCGAAAAGAACCGCATCGTGCAGGGCGACCCCATCAAGAGCTACGGCTCCTACACCATCAAGGCAAAGCTGGGCTACGAGATTTCCGGAGATATCAACCTCATCGTCACCGAAGCGTGATAGAAAAACATGGATGAACTGCTGGGGAGAAGAATCCCCCATTCACAGGTTGCGGAGCAATCGGTTGTCGGCTCGATGCTGATTGACATCCGGTGCATTCCGGATGTCATCGAAAAGCTCAAGGGCGAGGATTTCTACATCAAGCTCAACCGCGACATATATGAGACAATCTACACCATGTTCACCTATGGCGAGACGATAGACCCGGTTACCGTCCTGGACCAGATGAAGGTGCGCGGCGTGTATTCCGAGAGCTGTGACGGTTATCTGGCCGAAGTGATGCGCATCACGCCCACGGCGGCAAACGTTCTGGAATATGCCAAGATTGTAAGCGACATGGCGCTGAGACGCCGTCTCGGCGATGCCGCGGACCGCATCAACAGCATGGTATACGACGGCTCCGGCGAGTCCGAGGATGTGCTGGAAGCGGCCGAACAGGAGGTCTACAATCTCCGCCAGGGCAGAGGTGTCGGCGGCCTCAAGGAAATCAAAAGCGTCATGCAGGACGTTTTCGAGAACCTCTCGGAGCTGGCAAAGAACGGCGGCAAGATTCCCGGTCTGTCGACGGGTCTGCCCGATCTGGATGACTACATACTCGGCCTGAATAAAACGGACTTTATTCTGATTGCGGCCCGACCGGGCATGGGAAAGACGAGTATTGCCCTCAACATGGCGCTGTATGTCGGCCTCACGCTGAAAAAGAAGGTTGCCTTCTTTTCGCTGGAAATGTCGCGCGAGCAGCTGGCCATGCGCCTTCTGTCAAAAGCGGCTATGGTGCCTTCCCAGAACCTCCTGACGGGCCAGCTGTCCGATGCCCAGTGGGACAATGTAATGGATGCCTGTCCGCTTCTGTCCAAGGCGCAGATTTATATAGACGATAACCCGACGCTGACGGTGGCCGACATGAATGCGGCCTGCCGGCGAATCCCGGACCTCGGCCTTGTCTGCATCGACTACCTCCAGCTGATGTCTGCCGCCGGCAACGGCAGCAAGAGCGGCGGAGACAACCGCGTTCAGATTGTATCGGACATTTCGCGTATGATGAAGGTCATGGCAAAGGAACTCAATGTTCCGGTCATCTGTCTGTCACAGCTGAACCGCGCGGCGGAGACAAGACAGGACAAGCGCCCCATGCTTTCGGACCTGCGTGAATCGGGCGCCATCGAACAGGATGCCGACGTTGTCATTGCCCTTTACAGAGAAGGCTATTACAACAAGGAATGCGAGAATCCCAACCTTGCCGAGGCCATTGTTCTGAAAAACCGTAAAGGTTCCACCGGCACGGTCGAACTGAACTGGATGCCGGAATACACAAGCTTTACATCCTATGAAAAGCACAGGGATGAAGACGAATACTACTAAAATCCTCGCTGCGGTCTCCGGCGGAGCCGACTCGATGTGTATGCTCCACAAGCTCGGCGAAAACGTGGTCGTGGCTCACTTCAACCACAAAATGCGGGGCGAGGAAAGCGACAGAGATGCCCGTTTTGTCGAAAGCTACTGCGCGGAGCACAATCTGGAATTCGTGCTCGGCGAGGCAAAAGAAGTTCTGCATTCCGAGGAAGAAGCCCGGGAGGCGAGATATGCCTTTCTCGAAAAGGCCGCCGAAGAACACGGCTGCGGTCTGATAGCCACCGCGCACAACAAGGATGACAATGCCGAGACGGTTCTCCTGAATCTCACACGTGGCGCGGGGACGAAGGGTCTCTGCGGCATCCCGAAGCAGCGGGGCAACATTATCCGCCCGATTCTGGACATGAGCCGCGAGGAGGTCCTGGCCTACAACGAAGCCAACGGCATTCCGCACGTGGAAGACAGCACCAATGCCGGGGACGATTATTCCCGCAACATCATCCGGCACAGGGTCCTGCCGGTATTGAAGGAGATAAATCCCAGAGTGGTGGACGCCATCTGGCGCACCTCCCAGATTCTCCGGGATGACGAGGCGTATTTCTCCACCGGAGATAAAAAGGCGCTGATGAGCCGCTACATCCGCGAGAATTGCCCGAAGCCTCTCAGCTATGAACAGGTGGAGGCGGTCCTGAATCTGGGTGACGGATTCAAGCAGATAGACCTTCCGGGAATCCGCGTTACCAAGGACAGGGGCAAGCTGTTTTTCTCGCAGACGATGCCGGAGTTCGAGGTGACCACAGAGGAAATTACAGTTAACAGTGAGTTAACCAAAGATTGCATAAAGTGTGATTCAATAGCAGGCAGTCTTATCATCGGAACCCGTTTGCCGGGAGACAGCCTGAGGATTTACGGCAGAAACTGCACGAAGACGCTCAAGGCGCTCTTCCGGGAAGCAGATCTGACGCAGGCACAGAGAGATGCCTGGCCCGTAATCCGGGATGACCTGGGCGTCATCTGGGTTTACAAATTCGGTACAGCCGAAAGAGTCGCAGCGAAGCGCGGCGACAAAGCTTATAAAATATCAGTTTTGGAGAAATCAGAAAATGCATGAAGACATTGAGCGTGTCCTGCTCTCAAAAGAAGAAATCGAAAATAAAGTAACCGAAATCGGAGCGCAGATAACGGCGGATTATGAAGGCAAATATCCCGTATTTGTCGGCATCCTGAAAGGCTGCTTCGTATTTATGGCAGACCTTCTCCGCAAAGTGGATGTAACCTGTACGATGGATTTTATGGCCGTGTCCTCTTATTCGGGAACCAAAACCACCGGTGCCGTAAAAATCAACAAGGACCTGCAACATGACATCAAGGGGAGACACGTCATTCTGGTTGAGGACATACTCGATTCCGGCATTACGCTCAATTACATAAAGAATTATCTTTCCGTAAGAGAACCGGCTTCCATTAAAATCGCAACCCTGCTGGACAAGCCGGCGAGAAGACAGGCGGACATCAAAGCGGACTATGCCTGCTTTGAGGTGCCGGATGCCTTCGTGGTCGGTTACGGGCTTGACTATAACGAAAAATACAGGAATCTGCCTTACATAGGCATACTGAAACCTGAAATATACACCTGAGGTATACAGATTTGAACAACGATAACAACAAACCAAGCGCAAAACCCGGAAAAGGGCCGGGAGGCAACAAGGGCCGTGACATAGGATTCTATATCCTGCTTGCGGTCATCATCCTTGCTGTCGTACTGACCATTTCGGGCGAAGACAGTGCCACGGAACTGGATTCGTATTCCGATCTCATAGAGCTGTTCCAGAACGAGAAGGTCCAGTCGTTTACAACCGAGGGTAATACCATTATCCTTGAAATCCGCGGTGAAGGCGATGAGGAGCCGACGGAGAAAACGTACAACCTCTACAATTTCTCCGTTTTCTACGAGGACTTCCACGAGCTCATCATGCAGCAGTATAACGACGGCATCATCGAGAAGTACGACTACACCGAAGGCTTCACGCTTCCCTGGTGGGCAAGCTTCCTGCCGTATCTGCTGATTATGTTCGGCGCGATGGCTCTCTGGTACTTTATGATGAACCGTGCCGGCGGCGGTGCCGGTCCCGGCGGATTTGCCAAGTTCTCCAAGGCGAGAACCCGCAACGGCGCCGAGGAAAAGAATAAAAAGACCTTTAAAGACGTTGCCGGCTGCGAAGAGGAAAAGGCGGAACTCAAGGAAGTTGTCGACTTCCTCAAGGACCCGAAGTCCTTTACCGACATGGGGGCGAGAGTTCCCAAGGGCGTCCTCCTTGTAGGCCCTCCGGGAAACGGCAAGACCCTTCTGGCAAAGGCGGTTGCCGGCGAGGCAAACGTACAGTTCCTGTCGATTTCCGGTTCGGATTTTGTCGAGCTGTATGTCGGTGTCGGTGCGGGGCGTGTGCGTGACCTGTTCGACCAGGCCAAAAAGGTCGCTCCGGCCATCATCTTCATCGACGAGATCGATGCCGTGGGACGGCAGAGAGGTTCCGGCCTCGGCGGCGGGCACGATGAGCGCGAACAGACGCTCAACCAGCTCCTCGTTGAGATGGACGGTTTCGGCAACAACGAAGGCGTCATTGTCATAGCGGCAACCAACCGCGCGGACATTCTGGATAACGCCCTTCTGAGACCGGGCCGGTTTGACCGCCAGATTTTTGTCGGTTTGCCGGATATCCGGGGCAGAGAGGCCATCCTCAAGATTCATGCCAAGAACAAGCATCTTGACAGCAACGTAAATCTCAACTCCATTGCAAAGGGAACTCCGGGCTTCTCCGGTGCCGATCTTGAAAATCTCATGAATGAGGCGGCGATTCTGGCCGTCCGTGCCAAGAGGAAGAAAATCCGCCAGGAAGACATCGACGAGGCAATCCTTAAGGTCCAGATGGGACCGGAAAAGAAGAGCAAGAGAATGTCCGACAAGGCCAGAAAGCTCACGGCCTATCATGAATGCGGCCATGCCGTTTCGGGGCATTATCTCGAGCATACGGATCCCGTGCACTACATTACCATCATTCCCAGAGGCTATGCCGGCGGTTTCACCCTCTTCCGCCCGGATGAGGACCTGGAGAACTTCAAATCCAGAGCCGAGATGTATGACAGCATCGTAATGGCCCTCGGCGGCAGAATCGCCGAAAAGCTCTTCCTGGACGATATCTCCACCGGAGCCTCGGCAGACATTCAGCAGGCAACGGCCACAGCCAGGGATATGGTAACCAAGTACGGCATGAGCGAAAAGCTCGGCCCGATACTTTATGACTCATCCGACCACAGCATCTTCATAGGGCGCGATTTCGGTACCACCAAGTCCTACTCCGAAGAAACCGCCGCCCTGATAGACGAAGAAGTAAAAGCCATATTTGACAGGGCTTCCGCGGATTGCCAGGCAATTCTCGAGGAGCACAAGGATCAGGTCATTGCACTGGCTGAGTATCTTCTCGTGCATGAAACCATTGACGCAGATGAATTCAACTACTTCATGGAGAACAACGAATTCATGCCGGAGGAAGCCCAGACAGCGCGCAAGGACAGCACAATAGAGCGTCCTGCCCGTAAAATCGCCAGATTTGACGAAGTCAAAGAAGAAGTCAAACCTTCCGATGAGAAGACAGATGACGCCGGAGCGGGTGTCACGGATGAAAAGCAAGACATTTAAAAAATTAATAACGTCAGCAATGGCTGCAGTACTCGTTTTGTGCTGCAGCGTTGCCGCATATGCCGATGAAGGTCTGATACCGAGCGGATTCCTCAAAAATCAGAGCCCGGTCATCTACGTCATGCTGGCTTTGCTGCTTATCATGGCGCTCATAACGGCTGTCTCGAGCGCCAAAACGAGGAAGTTGCGAAACCGCCTGGAGAATGCCGTCAGCATGCGTACGTCCGAGCTGCAGGAAAAGAACCAGCGTCTCAACCGCATCAACGAGGACATTGTCGGATTCCTGGGTGAAGTCGTCGAGGCCCGCGATATGGAGAGCGGCGCGCACGTCAAGCGTGTCAAGAAGCTCAGCTACATCCTTGCCAAAGAGGTTATGAAGCAGTATCCGGAATACGGCCTTTCCGAAGATAAAATCCGCATCATTTCCTCCGCCAGCGCTCTGCACGACATCGGCAAAATCATGATTCCCGACGCCATCCTCCTGAAGCCCGGAAAGCTGACACCGGAAGAATATGAAATCATGAAGACGCACTGCGTCCGCGGCTGCGAGCTTCTCGAACAGGCACCTTCCGACTGGAGCCGCGAATACATCGGCATGGGCCTGGACATCTGTCATTACCATCATGAAAAGTACGACGGAAAAGGATACCCGGACGGGCTCGTAGGCGATGAAATTCCCATCTCCGCCCAGATTGTATCCGTGGCGGACATGTTCGATGCCCTGGTTACCGAGCGTGTCTATAAAAAGGCAAAACGCCCCGAAGAGGCGTACCAGATGATTGTCAATGACGAATGTGGCGTCATCTCGGACAAGATGAAGAAATGCCTTCTTCTGTGCAAGGACTCTTTCGAGCAGCTGGCCCGCAATCCGGAACTGGATGTCGGCATCAGCAAGTCCCAGGCGCAGACGGCCGAAATCAGTCTCCGCGGCATCAACATTCTCATTGCCGAAGACAATGACCTCAACCGCGAGATTACAACCGAGATTCTCGAGGAAAAGGGTGCCAACGTCACCGAGGCGGTGGACGGGCAGGAATGCCTGGACCTGTTCAACGAATCCGCACCCCACTATTTCGATGCCGTTTTGATGGATATTGAAATGCCGAACATGAACGGCGTTCAGGCGACGAAGGGAATACGAAACTCCAAGAGAATCGACTTTGATGTTCCCGTCATTGCCATGACGGCGGACAACTCGGCCAAGACTCTGGACGAGGCCCTCGAAGCCGGCATGAGCGCCTATCTCACAAAGCCTCTTTCCGCCGAGGCGTTCTCGCAGGTTCTGCTCCAGCTCCTGCAGGACAGAATCGAGGTCGTCCACAACGAATTGGCAACGGCGACGGACATCATCAACAAGGATCCGCTTACGGGCGTAAAAAGCAAAAGCGCCTACACCGCCATCTGTGCCGACCTGGATGAAAAGATCGGCAGCGGGCAATGCAGCGCTTTCGCAATGATAGTATGTGATGTAAACAACCTGAAGACCGTGAATGATGCCTACGGGCACGATGTCGGCGACAAGTACCTGAACAACTGCGGCAACGTGCTTAGAACCATTCTGGAAGGCAGCGAAGTGTGCCGTATCGGAGGCGATGAATTCGCCGCCATCCTCACGGGGGAGAATTACGAAAACAGAGAAAAGCTGTTTTCACTCCTCAAAAACAAAGGCAGCGGCGGTCTGAACATTCAGGACATCCAGTGCGGCAAGGCTTCCTTTGCCGCCGGCATGTCGGTATTCGATGCCAAAAACGACAGAAGCGTCCGGGACGTCTTCACCCGTGCCGACAACGAGATGTACGCCGAAAAGGCAAAGCGTTAAAACGGCCAGGTAGGCAGCCACTTGAACATGGCGGTGGTACTGTCGACATAGGCTCCGGACAGGACCGGATAAAACCAGACAAAAAGAATAACCGAAAGAGCAGTGAATGCATATACATAGCATTTGCTGTTCTTTTTTATGATGGTGAATACGTAGGCCATGGCAAGAACCAAAAATACGGAGCAGGGGAAGTAGTGGTATTCAAAGGTCAGCCTGGTAACGAACATCCAGGGAACGAGCTGGGCGAGATACCCGGCCAGAATGAACAGGGCACTCCGGCTTCTGTTCTGAATCGCATCCCAGCCGACCACAAACAGGGCGACGAGACCGCCCCAGCAGAGCAGCGGATTCATAAAAGCGCCGAAGGAGGAGCGCAGCCCGTCATCGGTGTATTCCAGATAATAGAGAATCGGGCGGATGTCCAGCAGCCACATGTACCATTTGGAGGAATACGGATGCTCGGCAACGAGAGCGGAATGATAGCCGAACATGAACTTCTGGTTTTCCCAGACCGTTGCGGCATAGCCGGCCGAGAACACGGGCACTTCGCCTTTGGCAATGCCGTAGGGGATGTAGGACACATAATAGATGGCCGCGGGAATCACGACAAAGAACAGCACGGAGAAAGGAATGTCTTTCCAAAACTTTTCCTTATGCTTTAAGTGGTAGACAAGCCAGATGACGGCAAGCCCCGCGCCGGCATAGAGACAGGTCCACTTGCTGGCGGCCCCGAGCCCGAAAAAGACACCGGAAAGGGCAAGGTACCGTTTCTCGTCCGTTGTGATAAACAGATACATGAAAAGATACATCGCCAGAATGAAGAAGACGGCATAGGTGTCGATGGTGGCTATGCGCGTCTGCACAAAGTGCAGGAAGTCCGTTGCCAGCAGCACCGTACCGCAGGCGGCAGCCAGCGTGTCATCCAGCATCTTCTTGATGAAGACGTAGATGAGAGGCAGCATGAGAACGCCGAACAGCGTGCCGGAGAACCGCCAACCGAAAGGCGTCATGCCGAAAAGCGAAATGCCGAGGCCGATAATCAGCTTGCCGAGCGGCGGGTGAGAAATCTCGTAGGGCCAGACGCCGTGCAGATGCTCCCAGGCAGTACGGGCGTGATAGATTTCGTCAAAGTAGCAGGAGTCCATAAACGTGGAATACGTGACGAGCAGATCCGTCTCGTCGTTCAGTTCGGGACAGTCGCTCATATAAGGTATCGCGTTGCCGTCGCCGTCCAGGAATACGAGTTCGCCGAGGAAAGGCGATTCCTCGGCCCGGATACGGGCCGACAGCACAGAGTCCGCCGGCAGAATCGGGAAGTTGTGCCATTTAAGCACATCGCCGTACGACTGCGTGATTTCGGCAGCCGTAAAAAAGTTGACGCCGTCGACGGAAAAATCTATGTAGTAGGTTCCGGTTCCGGTGCCGGAGAAGTAGGTAATCGTTTCCGGCTTCACACTTTCGGAAAACGAAATTTCAGCGGTTCTGCCGGACAGGTCCGCAAAGGTTTCGGGCGAGTTCGTATTGCCGAGATTCCAAAAATCGACAAACGCAAAAATGACCGTGATAACGGCCATAAGAATCAGGTCTTTTCCCGTCAGTCTGCCGAGTTCACCCTTGAGGGCCGTTTTCTCGTTGATTTCCGGCAGACCGGCATAGAAAAGCGCCAGCAGTATTCCGGTTAGGATAACCCAGAGGTATTGCTTCATTGCAGGACTCCGTGGAGCTCCTTCACATCGGCCAGGACATAGTCCGGTTTGCGCTCGGCTTCGCTCAGAATCTTTTCGTCGGTTTCTCCGCTCATGACAAGCACCGAAACGGAGCCCGCGTTCTGGGCCACGGCAATGTCGGTATAGATTCTGTCGCCTACGGCACAGATTTTTTCGTTGGGAATGCCGGTCATCTTCGAGATGACGTCTATCATGTTCCGGTTCGGCTTACCGATGAACTCCGGCTTGACGCCGGATGAGGCCGTGAGCAGGGCGCAGATGCTTCCGCAGTCGGGCAGCACTTCATCTTCGGGCATGGGGCAGACCCAGTCCGGATTGGCGGCTATGAAAACGGCACCCCTGCGCAGGAAGTGTACGGCCTTGTTGAGCTTTTCGTATACCAGTT
This sequence comes from Candidatus Limivicinus sp., assembly GCA_045640405.1. Classification (GTDB taxonomy): domain Bacteria; phylum Bacillota; class Clostridia; order Oscillospirales; family Oscillospiraceae; genus Limivicinus. The sequence continues at coordinate 24,046 of JAZUEY010000022.1, forward strand.
CCGTATCGAAGCCGGCAACCACGATTTCGGCATCCTCCTGAACAAGGTTGATGCCGTAGGAAAGCAGCTCGCGCTCAAAGGCTTTTGTGCCGACGAGATAGACCTTTGCACCGGGATAGTTCTGGTTCAGAAACATGCCGGTCGCCATGCCGGAGGTGAATACGTTTTCCGCTTCGCAGGGAAAGCCCAGCCGCTGCAGCCGGGTAATGTAGTCGGTACCGGCGCGGGAGGAGTTGTTCGTGAGATAGATGTACTTCTTGCCGAGACGGGGGAGGTCCTCCATCAGTTCTATGGCACCCTCGTATACGTTATCGCCGAGGTAGAGCGTCCCGTCCATGTCGAACAGGAAGAGTTCGCAGTTTTTCAGTTTGTCGTAATTCATTTTAAAGCTCCGATATGTCCAGAATTTTTGTATCGAGACCGGCTCTTTCGGCCAGGACAATTGTCGTCATCGTTCCGCCCGGCCTGCCGTTGTAACAGGCGATGAGAGCGGAGGAAACGTCTATCATGTATTCGTTGCGCTTCTGCATGCAGCCGGGGGAGTAATTCATCTGCAGGGTTTTCACGGAATCGCAGGCCGCCAGAAGCCTTTCGTATTCCTCTTTCTGCTTCCGGTTCCAGCCGTTCGGCTGGTCGGCACAGGGAACCGCCGCGTGCAGGCGGATGCCCGGCAGCTCGCTTTTGAGTTCGAGCACGGCGCGGGCAAAGAAGGTGTCGCAGCCGATGGCCATGCCGCAGAGAAAGTCCCGATACCCCAGGTCATAGAAATGCAGAATCTGTTCCCGCATCCACTGCTGCATCCGCAGGCATCTCTCGTCGCTCTCGCGCATGCCCCAGGGCAGCTTCATCGGCCTGTGCCCGGAAAAGCAGCAGGTCGTTTCCTTAATCATCGAACTTGTGAATCAGCCTGGAAATCTTCTTGTAGATGAAGAAGGTGATGATGCCGTTCACGCCGGCTTTTATGAAGTTGAAAAGAACGATGAAGGGGAGCAGATCCACCACCATAGCCCGCTCACAGCCCATGAAATACGGCGTAATGAAAAGATTGGCCGGAATCATGACAAGCGTCATGGCCAGCACGCCGCAGGCAATCGCCAGGACGGCATTCTTTTTCGTCTTGTTCTTTCGGTATATAAAGGAGGAGACCAGCACCAGCGCGGAGGTTGCAACCACGTGCATGAGTATGCCGTATATGCCGCTGGAGGCACTGACGGTCAGCCCCTGTATCAGGGAGGCCACCAGCGTCACGCAGATGCCGGCCAGAGGACCAAAGGCAAAGCCGCAGATCAGAATGGCGATGTCAGCCGGGTCGTATTCGAGAAAGGCGACGGCCGGGAAAATAGGGAAGTGAATCAGCGCCACCAGCACCACCGAGACGGCGGCAAGAATAGCCATCGTTGTAAGCTTCCTGAAATTTTTGTTGTTCATAATTTTATACTCCAATAGAAAAACCCTGAGAATTCTCAGGGCGGAAAAAACGGATGCCAATGCTTCTTCTCCCATCCAGACTTTACTGTCGGTACCGGAATTGCACCGGTTCGTGCCAAGAGGCTTGCGGACTGTACCGCCGGTGGGGAATTGCACCCCGCCCTGAAGATACTGCTATTATAACACACATAGCGCCATATGCAACCATAATAAAACGCTGCCGTGTTACAGCAGCGTTTTTTGCCTGTACAGGAGCTCTATGCGCTCTTTCAGAGCCGGAACGGTATCCAAACCCGGATCGCGGGAAAGAAGCGCCTCGGCTTCCTCCTGCGCCTTTTTCATCACGTTGGTATCGGCGCCGAGATTGGCAACATGCATTTCGGGCAGACCGTGCTGCCGGTTCCCGAAAAAGTCGCCCGGGCCCCGGAGACGCAGATCCTCTTCGGATATTTTAAAGCCGTCGTTGGTGTCGCACATGATTTTGAGCCGGGCCTTCACGTCCTCGCTTTCGTTGTCGGAAAGGAGCACGCAGTAGCTCTTTGCGCTGCCGCGCCCGACGCGGCCCCGCAGCTGATGCAGCTGCGACAGACCGAAGCGCTCGGCGTTTTCAATAATCATCAGCGTGGCTTCCGGCACGTCGACGCCCACTTCGATAACGGTGGTCGAAACCAGAACATCCGTATCGCCGTAGGCAAAACCGCTCATGACGGCGTCCTTTTCGGCGGCCTTCATCCGGCCGTGCACGCAGGCTACCTTCAGCTCCGGCAGAATGGCCTGCAGTTCCTTGGCGTGTTCTTCGGCCGACATCAGATGGAGATTGCTTTCCAGGTTCTCCTCAACGGCCGGGCAGACAACGAAGACCTTGTACCCTTCCGAACACTGCTTCCGGATGAAGGCGTTCAGCCTCTGCCGGTAGGAGGAATCCACCGCAAAGGTGTCGACCTTCTGCCTGCCGGGAGGCAGTTCGTCCAGAACAGAGACGTCCAGGTCTCCGTATATTATCAGGGCCAGGGTGCGGGGAATCGGCGTTGCGGACATGACGAGAACGTGCGGCCGTTTACCCTTTCCGGCCAGAGCCGTTCGCTGGGCAACCCCGAATCGGTGCTGTTCGTCCGTGATGACGAGAGCCAGTTTGCGGTATTCCATGTCGTCGGAAAAGAGGGCGTGCGTTCCGACGATGAGATCGATCTCGCCGGCGGCGAGCTGCCGTTTGATTTCGTTTTTATTTTTGCTGGAGCCCGTCAGCTTGGCGATGCGGACGCCGAGCGAGCCGAGCATGCCGGAGAGAGTCTTGTAATGCTGGTCGGCCAGGATTTCCGTCGGCGCCATGAAAGCCGTCATGCATCCGTTTTGGCAGACGAGATAGGCAAGCGCCGCGGCTACGAGCGTCTTGCCGCTGCCGACGTCTCCCTGCAGCAGCCGGTTCATTGCGCAGCCCGAGGTCATGTCTCCGGTGGCTTCGGCAATAGCTCTGTGCTGGGCATTCGTGGGGCGGAAAGGAAGCGCGGCGAAAAAGGGACTCATGTCCGGCACGTGCAGTTTCTGCCCGGTACTTTTGCCGTTTTCCTTTTTGAAGCGTCCCAGAGCGCAGGAGAGAACAAACAGCTCTTCGAATATCAGGCGGCGTCTGGCATTTTCCAGCGCCTCCATGTTTTCGGGAAAATGAATGGCGGCATAGGAGCTGCGTGCATCCGGAAGCCGGTTCCGCCGGACGGTGTCTTCGGGCAGAAGCTCGGGAATGTCGTCCAGGCAGCTGTCCAGCGCCTGGCGGACCGCGGTATAGACGCTCTTCTGGTTCAGCCCGGCCGTCAGGGCGTATATCGGCATGATTCTGCCGGTGATGCCGGTGCCGGCCCCTTCTTTTTCGAACACGGGGTTTACGAGACTTCTCCGGCTGCCCTTCACTTCGACCCGGCCGTAGAACACATATTCGTCGCCTTTTCGCAGGCTGTTTTTCAGCCAGCTCTGGTTGAAATAGGTGACGTCCGCAATGCCGCTGCCGTCGGCGATGCGGAACCGCACCAGTTCCAGCCCGCGCCGGATGCGGCTGAGCTGCGGATCGGTGGCTATGACGGCACTGATGCAGGCGTTCTCTCCGTCTTCGGTGAGGGCAATCGGCTTATAGGTGCTCCGGTCTTCGTATCTTCTCGGGAAAAAAGAAATAAGGTCATAAACGTTGAAGACGCCGAGCTTTTCAAACAGCAGCGCCTTCTTTTCGCCTATGCCCTTTATGGTTCTTATGTTATCGCCGAGATTCATCATTCAACGTATGACAGCGTGTAGTTGCCGTTCTTCAGGGAGAGCGCCTCCAGAAGCCCGCTGGTGCAGGTGATTCTGTGCTCTTCATCGATGATAATCATGTCAAATCCGCCGTATTGGCGCCAGTAGTCAAGCGCCTTGGTTTTGCCCAGCACAAACATGGCGGTGGAGAGGCAGTCGGCCCGCGTGCCGTCTTCGCAGACAATCGTAACGGAGACCAGCCCGTTCGTTACCGGATAGCCCGTGGTCGGATTGAACAGGTGGTGGTAGGTCTTTCCGTTCGGCGCCACAAAGTTGCGCTGGTAGGTGCCGCTCGTGACAACCGCCGTCTCGCCGACGGAGAGCGTGGCAATGTAGGCGTTGGCGTTATAGGGGTCCTGGATGCCGATGGTCCAGTTGGTACCGTCCGGCTTCTTGCCGAGCGTTTGCACATTGCCGCCGAGGGAAATGACGGCGCTCTTGACGCCTACGTTTTTCATGGCCTCTATGGCATATTTCGAAGCACAGCCTTTGGCACAGGAGGCAAAGCTGAGAGAGCCGAAAAGCGGCAGCGATACGGTGTAGGTGCCGGATGTCGGGAATTTGGAGATGGTGAGATCGCCCATGCAGCATTTGGCCAGGTCGTTGAGAATCTCGTTGTCCGAAGGAACGGTGTACTGCCCGTTCGTGAAGCCCCAGCGCTGTATGAGCGGGTAGAGCGTGAGATCGTAGGCCCCGCCCGTCTGCTCGTATATTTCCTTGGCAGTCATCAGCATTTCGGCTACCTGCCCGGAAACGGTGACGGCGCCGCCGTTGGCGTGATTGATCTGATAGGTGATGCTCGTGTCGACGTCCGGGTCGACGGCGGCATCCAGAGCCTGAATGATGGCAACGGCGTTTTCGAGCCCTTTTTCGCCCTTTTTCCCGTATGCCTTGAGCTCCATCACAGTGTCCATCGCGAAGACCTGCCTGGTTTCGCAGCGGCTTTCTCCGCACCCGCACAGGGGCAGAATCATGCACAATATCAACAATACGCAAATAAATCGTTTCATCATCGGGATTATACCAAAAACCGCTTGAAAAGCAAATGCTAATTTACTATAATTATCTATACTTTGCGCCCGTAGCTCAATCGGATAGAGCGTCAGACTCCGACTCTGAAGGCAGCTGGTTCGAATCCAGTCGGGCGCGTTTTTTTATTTTATGAAAAGAACAGTCCTATTCATTTTAATACTGTCGTGTCTGTTCCTGTGCGCCTGCGGAGAGGTTCCATCCGTCACGTATGCGCTGCAGTCGGCCGCTCTCGACGGAGAGCCGGTAGAGGGCGTCACGTCGTCCCTCACGCTGGCCGAGGACGGTTCGGGCCTTTTCTCCCTCAACGGGAACAGCTGCCGGGTTACCTGGTCGGAGGCTCCGTTTTCGGTCCGAATTAACGACATGACGGCAACCGGAACGCGCAGCGGCGATTCCGCCGAGCTCGTGCTCGGGGAGTCCGGCCTGGTGCTTTATTACAATTGTACGCTTCAGCCGCAGGAGCTTCCGGAAGCCCCGCAGGGTACGGCGTATGAAGGCCGCTTTTGGTTCTCAAACTGCAGCGGCGTCTGGGAGGACTATGACGGCCGCTCGATGGCGCTTTCCGGCACGGTGTCGGAGGAAGCCATCACTCTCTACAGCAAGTACTTCTCCGAGGAAGTCCCTATGCTCGTTATCGAACTGGAAGAAGGGGACTGCGCCGGAGGTTATGTTCTCAACTTCCCGCTGAAGGCCTTTGATGCCGTCATAACCAACAGCGTGCAGAGAAGGTCCGATGTAAACAAGACCACGTTTTTAAATCCGGAAGATTACATCTGGTATGTCGAGCCGGAGTTCACTCCGCCGCCGGAGGAGATGACGGACGTTATTACCGTTTCCGGTTCCGTCCGCAATGCCGAAGGGGCCCTGAGCTATGAGGCAAACATCATTCCGGTCATAACGGAATAAAAAAGAATCGCAGAAAAATCTGCGATTCTTTTTTTGTATCAATCGTAACTGGTTCCCATCAGGCCCAGAATCAGAATCGGAACGGCGGTTCCCGCCATCCAAACAAACAGCATCCAGAGCGGGATGGCTTTTGTGAGCAGCAGTTTGACGGCGGCCATCAGAATGCCGGCAAACACGCAGATGACGGTGAGCACCGTGCACATCCGGACCGTGACGTACAGGCTCCTGCCCGTATCGGCAAGCACGGTCAGCGGGCCGAGGCCTTCCCGGCAGACGACGCCGGCAATTTGGGATTCGCGGGAGGGCTTCGCCTCGGAGAGCGGGTAGCGCTCCGCATAGGGCGGAAAATCGTAACCGTCGGTGGCCACGTCGAAACAGTCGTGAATCATGTCGGGCGTGACGTTGAAGTCACGGATGGCAAAAATCGGATGGCGGTTGGAGCGCATCAGAGCCACCAGGGCCCGGCGCACCTTGGCATCCGGCTTGTAGCGGATGTTGAAGATGCCGTAGAGCACCCCGTCCATTGCGAGCAGAACCGAGGTTCTTTCAATCAGCTTGGCGGGAATCTTCACGTTCATCAGGCGCATCAGGTCGCTGCTGCCGCACAGAATGTTATGGCCTTCAATCATGCCCTTGAAGCCGCCTCCGGCGAGAGGCTCGAAATTGTCCACGTGGAAGCTCTCGCAGCCGTTCTCTTCCATCAACTTCATAAAAGCGGGAGCCAGACCGCACTTGCTTTCGGCAACCAGAAGCCCGGCATAGGCTATGATGCGGTTGGAGTCGCAGTCCGCAAAAATGCGCACATTGGTGATTTCCACGCAGTCGGGCGGAAACAGATCGCGGTCGGTCACAATCAGGTTGCGGCTGTTCCCTATGTCGACAAGGCCGGACCAGCCGGCAATCGCGGCGCCGCTGGAGAATATCCTGTGCGTCCCGATGTAGTAGGGCAGGGCATAGCAGAGGAGTGCGGCAAAGGGTGCGGCGGGAGCCAGCAGCACGGTAACGACGTACAGCACTTCGCTGTAGGACTTGCTGAGGAAGGCTATGCCGAAAGCAAGCACGGCCGCAAGCACGGCAAAAACCGGGGCCAGCTTCCGGAAGGTCGCTTCGTCATAGGGCTCCTCTTCAATCCGACGGACGAAACCATCAATGCTCTTGTCCGACTTCAGAAGGGTGACGTCCTTTCCCGTCACTTCTTCTTCGCTGGTCACGGCGTAGAGCGTCTTGCTGATGGCGGGAACACGCAGGGCTTTTCGCATCGCCCTGGATGCCAGCACCGAAGAGAACAGCACCCCAATCAGCGAGAACGCCGAAAGAGCGCAGAGCGGCATGTGGTAGGCGCAGTTTTCGGTCAGTACCATCAGAGCGTCCGCCATTGTAAGCAGATTGAAAATCGCGGCCAGCGAGTCGGCGCCGAAGCGGCCGCGGAAAGTGTTCAGCAGGCCGTTCGTGAATACGTCCAGACACAGCATGATAACGGTCAGCTGCAGAGCCAGGCAGCTGACGACGGCCACGCGCAGATTGTTCAGCTGCCCCGGAACGGGGCCGCCCAGCGAGATGTAGGCGAGAATGGCAAAGAAGACGAGACTGAGCCGGAAGCGCAGCCGCAGCGAATAGATCTGCGAGCCGTAGTACTTCGAGGCATACAGCAGGGGTACTTCCTTTCCCAGCTCCTCGGCATCCTCCTCAACGGTCTGCGAAGGAACATCGGAAGGCACGCCGCGTATTTTCAGGAACAGCCCCGCTATCCGGGAAGAGAGATACGAACCGAAGGACTTTACGCCGGCATCGTCCAGCTCGTCGTCCAGGTCATCGTAGTTCTCGTAATCGCCGTCAAAAAAGTCTTCGGGCTCAAAGCGGTAGTTGTCGTCTTCGACGATGGCCGGGCCCTCCGGCTCGGTCGGCTCGGGAACCGGCTCCTCTTCGGGGTATGCAGGAACCTCGGGGTACGCGGGTTCCTCAGAATAGACAGCTTCCTCCGGATATGCAGGTTCCTCGGGATAGGCGGGCTCTTCATAACTGAGGGGCTCGGCAAAATTGCCGGCCTGGTGGAAGTAATCCGGGCCCTCGTAGCTCTCCTCGCGGAAAGCATCCGCATAATACCCGGCATCTTCCGGGATGCCGTCATAGTCCGGTTCGGGAGACTCCGTTACCCGGCTGTCGCCGCCGAATATGTCGTTGTATATTTTTTCAAATTCGTCCATTCGTTCTTTGCCTGAGAACCTCATACATAGTGACCGCTGCCGCACAGGAGGCGTTCAGCGAGCTGATTTCGCCCTTCATCGGCAGGGAGACGATAAAGTCGCAATTATCCTTCACGAGGCGGGACATGCCCTCGCCCTCGGAACCGATGACAACGGCCAGCGATCCCGAAAAATCGGTATGCCAGAGGTCGTTCGCCCCGTCGGCCGCCGTGCCGTATATCCAGAGCCCCTTGTTTTTGAGCTCCTGCAGGGCGGAGGAAATGTTGGCCACCCTCGCAATGAGGGCGTGTTCGGCCGCCCCGGCCGAGGCCTTGTCGACAATGGCGGTCAGCCCGGCACTGCGGCGCTTGGGAATGATGAGCCCGTGCGCGCCGGCGCATTCGGCGCTCCGGATAATGGCGCCCAGATTGTGCGGGTCGGAAATCTCGTCGCAGACGATGACAAAGGGGTCCTCTCCGCGGTCGGCGGCCAGAGCGAGAATGTCATCGATGCTGCAGTATTCCTTGACGGCGCAGACGGCGATGACGCCCTGGTGCGCCTTGGTCACACTCATGAAGTCAAGCTTGCGTCTGTCCGCCTCCACCACGACGATGCCTTTTTCGCGGGCCTTGGAGGCAATGTGCCCCAGCGCCTTGTCGGCCTCGTCGCTGCGGTTGATGAGAATCTTGTCTATCGTGCGTCCGGCACGCAGTGCCTCGATACCGGCGTTGCGGCCTTCGATGATTTCGTTTTTAATTTCGTTATCCTGTATCATACGTTCAAGTAATCTCCGAGTTCGTCTAAGATGTGGTCGGGGTCATGATTTTCGTCAATCTCCCGGATGTAGCCGGCGGTAATGATGCCGGAGGGAAGGGCGATGATGGCCATGCCCACGAGCGTGGAAACAATCGTGACGAAGCGGCCCACGTCGGTAACCGGGACGATGTCGCCGTATCCGATGGTGGCGAGACTGATGGTGGCCCAGTACAGCGCCTCCAGGAAATCATCGAATATGTCGGGCTCCACGTTGAATATCACGAGTGCGGCAATAAAGATATAGGCAATGGCCAGGGAGAACACCGCCGCGAGCGCGTGCTTCTGCCTCTTTACCACATTGATGATGATGCGGAAGGACCGGGAATAGCGGAACATCTTGAAGGCTCGGAAGGCCACGAACAGGCGGAACACCTTGAGCACGCGGAAGGCCGGGCCCAGGCGCGTGAACGAGGGGAGAATGCAGAGCAGGTCGATGATGGCCATCGGTGTAAACGGATAGATAAAGAAGGACAGCGCCCCTTTACCGAGACGGTAGTCGGCCGTCAGATAGCGCAGAATATAGTCGAAGATGAAAACGGCGCCCGCAAAGTAATCGATGAACACAAAAAAGCCGTTGTCCTGCTTGAAGGCGAGAGGAATGATGCTCAGCAGAATCACGATAATCATGAAGATATCGTACACTCTGGAGCGGACGTCATCCGGCTTTGCAATTTCAATTATCTCAAAAATTCTTTTTCTCATTGACACACAACTTATTTTTTGTTATTATAATCGAGCTCACGGGGGTATAGCTCAGCTGGGAGAGCGCTTGAATGGCATTCAAGAGGTCAGCGGTTCGATCCCGCTTATCTCCACCAAAAAGAGAGTTGCAGTTTTGCGGCTCTCTTTTTTGATGTCAGCTTTGTAAGTATATAGCAAAGAGAACGAAATATCAACTTTAGCTTGCAAATCCATTTCTGTTGTGCTATATTAATCGGGCAATAAAATAAGTATCCGGGTGTAGCGCAGTTGGTAGCGTGCTTGAATGGGGTTCAAGAGGCCGGAAGTTCGAACCTTCTCACTCGGACCAGAAAAAAGAGACTTGAGTTTTCAAGTCTCTTTTTTATCGAAACTTTAAAATTTTCGAAAAAAGTGTTGTATTCTCTTCAAAAATGTATATAATAATCATAGAAAATTTAAGGGCAAACCCGGGGAAACCCGGTGGCGCAAAGCCAAGGTGTCTAATGGAGTAATCCCATGATTGACCGGCTGCAACAAATCCTCTTTTGAGGAGTAAGTTGCGGTCGTTTTTTGTTGGTCGAAGTACCGGCAGAAAGCGGCTCGCATGCTTGCATGTTGCGGTCGTTTTTTTATGGTAACGAAAGCTCTTAACTTGCGTATTTCCCTCCGAATGTGTGAAATAGGTTCACATAAGGAACATTAGAAAACTTTTATGCTTTAAATTCAAAAAAGTACTTGTAATTTGCAAAGCAAAGTTTTATTATGACTATAAATATAATGAGACAATTATAATTGTCTCACTATACCCATTTATAGAAGAGTTTTTCCAAGGTAGGTGTATTCTATGAAGACTACAAAGACGAGAAGAATCATTTGCATGCTCCTTGCCATCATTATGACAATGAGCCTCTGCTCCTGCGCCCTTCCCACTTTCGAGGCAGCCGAGTCTGCCCAGGAAGGCGCCGAACTCGAAAACGTCAAAGAGGAGGCAGTCGTCGGTCTGACGTTCGACGAATCCGGTGAACCGGTGCTGACGGAAATCCCCGAAGGCGAAGACGCCGAAGCCGTTGAAGCCGCCGAAGGTGAAGACGTCGACAAAGCGGTCGAAGGCGAAGATGCCGAAGTCGAAGGCGAAGAGAAGGAAGAGCCGAAGTATCTGCTGGAAGAGCAGAATGTTGACGGCTCCGCTCTCTATGTCTACGAAGACAGCGACATCAATGCCGATATCGACGTTGCGGAACAGTTTGAGATTGCTGCCTACGAGGCAGCCTCTTCCGATGACTGGGTCGCCAATATGGTCGCCGTGGCCAGAAGCCAGATAGGGTACTGCGAGAGCAGTGCCAACTTTGCCGTGGACAAAAACGGCGAGCACAAGGGCTACACGCTTTACGGCAACAACTACGGTTACCCGTACGGTGACTGGAGTGCCATGTTCGCAGCTTTCTGCGTCGAGGCATCCAATGTGCCGCCCGAGTTCCCCGTAGAATATGACAGCCAGTCCTACATGGCCGATCTTTCCGAAGCCGGAATGCTCGGCTCTGTCGAAGCATATTCACCCAAGGCCGGAGACCTCGTCTTCTTCGACATGGACGGTGATCATGCTGCCGACCACACGGGTATTGTATCGGATGTCAGAGGCACCACCCTCAATGTAATCGTCGGAAACGTCAACAATTTCGTTTCCGAACTGGAATGCAAAACGACCGATGAAAACATTCTCGGCTACGGAATCCTACCTATTTATAATATACCGTTTGTAGCAGACGAAGCTTATGCCAACCTCGTTGGCCTGAGCGAGGCGGACCGCCTTGCGGCTTTCAACGCTCTCGATGCGGCACAGGCCGATGAAGTCCTGGCACTCGCTCTCGAGAGCACGTCCGAGCGCAAGTTGGAGAAGAAGATGGACGACGGTTCCGTTGTAACCGTCGAAGGCCTCCTGCCCGACATCGCCGAACTCAGCGTCGTGGACGTATCTGCAAAGTATGCCTCGAAGGCTGCCGTCGATAACCTTGGTGTAGGTAGCGGAACCTTTGCGGTTGTCTATGATATTACTATTGTCGTGCTCGGCAATGCATATGAAATTCCGCAGACAGTTTCTGTTTCTATAGCAAGCCCGAAAGTCGCAAAGGATGAGGACTTTGAAGTAATCCACATTGGCGATAACAAGAAAGCAGAAAAAGTCGGTACCTCCAGATCCAATGCCAAAGGTGAAGTGGTTTTTGATGCCGAGAGCTTTACCGAATATGGTTTGATGTTGAGTGCAGCCAATAGCATTCAGGTTGATGTTCATTACTATGATTCTGAAAAGAAAAGCGAGTTCGGATCTGTTCTTCCTATATATGTAGCAGATGATGGTAATGGTAAATATAAAATTAAAGATGCTATCTCGCCTGAAGCTGAATCAAATAACCCAGACTACAAAATCCTTGGATATAAAAGGGACATAAACGATCAAAACTATTTACCCGAAAATGCTGAAGTAGATTGTCGGACGCTTTATGCATTTTGCGAGAAAAAGTCGACGACTCAGGGATTTGTCACGATTAAGTTCGTCGATGATGCCGGGAATGAGCTTTCCAGCACTCCGTATGCAATCGATGTTAAGGGAATGACGGTTCAGGCATTGAAGAATTATGTCGAAAGACTGGAAGCCCCCGAAGGTTATGCAAGCGATGCAAGCACATACTACATCAAAGAGCGCAATCAAACGATTGAGGTAAATGATTCCGTTCAGGGTGATGTAAGTGACGGGGATGTTTATACTGTCATCTGCAGAAAGCTTTTCCATTACTACAATATAAAGAATTATTACAAAAAAGCTGATGGTTCACTTCAAGAGTTTGATAGTACGTATTACAACGTATCATTCGATTACTCGAAGGAGTCTGTAAACGTAGCTTACAGCGATATTCCTAAAGATACCATTCAGGGTTATGACGTTGTTGGTTGCTTCCTTAAAGACGCTGTGACGTCTGAAGAGACTCCGTTTAACCAGGGTGAGACAAAGGCAGTTAAAAACGGCGATTATATCGAAGTCGTCTATGATGCAGTGCGCTCGCTTGACGTTGAGTACTGGGAAGTAGTTGACCTTGAAGGAACCAAAGTCAAACTTACCGAAGGCAAGATAGACGTTGTCGGGCAAAAGCTTATTGGCGACATAAAAGATGATTTGGAACTGCCTAAGAGACGTGCGGCAGTTTCCTATGAATTCAACGGAAGCCCGGTAGTGGAAGATACTACACTCATTCAGGGCGGCGAGAACAATAAGCTTGTCGTCATCTGCAAAGATACTTTCAATGATGTTCTTATCGAAGAAGCCGATAAACTGTTTGAAGATCCCGATAATAAACAGATATATGTTTCCCTGAACGAAAAGAACAGAACCGATGGCAAGCACAAGGCAGGAGAAACCGTAACCTATTCCGGAATTGTCGGTGTCAGAGATATTCCGACGATTCAGGGTCCTGATTATGATAAGCAGCTGACGTTCTTTGACGAGTATGTATCGGTTGCTACTATCACGGTTCCGGAAGGGATGGATTTAACGTTCACCAAGAATCCGATGAACTTCAAGAGCACGGACGGCGGTAGAACCTATGTTTCCGACCCGATTATCAACGGTGCCGCATCTCCTAATTCTTTTGAATTTAATGCATACCTCAGAGACAACGGACAGAAAAATTCTGTTAAAAATAATCCCCAGAATCCTTTTGGTGAAATTCAGCTCAGTATGGAGACAGAGTTCACTGTTCTGAATAAGATTGCCAAAAAAGACAGTTATTACAAAGATTATAAAGAAGTAAAGAAATACACCCAGTCCGCGTCAGACTCATCTCAACCCATTACAACCTATTCCAATGACAATTGGGGTATTGAGAAGGGCGTAGCAGTAGACGATAAAAACAAACCGTTAATTGAAGTTCAGGGTAACAAACTTACAATCAGCTATAAAATCTGCGTAGGCTTGCTCGGAACCAAAGACGGTAAAACTGTCCTTCTTCGTGAATCCGGCGATTATAAAAATGCCGGCCGTGATAAGGTCAATAACCTTACCATCGAAGATGTGCTCAGTTCGCTGTTCACAGACAAGAACGACGGAACGACAAGTGCTATCACGCTTGAATCGGCTACCATTCAAAAGGTTGGTGGAACGGGCAGCCCTTACACATTCAGCACGGGCAATACAGATGTAGATATTCAGTTGGTCGTTAACGGCGTAACCGGTGTTAAAGGCTATGACCTTGCCCTGAATACAATAAATGTCAAGACCGGATATGAAAACGGCGCGGACATTACTGCACCGGCCGATTATTACACAGAGTATATCGTAAAAGCGACATACCAGCTCAGCAATGGCATGATAGCCCAGTTCTATCAGAACCGGAATCATGCAAAGCTTGACAACTTAGCCAAGCTCGGCGGGCTGCTTTACGGTGGAACAACTGTTTCTGCACAGGATGATGCGACAGGCGAAATAGACCTGCCGCTGGCGGAGCCTGCAACGGTTCGGGTAGAGAAGCTCATCGACGACTATCAAGGTGCGCACAGAACTTACGATCCCGAAAACGACTATGGCACAATTACTTTCAAGATTAAAAGGTCGGACAATGCTGCATTTTCACTCTACGGTGCAGATTATAAACCTTTGGAAAATGCAACCAATGTTAACGAAGCAACCGTTGCAACCGGCGTTACATATTATCTCGTCGGCGGACAGAATTACGTTATAAGCGAAGCTCTTAATGCGGACCAGAGTAAAGCTATGGAACTGGTCAGCATTGAGGCGGGTCCGGACGAAAACCACTTTGCCGATGTTACGGAGACGGGAGTCATTGCACCTCCTGCCGGTGAAAAGTGGACAGCAAGGTTCACAAACGAGGAATGCAAAGAAACCTTCAGCATTCATAAAATAGATAACACCGGTTTGAATATGAACGATGTCAAGTTTACTTTGACATCAAATAATACAACGGATACTTTCAAGCAGGAAAGTGTGACAGCCGGTGGCGGTATTGCTACATTTGATGGAGTACCGTACGGCGAGTATGTACTGACCGAAGAGACGCCCACTGGATTCTCAAATATCGACGGTAATACATGGACGGTTTCTGTTAGCAAGAACAGTGTTGTCATTAAATACAACGGTGAAGAAATTGATGAAGGCAATGTAATTATTAACAAGCGTTCAAAGGCTACGGTCGAGCTGACCAAGTATCTTGGCGTTGCCGAAGAACCAATTACTGCAACGGCACCCGAAGGCTTTGGAAATTTCGTGTTGCAGGAATTCGATGGTACTGGTTGGAAAGATGTTTCTGAAGATTACGTCGGAACCGCAATTCCGACAAGTGTTGTCGGAAATCACGGCCAGATCAGTGCCCAGGTTCTGGCAATTAAAGACGAACAGCCGGTTATTTTCAGATTCAAAGAAACGATTCCCGCAGATGCAAATTACTACAGCACGGTTACCGAGGGAGAAGACAGCGCAGGAGCGCCCAGCGTTACTAATTTGCGTGGGTCTTATTCCGTAAAGGATTCGGATAAATCCGTAACCGTATATTCGGAAGAGTTTACATTGACTTATGAGGAGAACGGGGTTGTCCTGCCGGTCAGAGAGCCTAAGAATGTTGATATGTACAACCGGCTCTTCGTTGATGTCAATGTATATAAACAGTACTATGATGTCCAGCCGAACGGAACACTGTCTCAGGTATCCGATAAAACTGCGAAAGTAAATCTGTATACATATGACAGTGTTGCGAATTCTATGACTCCGCTGCCTGGGACTTCCCAGGATGCCGGAATTGACACAGCGGCGTCCTGGACCAAGCTGCCGGTATATAATGCCAGCGGCAAGATTCAGTATTATGTTGCTGAAGAAGATGTCGCCTCTGTATACAGGTTGGATACGGCCCAGAGCGGCGGCGACGTCAAGGAGATTGACGGCAAACAGTATCTTTCTGTCAATTTAGCCAATGCTACCGAAGACACGACTACAGAAAAGTGGTCTGTTGATAAAACACTGTACAATGTTGAGCAGGTCATTCCTGTTAAGATAGTA
>JAZUEY010000023.1:0-21759 GCA_045640405.1 Candidatus Limivicinus sp.
AGGTGAACGCGGGCGACAGAAGATTTTCTGCGGCCGGTGCCATACATATAGGGCTTCTTTGTCTTATAAGTTGCCATGTTCTATTCCTCCTCAGCGATCCCAGACTTCGGGCTTCTGTGCTGCATGGTGGGGCTCGGCACCTGCGAAAACTCTCAGGCGCTTATGCTGCCACTGTGTGATGGTGTTCTTCTGAAGCATTCCGCGAACAGCAAGGCGCATAGCCAGTTCGGGACGGGTCTTCATTAAAGTCTTATACTGAACTTCGTGCAGTCCGCCGGGATAACCGGAATGAGTACGATAGTACTTCTGCTCGAGCTTCTTGCCGGTGAGGACAGCGTCTTTTGCGTTAATGATGATAACGTAGTCACCGCAGTCAACATTCGGTGTGTAATCTACTTTGAGTTTGCCGCGAAGAAGATTCGCTGCGATTTCTGCAGTCTTGCCAAGGGGCTTTCCTGCAGCGTCAAGGACGTACCATTTTCTCTCAACGGTCTCCTTGGTGAGCAATGTTGTGGACATTTCGTGCCTCCATATAAATTGACAATTATTTAGCGCTCAAGTAAAATAACACATTGGGAAGCGAGAGTCAACACCAATTTAATTTTTTATATATTAAACTCCCAAATTCTCTGCATTCCTCTTAAATACTCTATTTTTCTTAAAACGGAAATTAAAAATGGACAAACTGAACGATTTTACCGGAACCGTACGGAAAGCGGTTGAAGATTATAACATGATAAATGAGGGTGACAGGATTGCCGTCGGCATATCCGGCGGGAAGGACAGCCTGATGCTTCTTGCCGCCTTGAAGTACCTGCAGGGCTATTATCCGAAGCATTTCGAGCTGGAGGCCATCACTATTGAGCTCGGTTTTGAAGGCATGGATTTCTCTCCGGTTTCCGCCTGGTGCGCCGAAAGAGACATCCCGTACACCTGTCTGAAAACCGACATCAAGGAGGTCGTCTTCGATGTACGCAATGAGGACAATCCCTGCTCTCTCTGCTCCAAAATGCGCCGCGGTGCCATCAATGACGCCATAACGCAGCGCGGCATCCGCAAGCTTGCCCTCGGGCATCATTTCGACGATGCCGTTGAAACGTTTATGATGAGCCTTGTATTCGAGGGGCGCCTGTCCTGTTTCCGCCCCGTCACGTATCTGGACCGCTCCGGGGTAACGCAGATTCGGCCTATGATCTATGCCGGGGAGCAGAAAATTGCCAACCTGGCCGAGGAGTTCGGTCTCCCGGTTGTCGAGAATCCCTGCCCCATGGACAAGACGAGCAAACGCTACGAAATAAAAAAGCTGCTCAGCGAACTGAGCAGCGATTATCCGGATATCAAAAGCAAGATTTTCGGCGCAATCCAGCGCCTTCCCCTTCCCGGATGGGAAATCAGTAACTGAGGCCGAACTGCTGATACGCCCACGGCATTTCAGCATCCGAGCATTCTTTAACTTTTACCTCTCCGTTGTTGAATTCTTTAAATGTATGCCCGTCAAGCGTTATGCGCCCGGTCCCGGTTTTCAGGGAGAACATCTCCTCGTGAATGAAAGGAGAGTCCGGGTGCTTTTCGCAGTAGAATGAGAGAGCGATAAAGTCCTGCGTCAGTTGCGGTTCTTCGGTAAAGGAATAAAAATCGCGCCACTCGCCTTTATATCTGTCTCGGAGAACCCAGCCGAGGAATTCGTCTTTTTCAAAACGGTAGCACTCATCAAACTGGGGCTGTTCCAGGCCTTCTTCCATCTTTACCGGATACCTCGGGCATACCTCGCCGATTCCGACATCACAGCACCAAACGCTTCCGTCATCAGCCGTTACCTTCAAAACCCTGTGCCTGCGCATGGGGATTTCTTTTTCTCCGCGGAGATAGCGTGACGCCTTTTCCTCTACCTGATAGCCCAGTTCTCTCAGCAGCCAGCCGAAAAGTCCGTTCAGTTCAAAGCAGTAGCCGCCCTTGCCGTTCTCAACCACTTTCTCAAAAAGGTCGTCCGTGTCCAGCGAGAGCGGGATATGCCGTATTATATCCAGATTCTCATACGGAACGGTTGTGCAGTGCGCATAGTGCAGGCTTTTCAGCAGCTCTGCTGTCGGTCTGATTTCTTCCGGCATTTCGAGGCCGATGCGATTCAGGTATTTTTTTACTTTTTCTGTATTCATTCTCCCGCCATCTCCTCAAGCAGTTTCATAACCGTCAGCAGTTGCTCTGCCGGAACATACGGGCTGTCGATTCCTTCGCGCCAGCATTCCACAAAATGCTTCAGCTCGTTGTAATACCATCCCGTGGGGGGAACATTGATTCCCGTGGATATCGTAACTTCATCGCTGATGTCATATACAATCGGTTCCCTGCCGAACTGATAGGAGATGAGGCCGTGCTCATCGTTTATCAGCATGCCGTTTTCAAAATACACTCTCCAGCGTGCCGTCCAGGGAATGTCCGCGTTAAACCAGGCTGCCTCGCCGATTACGTGAAGCTTTCCGTAGTCATAATCGATTCGGATCTGTTCCGGGTAGTTTTTATCTTCGCCTCTGCAGCTGGTATAGGAATAGGCATTCGGGCTTCCGAAAACGGAAATGATGACATCCAGGTCATGTATGTGCAGATCATAATACAGCAGCCCGGACTTCTCTTTGTCAAAAAGCCATCCGTCAGCGGCCCATTTCGGGCAGGCAGACAGGCGTTCGAAAACAGCATCCAGCGGTTTCCCCAGCTCGCCGCTTTCTACGATTTTATGCAGCGTCTGCACTTCCTTTGTAAACTGCAGAACCTGGGCTACATATAAGTGCAGCCCTTTTTCTTTTGCTGTATCCAGCATTTCCCTGGCATCGGAATAGGAAAGGGCAATCGGTTTTTCAACGATGGTATCTTTCCCGCATGTCAGGCTCTGCATGACAAGGTCGTGGTGTGAACTGGTTGGCGTACAGATATCTACGATATCCACGTCCACAGCTTCCACCATTTCTTTTATTGTATCGAAGCACGGCACACCCCAGTCGGCGGCCGTCTGCTTCGTGCGCTCCGATGTTCCTACTACGGCAACGGTTTCCGCTCCGTCAATGACCTCTATGTTGGCGCGGTGAACCTTTGCCATTCCGCCCGCACCGACTATGCCGATTCTTACATTGCTCATAGAATCTCTCACAGTTCAAATCCAAGAGATTTAAGGTACTCTGCGCTGTCAAGAACCGCTCTGTTGATTTCTTCGAGGTCCTTCGGTCCTTTTTCCGTGAACTCAATCTCGATGGAATAGGGGCTCATGTTATCCGCAGCATCCATACTGTCGAAAATCTCCTTGAAAGGAACGTATCCCTTGCCAAGCGCTGGGAAGTTCCACTCGTGAATGTCACCGAGCTTATCTTTGATGTGCATATAGCCTGTTCTGTCAATGGATTCCTTGAAATCTTCAAGCATTTTGTCTTTATCCATATAACCCCAGAAGATGGCATTGGCGGTATCGTAGTTTATCATGACTCGGTCGGAACCTACCAGCTCGCATATTTCGCCAAGGATTTTTCCGGTTCCGTGGTCACCGTGCGTCTCTATCACGAGCTTCATGTCGTATTTTTCGAGATACGGCAAAAAACCCCTGATATGCTCGGCTACCACTTCGTTGGAAGCCACGGCCTTGTCCTCGATATGTGCTTCGCCGATTGAGGACACGATGTATTCGCAACCGAAGAAATGGGCCAGACGGATATTGTTGACGAAATCACCGATTCGGTTGCTGTCCATCAGGTTGGTGTGTCCGCTCATGGCGAAAGGAATCAGGCCGGCATTATCCAGCATGTCTTTCACTTCGAGAAGTCTTGCAAAACTCTGGTCCGGAAATACGTGCTCCGTCCAGCCCTTCGTGGCTGTCAGTTCAATGTATTTAAAGCCGGCCTTTTTGATTCCCTCTATGGCTTCCTCTATAGAATACCCGTGATAGCAGTTGGAATTGACGGCAATAATGCGTTTCTTCATTTTCACACCTCAAATAATATAATTATCCAGATAGCGCTTTGAAAGACGTATGGACTTCAATATATCCTCTCTGGAGCCTTCAAACGCCTTGTCTTCCACCTCAATCACGGCATCTCCGTCAAAGCGGATATCATTCAGCGCCGACACAAAGGCACCCCAGTCTACATCGCCGAGGCCCGGAATCTTCGGGCTCATGTATTCAAGCGGGTAAGCCAGAACGCCGCACTGCTTCAGTTTTTCCGGATAGAGCTTTATGTCCTTGAAATGGATATGGAATATTCTGTCCTTAAACTCATATACGGTCTGCAGATAATCGAGTCCCTGCCATACGTAATGGCTCGGGTCGAAATTCAGCCCGAAGTTCTTTGAGGGAATAATGTCAAAAAGCTTTTTGTACAAATCCGGCGTGCACATCAGATTCTGTCCGCCCGGCCACTGGTCCGCTCCGAAAAGCATCGGGCAGTTTTCTATTGCCACTTTAACGTCGTTTTCTTCCGCCAGCTTTATAATCGGGGGCCAGACTTCTTTGAACAGTTCGATGTTTTCATCCACCGTTTTGTACTGGTCGCGTCCGATAAACGTTGTTACCATGCCGACGCCCAGTTTTGCCGAAGCCTTTATCAGTGCCTGCAGATGCTCAATGGCTGCCGCGCTCTTTTCGGCATTCGCATCCAGGACATTCGGATAAAACGCCAGAGAGGAAATGTGCATTCCCTTGCCTGCAACATAATCGCTTACGTTCTTGGCATATTCGTCATCGGCCAGGACTCTTTCGGCGTCTATGTGGGACACCCCGGCATACCGGCGCTCTGCCTTTCCTGCCGGCCAGCAGGCAACTTCCAGGCACTCAAAGCCCATTTCTGCCGCTGCATCCACGGCTTCTTCAAAGGTCCATCCGTCAAGTATGGCTGTCAGTAATCCAAAATTGAACATTTTTGATTCTCCTTACTTTACTTCGACCGGCTTCCCGGTTTTGTTTGATTCGATGGCGGCAAACACGGCCTTCATCGAGCCTATGACTTTATCCGCATCCAAAAGGCTCGGTCTGTCTTCGCTTATGGCGGAGATGAACTCATCTATAACGCCGGAACTGGTCTGATTGTCGTTCGTCTGTATGGCATCGACGTCAAACACCTCTTTGCTTCCGTCCGCCATTATGCAGACGATAGAGTGCTCGGGATCGTCGTAGATTCTCATGATGCCCTTCGTCCCGTAGAACACCGTGGAGTTGTCTTCCGCGCCGTAATACGTCCAGGAGGCCGTCATCGTTCCGATGGCCCCGCCGGTCATTTCATAAATGCAGACAGCGTTGTCATCGACTCCGATCAACTCGCCGTCCGTTCCGCATTTGTCAAGCGTTGCAAGCTTTGCCGTAACCTTTGCCACATCCTGTCCGAGCATGTAGCGTATGGCGTCTGTTTTATGCACGCCCAAATCGGCCATGGCACCCATTGCCGCGCGCTGCTTGTCAAAAAACCAGGTATCCTTCCCCGGCTTGATGGACCAGGTCTCCGGTCCTCCATGTCCGAATGCGGTTCTGAACGTTACAACGCGGCCGATAAACCCGCTGTCAATCAGTTCCTTTGCCTTCTGGTGGGCCAGTGCGAATCTCTGATTCTGCCCGATCAGCAGGCGTTTTCCGCTTTCCTTTTCCGCTCTCAGCATTGCCTCGCAGTCTTCCGGCGTGGTCGCCATCGGTTTCTCGCAAAGCACGTGTTTTCCGGCCTTCAGTGCCGCTATGGCCAGTTCGGCATGGGCGTAGTTCGCCGCGCAGACCGATACCGCATCGATTTCGGGATTCGCAAGCAGTTCTTCGGCGGAATCGTATGCCGTCCCTCCGTATTTTTCTGCCATTTCCAATGCACGGCTTTTCGTCGGATTATAAAAACCGATTAGCTTGCAGTCCGCATTGGCCGCATATTCCGGAATATGCCTTACCTGGGCAATTTTACCGCATCCGAGCACACCGATGTTTATCATATAAAAGTCTCCTTTTCTCTCCTTATATGCATAGCTCCCCAGGCCATGGCCGGGGAGCATAGTTTTTGAATTATACTTTTTCTTTCTTCTGGAGCATAACCGCGAAGATGATAATAGCACCTTTAACGGCGTCTGTCAGGAACGTCGGAATGCCTACGGAGTTCAGAATATTATTCATGCATCCCATAATGAGCATACCGATAAAGGCACCTATGATGCTTCCTCTTCCGCCGCTCATAGCCGTTCCGCCAACAACAACCGCCGCGATGGCATCCATTTCGTATCCGTTTCCGGCATTGGCAGGGTCCATAGAGCCTATACGGGCTATATAGATGATTGTGGCAATGGCACACATAATTCCGGTTATGGAATAGATGCGGCGCTTTTCCTTTGCGACGTTTATTCCGGAGAGCTTTGCGGCTCTCTCGTTGGAGCCGATGGCAATGACATGACGGCCGAATGCCGTCTTCTTAAAGATGATGTGCATGACAATGACAACAACAATCCAGTAGATTATTGGCATAATAACCTGGCCGGCAATCTTTGCAGAGGCAATCGCCTTGAATCCGGCAGGAACTTCTGCACTGAAAGTCTTTGTCATCTGCTGTGTAACCGAGCGGTATATCTTCATGGTACCGAGTGTGGCAATGAAAGGAGGCAGATTCCCTCTGGAAATCAGAAGACCGTTTACCGAACCCAGAACATAGCCAACAACAATCAGGATAATAATCGCAATGGCATAGGCAGGAGCCCCTGTAATGCCCATGCTCATCAAAAGGCCGTGACTCGGGTCAATCAGCCAGAGCAGTATTTCGCCCAGAGCGCAAAGGATTGAGCCGACCGACAAATCGATACCGCCGGAAATAATGGCAAGGCACATACCGAATGCAATAATGCCTGCGTAGGTGTTGTTTCTCAGTATGTTCAGCCAGGCGATTCCGAGCTTGCCCCACATGCCGGAAAACGAACCGGCAATGTTTCCCATTACAACCGCCTGAATCAAAATCATGACCAGAAGTGCAAACAGTGTTGACACCGTCGGATTTGTAGACCACTTGTCTTTAATCCAGGAAAGCACTCCGTTTTCTTTTTTCAGTTTCTTTTCCATTTTATCCATCAACCTTTCACTTCTTTATCGCCACCCGTGGCCAGGTACATGATTCTGTGCTCGTTCATATCTTCGCCGGACACTTCGCCGACCATTCTGCCGTGGAACATTACCAGGCTTCTGTCGCATATTCTAATAATTTCCTGGGCCTCGGACGACAGAACGATTACGGCAATTCCTTCATCGGCCAGCCTGTGGATAATCGTGTATATCTCTTCCTTGGCACCGACGTCCACACCCTGTGTCGGGTTATCAAGAACCAGCAGCTTTGGGTTCGTCATCAGCCACTTTGCCAGGACTACCTTCTGCTGATTACCGCCCGAAAGGCTGGTTATCAGATCCTGTTTGTCGCCCATTTTTATCTTCAGCGAATCGACCTGTTCTTCGAACAGCTTGGCCTGTTTATCAAAGTCAATCAGCCCGCTCTTCTTTTTCAGCTTCGGCAGGAGAACCAGAGAGCCGTTGTCCAGTATCGACATGTCCTTAAGTATTGCATTCTCTTTCCGGTTCCTCGGAAGATAGGCAATGCCGTAATCCAGTGCCTGATAGGTATCTTTCGGATGAATCTCCGTTCCTTCCAGCAAAACTTTGCCGGAATAATCCTTGCCCATGGCTCCGAAAACCGTCTGGAACAGTTCGCTTCTTCCGTCTCCGAGAAGCCCCGTAATACCGAGAACCTCACCGGCATGAACGCTTAACGACACATCGAAAAAGTTCTTCCCGTTCGAAAGGTCTTCCAGCGAAAGCACAACGTCTCCGAGCTTGCAGTCTCTCTGCAGAACATCCGTGTTTACTTCATGTCCTACCATGAAGGCCGCCAGCTGCTTTGCGTCCGTGTCTTTAATGTCTCCGCTGGCAACAACGACGCCGTCTCTCAGGACATTGTATGTATCGCAGAATTCCATTACCTCGTTCAGTTTGTGGGAAATAAAGATGATACCGACGCCGTGCTCCTTGAGCGTACGCATCATACCGAAAACTCTCTTGATTTCCGGTTCGGTAAGAGACGTTGTCGGCTCGTCCATGATGATAATGGATGCATTCTGCCTGACGGCCCTGCAGATTTCCACTATCTGCTTATAGGAAGCATCAAGGTCACGCACCATCGTCGTCGGATTCAGGTCTACATTCAGGCTCTCAAAAAGCTTCTGCGTTTCATCCCGCATCATTTTTGCGTCCAGAAAGGCGCCTTTTTTCGGCAGGTGGGTTATAAACATGTTCTCATAAATCGTAAGGTCGTTTATGAGATTCAGTTCCTGATGGATAAACCCGATTCCCTTGTCCAGCGATTCAACCGGATTGGCAAACACAACCGTCTCTCCGTCCAGGGAAATTGTTCCGCTGTCGGGTTGCAGAACGCCGCCGAGTATGTTCATCAGCGTGGATTTGCCTGCTCCGTTTTCGCCGATCAGAGCGCAGATTTCGCCTGATTTGAGAGTAAAATCAACATCCGTCAGAACATTGTTGGCTCCGAACGATTTATTGATTTTCTCCATTTTTAAATTCAAGATATCACATCCTTACTATGTGTAATTACTCAAAAAAACACGGTTCGCATCCGGACTGCGCTTTTTTGAACAATCACCGATTAAATAAAGGGGCTATGGCTACAAGCCATAGCCCCCTGGTGTCAGTTAATTTTATAAATTAATAGACGTCGTTGCTCTCATCGAGGAAGTCAGCAACGTTTTCTGCAGAAACGATTGTCGTGGGGATAATCATCTTTGCTTCAACAGTGCCGCCCTGGAGAAGGGTAATAGCATTCTTGATGGCATCCTGAATCATCATCGGGCTGTACAGAGCAGAAGCAGCACCAACTGCCTTGCCTTCGTCAGAAGCTATAACCTTGAAGTAGGTCTGGCATCCGCCGCCACCGGTGATGGCCTTGATGTCGGTACGGCCGGCTTCCTGGATTGCCTGGATGGCACCGAGGGAAGTCTCGTCGTCCATGGAGTAAACAGCATCGATCTGGGGATGTGCTTCGAGAACGTCAGCCATGTCCTTCAGGCCGTCTGCATTGGAGAATGCAGCTTCCTGAATTTCGAAGATGTTGGACTGGTCGTAGCCGATTTCATCGAGATAATCATAGAAGCCCTGCTTGCGGAGCTCGCAGATGGAGCCGGAAGAAGGAACGTCCATAACAACGATGTTGGCAGCTTCACCGACGATATCGGTAATGTACTTTGCAGACTGGTAGCCCATGTCGTAGTTGTCACCGGTTACCATGTAAACGCCGTCGCAGTTAACATCAACGTCGAAGTTAACTACGGGGATACCTGCATCGATAACTTCCTGAATGGCGGTCTCCATGCCGGCCCACTGGGGGTAGGAAACGATAACATCAGCGCCCCATGCAACGAGGTCCTGAAGGCCTGCGGTCATCTCGGCAGCATCGGAAGAGGTAACAGTCTTGTAGGTGAGGTTGTTGTCTTTGCAGTACTTCTCTGCGTAGTAGGCAACACCGGCAACCCAACCGTGCGTTACGTCAGGAGCAGCGATACCGACCTTGATGTCGGAAGCGTCTTTTGCTTCAGCAGCGGGAGCAGCTTCTTCTGCAGCGGGTGCAGACTGTTCAGCGGGAGCTGCCTGCTGGCCGCATGCGCAAAGTGCAAAAATCATGCACAGTGCAAGTGCAAGTGCGAGAATCTTCTTCATTAGAAAATTCCTCCGTAAATAAATTTATTCAGCATCTTTCGCCAAATATCGTCAGCATTCTATCACTTTTCGCTATGATAGTCAATTCGAATCTGTTATGCATGTTCCGCCGATGAAAACCTTTTCCCTGTTCAGATTTTCGTCGCAGATAATGAAATCGGCATATTTGCCCGGTTCTACGGAACCGTACATCTTGTCGGTGCCTATCGACTTGGCCGGATTGATCGTGGACGCCTTGATGGCATCCGGTACGGGAATGCCAAAGCGGATTGCATTTTTCATGCAGTCCCAGACCGTAACGGCGGAGCCGGCTATGGTGCCGTCTGCAAGCCGGGCCAGTTTGTCCTTCAGCCAGACTCTCTGCCCGCCCACATCGTATTCTCCTTCCGGCATGCCTGCGCATCGGAGAGAATCGGAAATCAGGCATATCCGGTCCGGGAACAGTTTGAAAGCCATTCTGACAACGCTTTCATGAACGTGGTGTCCGTCTCCTATCAGCTCCGCATACACGTTCTCCCGCTCGGCGGCGGCTCCGATTACCCCCGGATTCCGATGATGTATCGGAGGCATCCCGTTAAACATATGCGTCAGATGCGTTGCCCCCGCTTCAAAAAGTGCGTTGGCCTGCTCATAGCTCGCATCCGTATGCGCAACGGAAACCGTGCACAGTTCCCCGGCTTTCTCCGTAAAATGCACCGCGCCTTCGAGCTCGGGTGCAATGTCCACGAGGCTGATCAGCCCTCCGGCCGCCTTGTACAGTTCCTCGAAAGCCTTTATGTCCGGTTTTCTCAGATAGGCACCGTTCTGTGCTCCTTTTTTCTTTTCGGAAAAGAAAGGCCCTTCCATGTTTATTCCCGGTATTCTTGCGGCGCGGTCCGGCCTTGTCTTTTCGTATCCCGCCACCGTCTCGAACGCCTGTTTCAGCGTCTCGTAAGGGAGCGTCATCGAAGTCGGGCAAAAGGCGGTCACTCCGTTTTCGGCATAGTAGAGCGCCATTTTTTTCAGTCCTTCGGAATCACCGTCCGAGAAATCACAGCCGGAGTTGCCGTGCGTGTGGATATCCATAAGCCCCGGAATTATATATTTCCCGCTCAGGTCCACCCCGCATTCCGAAGCAGACGGTTCGGCAAACAATCCCTTTTCAACGGCAAAGCTCTTTTTTTCAAATCCGCTTCCCGTAAAAACAAATGCGTTGCTGTATGTCGTCATTTTATCGCCTCCGGCAGAGATGCCGCTGTTGCGGACTGGCCCAGCCTCCGGAATTTTTCGTCCGGAAGATCCAGCGCTATTTGGTCAAGCAGTTCCGGGTATTCATCCGCCAGCACCTTTCGGCAGCTTTCCAGCAGGATGTCTCCGCCCTTGCCGCTCATGACTCTGCCGAGCAGCAGCACATGCTTAAAGGCATAGAGCGAGTGATAAAGAGGAAGTGTGTGTGCCAGGTAGCAGCCCAACGATTCAAATATTTCTGTGGCGCGCGCGTCGCCTTCTTCCGCCAGAGTTTGAACCGCTTTCAGTTTTTCGGCTGGTGACAGCGTGTCCTCCAATGCTATTCCGGCTTTTCCCGTCAGCTTTATGACCCCATCCTGCGAAAAGTATTTTACTCCGCAGCCGATGTCCCCGCTCCACTCGTCGCGTTCCGCATTGGGGCCGGCATCCAGGGGAATAAAGGCCAGCTCATTGAGCCATCCTTTAATGCATCCGTTCTCGTCCACAAAGCCTCCCGCTTCGGAGGTGCCCATTGCGATTCCGAGAACTCCGTCTTCTCCGAGACTCATCGCGCCGGCCAGCGCCGTAACATCCCCGTCGTTAATCACTGCCATCGGGATGTCCCCGAAGCAGTCTTTTACCGCGCGTATATAGATGTCTTTAACCGAATCCTGATCCGGCACCTTAATAAACAGGGAAGCCGACATCGTCCGGTTGTTGATGTAAACGCCTGCCGAAGAAATACCGACCGCATCGACTCGCGGCAGATGCGAAGCCGCGTTTTTGAAAGCCGATACGATTCCGTCGTAGTGATACTGGGGATTGTCGTTCAGCTTCGGATACCAGACCGTCTCTTCGTCATACACCACTTCTCCGTCCAGAAGGGCGGATACTTTTCTGTCGCTCCCTCCTGCGTCGAATCCGATGCGGCAGCCGTCCAGATGCCCTCCTATTTTCTTCGGGGCATCGCAGTTTTCGGGTATGTCGTCCACCTTGACAATCTCGAACGGATGTTCGAACAGCTTCTGCATAAACAGCGCGTCGAACTCGCGTCGTCCGCCGGCGCAAAAAGCACTTTTTAGATACGAGAAGATTGCCTCATCCCCGCATACCAGCACTCTGTATCCGCCTTTCATCCACAAAAGCGTTTTCACCAGACGGTCTATGTAGTATTCATCCGCCTTTTTCATCGCCTCCGTACCGTGCACAAAGGTTCTGACGGATGCTCTTTCTCCGTTATGCCGTTCAACCGCAATTCCGACCGGAACGGTTGCCGTTTTCAAAAATGCTTCATTGAACTTGTAAAGCGGAATAAATCCTTCGTCCAGTTTCGGAATGTTTTTAATTTCCGTTTCTATTCCCAGATAATTCAATGGAATCCTCCCAAATGTTTTCAATCAGGTGAATCTGTCCGCTTCTTCGCGGACGATGCTCTCCATTTCCCGCCAATGGTCTTCCATATCGGCTACCAGCTTCAGCTGTGTTCTGGCTCTGTCGAGATTCTGCTCCGGATAACTGATGTTGAAATACTTGTCGCCTTCCAGATAGTCCGTCAGGAACCGGATGCCTGTCTCGAGCGTCATAAGTTTCGCTCCGAGAACAAGAACGCTCTTTTCGTTCTCCGTCAGCTTGGGGCATGATTTAATGAATCCTCTTGCGAACAGGCGGAAAAGATACAGGTTCACTTTAACCTTGCTTAAGTCCTGCTCGTCTTCGGCCGCGGTGGATGCCCCGAACCGGATGGCATCTCCGAAGTCGAATGCGCTCAGCCCCGGCATAACCGTATCCAGGTCGATAACGCACAGAGCCTTTCTTGTGTCTTTATCCAGCAGCACATTGTTCAGCTTTGTATCGTTGTGCGTTACGCGCAGCGGCAGCTCTCCTGTGTACAGCATGTCCATCAGTTTTCCTGCCTCCGCCTCTCTTGCCAGTGCAAACTCTATCTCCGGAAGAACCTGATTGACTCTGCGCATCCCATCCTCGGAAACCGCCTTGTGCAGATTGGAAAAGCGGTTCGGCGTGTTGTGAAAATTCGGTATCGTCTCCGTCAGCGTCTCGGCGGGGAAGTCATTCAGCATATTCTGAAAGGTTCCGAAGGCCACGGCGCTTTCATAAAAGTCGTCCGGCTTCTCCACAGCCTGAAGGCATAGGGCTTCCACATGCTCGTAGCTGCGCCAGTAGTTTCCGTCTCCGTCCACATACCAGTAACGGCCGTCCGTTGTCGGAATGAAGTGCAGCGACTTTCCGCCCTTGGCGGCTATGTGCTTTGAAACGGCTATAGCGTTGTCCATCAGTCCCGGAACATCATGAAATGCGACCGAATTAATGCACTGCAGAATATACTTCCTGTCCCTGTCGGTCATAACGAAGTACGACTTGTTAATGTGTCCGTTCCCGAAAAGCTCGCAGGAAACCGGGACCCCGTCGTATTTAAATTCGTAGGCCACCTTTTCCATGAACTCCGGCATGTCGTCCGTCCGCTGCGTCCGGCTCATGGAAAAAGACATGAACTCGTCTATGCTGCGTTCCAGTGCCTCATAAAGCAGTTCCTCCATAAGCGTGCTTTTTCCTGTGGCCTGGTATTGGGAAAACGCGTCATAATACTTTTTCCGATCGATAAAACGGAAAACAATGGGCGGATAGCCCGCTTTCATGAGTTCGAAGTTAACAATAAGCCTGCCGACCCTGCCGTTCCCGTCTATGAAAGGGTGAATGCTTTCAAAGCCGATGTGCAGCCTGGCCAGGGCTTCCATGAAGTTGTCCGCATTCTTTTTATAGGAATAGAGAACCTGCGCCATGTCATCCTTTATGCTCATGGGATAGGAGGGCTTGTATGCCGTCCCCGGGATGCGCACCGGCACTCTGCGGTACTCTCCCCGGTCCTCCGGCTTGCTTTCTAGCAGAAACGAATGCAGCTGCCGGATAAGTGTCTCGCTAAGGTCTCTTTTCAGGGCAACCGAACTGTAAACGTAATCCAGCGCCTTTTTGTGCAGAAGCACGTCATGCTGCTCGCTTGCCGGTTTATCTTCTATGTTGATTCCGCAGATGATGAGCTCCGTGTCCCGGAGTGAAAGCGAACTGCCGCCGATTGCCTCCGAGTTGTAGATGTACTCAATGGCGAATTCCTCATCTCTGCGTTCCTTTTCGCCGGAAGTCAAGGCACGCATCGAATTAATCATAATTCTTTTGCGTTCGAGTTCTTTTGCCGTCAGCGCGGAGCTTTTCACTCTTCCGTCGTGCGGCTTTGGCAGATCCGAGGGTATGTTCCATCCGCGGCCGACCTGATAGGCACCCGGGATTTTTCCTGCGGCGCACAGGGCGCGCACCCGCCGGTCGGAAATGCCCCACCGGATAGCGGTTTCTTTTACTGTAGAATACATATCAGTCTCCTTATTGTTCCGATATTGGAATAATATATCCGCTTAGCGGAATAATGTCAAGTTGATTATCGGTATAATGCTTTCCGATTTTTTGTACAAATAGCGAATTGCTTTTATTTCTACGTATATATATAATCATGCTGGCGAAAGAAGCGCATTGGGAGGCTGCAAATGACAGAAATAAAAGATCTCTTCGATCTCTCGAAGACAATCGCAAAAGACCTCTTTACCGATAAAAAGTATCCCTGGGAAGTTCTCCCGGAGATAAAGAATTTTATTTTGGATTTGGGTCCGACACTTTCCGAAGAGGAATTCGACAATCCCTCGGAAGGCGTGTGGATTGCAAAGGATGCCAAGGTTTTCCCGTCTGCCTACATCGGTTCTCCCTGCATCATTGACCATGAGGCAGAGGTTCGTCACTGCGCTTTCATCCGCGGCAGTGCCATTGTCGGGAAGCACGCGGTAGTCGGCAATTCGGTAGAGCTTAAAAACGCCGTTCTTTTCGACAACGTCCAGACGCCGCATTACAACTACGTGGGAGATTCCGTACTCGGATATAAGGCGCACATGGGAGCCGGGTCTATTACAAGCAACGTCAAGAGCGACAAGACGCTTGTTGTGGTTAAGGACCCCGAGAATCCCGTTGAAACCGGGCTGAAGAAGTTCGGTGCCATGCTCGGAGATTTCGTCGAAGTCGGCTGCAACAGTGTCCTGAATCCGGGGACGGTTATCGGCCCGCATTCCAATATCTATCCGGTATCCTGCGTCAGAGGCGTCATTCCCGCATACAGCATTTATAAAGACAAAGAACATATTATACCCAAGGAGGAATAATCGTGGGCAAATATTTCGGAACCGATGGCTTCAGAGGAAAGGCCGGTGACGTCCTTTCCGCTGAGCACGCGTTCAAAATCGGCAGATATCTGGGCTGGTATTACGGCCTGGACCATCAGGCAAAAATAGTAATCGGCAAAGACACCCGTCGCTCTTCCTATATGTTTGAAAACGCTCTGGCTTCCGGCATTACGTCTTCCGGGTCGGATGCCTATCTTCTTCATGTAACGACGACGCCCTGCGTCAGCTACATTACGCGTACGGAAAACTTCGATTGCGGAATCATGATTTCCGCCTCTCACAATCCGTTTACGGACAACGGCATCAAGTTGATGAACGGCATAGGCGAGAAGGCGGACGATGAACTGATAGCCGGCATCGAAAAGTATCTGGACGGCGAAATGGATGAAATCCCATGGGCCATGGGCCAGAACATCGGCAAGACGGTTGACTTTTATTCGGGCCGCAACCGTTACATCGGCTATCTTACGAGTCTTGCCATGCGTTCCTTTGAAAATCACAAGGTTGCCATTGACTGCTCCAACGGCAGTTCCTGGATGATAGCACCTTCCGTGTTTCAAGCTTTGGGTGCCAAAACCTATGTCATCAACAACACACCGGACGGTTTCAACGTCAATCTCAACTGCGGGTCCACGCATATCGAAGGGCTGCAGGAATACGTCCGCGATAACAATCTCGATGTCGGCTTTGCCTTCGACGGAGATGCCGACCGCTGCCTCGCCGTGGATGAACTGGGCAACCTTGTAACCGGCGACCAGATCATGTACATCTGTGCGAAACATTTTAAAGACCGTGGCCAGCTTCCCTCCAACACAGTAGTAACGACCATCATGTCCAACTTCGGTCTCTACAAGGCGCTCGACAGAGAGGGCATCCGTTACGAGAAGACCAAAGTGGGTGACCGGTATGTCTATGAAAACATGAAGGAGAACAACCACCTCCTCGGTGGCGAGCAGAGCGGGCACATTATCTTCCGCAAATTCGCCCACACGGGAGACGGTCTGATTACGGCCATCATGCTGATGGGTGTTCTGATAGAGACGCAGTTGCCTCTTTCCGTTCTCGCATCCGGGATGAAGATTTACCCGCAGGTTCTGAAAAACGTCGTGGTCGACGACAAGGAGGCGACTCTGTCCGATCCTGCCGTCACGGCCGCTGTGGACCGGTGCACGGCAGAACTCGGGGAAAACGGCCGTGTTCTTTTGAGAGCATCCGGAACCGAGCCGGTTCTCCGTGTTATGGCCGAGGCTGGCTCCGATGATGAATGTGCGCGCAATGTCGACGCCATTATCAGTGCCATGCGTGACTCCGGTCATCTGATTTCGATTAAATAATCCATCCACAAGGAGAGGAAATATGAAAGTTATTATTCAGGAAAACTACGATAACATGTGCAAGTGGGCCGCAGAGCACATCATCAGCGCCATCAATGCCCACAAGGAAGACAGGCCCTTCATTCTCGGTCTGCCCACCGGTTCTTCACCTATCGGCGTCTACAAAAATCTCATTGAAGCCAACAAGGCCGGCAGAGTCACCTTCAAGAATGTCGTCACCTTCAATATGGACGAATATCTCGGCCTTCCCCGCGAGCATGACCAGAGCTACTGGTACTTCATGCATGACAATCTCTTCAATCATATTGACATTCCTGCCGAGAACATCAACATTCTCAACGGCATGGCGGAAGACCCGGAAGCCGAGTGTGCAAGATATGAAGCCAAGATTGCGTCCTACGGCGGAATCGACCTCTTCCTCGGCGGCAGCGGCGTTGACGGGCACATTGCCTTCAATGAGCCCTATACTTCCCTCAATTCCAGAACCGGTGTCAGAGATCTTACGGAGGATACCAGAATCGTCAACTCCAGATTCTTTGACAACGATCCCGAAAAGGTTCCCGCTCAGGCTCTGTCTGTCGGTGTCGGAACCGTTATCGATTCCAAAGAAGTGCTTATCCTGATAAGCGGCCATAACAAGGCAAGAGCCCTCGCCAATTCCGTTGAGGGCGGCGTGAGCTCCAAGTGGACCGTTTCCGCCCTCCAGCTTCACAACAATGCCTATATTGCCTGCGATGAAGCCGCCTGCGGAGAACTGACCGTCGATACCTATAAGTATTTTCTCGATGTTTATAAAAGCGAGAGAATCTAAATTCTATTAAATAATACTAATAAAAAGAACGCGCTTCAGCTGGCAAACAGCGGGAGCGCTTCTTTTAGTCCTTCGATCCACTCGGTTTCGTCATGGCCGACGCCTTCCATCAGAGTGAACTTTAAATTATCTTCATTGAATTTATCGCAATGGTCACGGAGAGTCATATAACTCAGCTCGACGGGGCCGCGGTCATCTCTGTCACCCTCGCCGATGTAGAACATGGCTATATCCAGGTCTGCGTTGCCGCTGTCCTGCCAGCCCTGTTCCAGTTCGTTCAGGTCTATGGTTCCTCCGCCGGTAATGCCGAAGTTGGAAACCAGGTCCAGGTTCGGCCTGAGGATTGAATTCACCGTCAGATAGGCACCGAAGCTGGCCCCGTAGAAGCCGAGATGTTCCCGGCCTTCACAAACAGCGTAATTCTGTTTTACGAAGGGGAGGAGGTCTTCTCTGAACTCGGCTGCGAACTGCGTGTATATCCGCGGGTCGTTCCGGTTGCCCCGCACCGCGTCGCTGACATAGCCGTCCGGCATAAACACAAGCATTGGCTCTACCGCGCCGGATGCAATAAGCTCATCCATGATGGACTGAATGCCCAGCCCCGGCCAGAAGTTTTCATCACTCCCGGCAACGTGCATCAGGAACACTGCGTTATACTGTCCGTTTGCATCGTATGCCTCCGGCAGATACACAGCCATTTCCTTTTCAGCTGTTTCCCCGGTTTCCCGGTTCGTCGTTTTATACGTTACCATATAGACTTCCGAAGGTCTCACCGTCGGTTCCGGAGACGGCGTGGCTGCCGGTGTTTCTGCCGGCGCCGCGGTCACAACGGAATTTTCCTGCGGATGAACATTGACTCTGGCAAAAACTATGATTGCCAGAGTCATTATCGCGATTATTATGGCAATAACCGCTGCTTTTTTCATTTTGCGTTCTTCATTTCGTCGAGAGCGGCTTTGCGGGAAACGTTCCAGCGGCCCTTCTCGTCTACTCCGAGGAATTTAACAAAGGTCTTGTCGCCGATGTTGAGAACATCTTCGACCTTTTCGGTGCGTTTAAACTCGAGATCCTTGATGTGGCACATGGCATCCTTGCCCGGCTTGAGTACTATGAAAGCGCCGAGATTGGAGATGATGCGCACAACCGTACCCTCGTAAATCTGGCCGGCTTCGGGCTCGAAAACGATGTCTTCGATGGTCTGGCGGGCTGCTCTGCAGGCTTCGATGTCTGTGGAAGCAATGTAAATGGTGCCATCGTCATCGATGTCAATCTTGCAGCCGGTGTCGGCTGTAATCTTCTGGATGACCTTTCCGCCGGAGCCGATGACTTCGCGGATCTTGTCCGGGTTGATGGACATCTGAATCATCTTGGGAGCGGTCTTTGCCAGCTCGTGACGCGGCTCGGAAATTGCCTTGAGCATAATCTCGTCGAGAATCTGGAAACGGGCTTCCTTGGTAATGGCAAAGGCTTCTTTTACGATTTCGTGCTTGAGGCCGTCATTCTTGAGGTCCATCTGAATGGCTGTAATGCCCTGCTTGGTTCCGGCGACCTTGAAGTCCATCTCGCCGTGGAAGTCTTCAACACCCTGAATGTCTATGAAGGTGGTGAAATCATCGCCGTCCTGAATAAGACCGCAGGAAATGCCGGCAACGGGAGCCTTGATAGGAACACCTGCATCCATCAGTGCCAGCGTGCTGCCGCAGATGGAGCCCTGGGATGTGGAACCGTTGGAGGAAAGAACTTCGGAGACTACGCGGATGGCATAGGGGAAGTCTTCAACAGACGGAATGACGGCCTCGAGTGCTTTTTCAACAAGGGCGCCGTGGCCGTACTCGCGGCGGCCGGTGGAGCGGCTCGCTCTGGCTTCGCCGGTGGAGTAGGAAGGCATGTTGTAGTGGTGCAGAAAACGCTTTTCGGTCTCTTCCCAAATAGTGTCGAGCTTCTGGCTCTCGGAAAGCGTTGCCAGCGTGGCAATGGAGAGAACCTGGGTCTGGCCTCTGGTGAACAGGCCGGAACCGTGAACCACAGGCAGAACGCCTACTTCGGCAGCGAGCGGACGGATTTCGTTCATCGCACGGCCGTCAACACGCTTGCCGGCCAGCAGGAACTTCTTAACAACCTTTTTCTGGAGCTTGTAGAGGATTTCCTCCATATAGTCCATCATATCCGGATGCTCTTCGCCGTACTTCTCCTGAACCATGGTGATCCAGTCGTTGACTCTGGCTTCACGGACGTTCTTGTCATCGGTATCCATGCAGTATTCCATGCTTTCGAACTCGTTTTCAACGAGCTTCTCGAACAGAACGTCGTCAAAGGCGGCATGCTCGTA
Organism: Candidatus Limivicinus sp.; assembly: GCA_045640405.1. Classification (GTDB taxonomy): domain Bacteria; phylum Bacillota; class Clostridia; order Oscillospirales; family Oscillospiraceae; genus Limivicinus. Next base: position 19,622 of record JAZUEY010000023.1, read on the forward strand.
CTCGAACTTGGGCTTGCCGATTTCTTCGACCATCTTGTCGATTAAATCAAGAACCGGCTGGAGATGCTCGTGAGCCTGTACGATGCCTTCGTACATGACATCATCGGGAACCTGGTCTGCTTCGGACTCGATCATGACGATCTTCTTGTGGGTCGCCGCAATCGTAGTGGTCATGCGGTTGCTTTCTTTCTGGTCGTGGGTGGGGTTAAAGAGATACTTCTCGCCGTCCCAGCCAAGAACGATGCCGGCAATGGGGCCGTTGAAGGGAACATCGGAAATGGAAACGGCTGCGGATGCGCCGATCATTGCCGTGATTTCGGGGGAGCAGTCTCTGTCCACTGCAAGAACTTCGCATGCAATAACAACATCATTTCTCAGGTCGGTCGGGAAGAGAGGACGCATCGGGCGGTCGATAAGGCGGGATGCAAGAACGGCCGGCAGGGAAGGCTTGCCTTCGCGGCGCATAAAGCTGCCGGGAATTCTGCCAACGGCGTAGAGCTTCTCGTTGAAGTCAACGCTGAGCGGGAAATAATCGATTCCGTCTTTCGGTCTTGCCGATGCGGTGCACGTTACGAGAACTACGGTCTCACCGTAGGTTACGAGCACAGCTGCATTGCAGAGCTCTGCCAGCTTGCCGACTTCCATCGTCAGCTTGCGGCCTTCATAATCCATTTCGTACTTTTTGTACTTGGGGAACTCCTTGTGTGTAATAATCATTCTATTTTTACTCCTACAACAGATTTTTTGTCCGATTATTCGAAAAAGGTCCGAGGGCGGTATCGTCCTCGTACCTTTTTAAATACCTTCTATACCCCTCGGTTTGAAAATCCAAAATTACTTGCGGATTTCCAGTTTTGCTATAATAGCACGATATCTCTCGATATCCTTCTTTGCCAGATAGTCAAGCAGTCTGCGGCGCTTACCGACCATCTTGTACATGCCAAGACGAGAATGGTCATCATTGGGATGCGTCTTCAGGTGGGCAGTGAGCTCACGGATACGCTCGGTGAGAATTGCAATCTGAACTTCGGGAGAACCTGTGTCACCTTCGTGGGTGGCGTTAGCCGTCATAACTTCGGCTTTCTTGTCTTTTGTGATCATTTTATTTTACCTTTCTGTTTTATGGTCTCCGGCAAGCTGAGAAAAAGGTTGAAAGGATGTCCTGAATCCAAGCCTGCGGACAGCTTGCATATATTATCATTCGTATAGACAATTGTCAATAAAAAATGTATAATTCTTGGGAAAAATCACATAGGAGGAACGCAAAATGAACATTCCGCAAACCTTTGTTCTGGAAAACAAAAACGGCATCCGTGCCGAGCTCACAAATGTCGGTGCCTCTCTGATGAAGCTGACCGTAAACGGCATCAATACCGTTCTCGGCTATGACTGCCCGGAAGATTATCTTAAGGAAGGCCCTCCCTACGGAGCTACTGTCGGCCGGTTTGCAAACCGCATCGGCGGAGCTGCGTTCAAGCTCGGTGACTGCGTATATAAAGTCGATAAAAACGAAGGTGAAAACTGCCTCCACGGCGGCTTTGACAAGTGGTACCGCCGCATATGGGACGCCGAACAGACGGATTCTTCTTCGGTTACCTTCTCGCTCGTCAGTCCGGACGGGGATCAGGGTATGCCCGGTCGAGCCGATGTTTTCGTGACCTATACGCTGAGCGATGATAACGCTCTTTCCATTAAATACATGGCGGTATCCGACAAGGACACCTATTTCAATCTCACCAACCACAGTTATTTCAACCTTGGCGGCGAGATTCCGGACCATACACTTTGGATGAATTGCGATAAATATGCCGAGATCGACGGTGGGCTCATTCCCACCGGTGTTCTTCTTCCGGTTGACGAGCACATGAGTTTTCTCGAAGCCAAAGCTCTGGACACCAGTTACGACCACTGCTATATCCTGGCACAGAACGATTCTTCGAAGCCCTTTGCCAGAGTCAGCTGCGGCAGCATAACAATGGAAGTTTATACAGACCTTCCCGCCGTTCAGCTCTTCACCGGCCAGGGCCGTTCGGTCTGCCTCGAAACGCAGTTCCTGCCGGACGGACCGAACAGTGAGGAGATTCCGGGCAGTCTGCTCCGCGCCGGTGAACAATACGACCACACGACCTCCTTCACCT
>JAZUEY010000024.1:0-6169 GCA_045640405.1 Candidatus Limivicinus sp.
GCTTCCTGCCGTGAGACGGCAGAGGAAATACAGGAAAAGGTATATGAAGACCTGTCTGAATATCTGGAAAGATGAGAGGCGGGAGAAGCAGAGAGCAGCGAGCAGTGAGCCGGAGAGCTTTCCCTCTATCAGTCACTGCGGTGACAGCTTCCTCAAAGGAGGAAGCGCAGGGAGAGATAAAAGTGAAGAGTAAGAGGCTTTGCCGGGGACGGCAAAGCCTCTTTTTAATATGTCAGGCGATGGATATTTCCCAGGGGGAATAGCCGGGGATGTTCTTCCAGACTTTGAGCGTTTTTGCTTGCGTGTCAATGTATGCATAATAGAAACACAGAGGTTCGGAGTCGTCCTTGTTGTCAAGCGTCATACTCTGGAAGAGGAATTCGGATATGCCGTTTTTCGTTTCATAGCCCTCTGTATGATGATGGCCGTGGAGAGCCAGGAGGAAGTCGCCTTTGCAGGCGGAAAAATCATAAGGGTGAGAGACGCCTTCGCTGTCTATGAGGACACCGGAGGTTTTGCTTTTTCTGGCAGAGAGCATGTCGATAAACGACTGCTTAACATCGGCGCCTTTGTTCGCCGAGCCGATGAAGAATTCCGAACCGGTAAAGGCAGAACCGTCACGGGCAATGATTTCGTCCTTGAAGAGATAGGCATGCGAGAGAAGGACGATATCGCTTGCATCCTCTTTGGAAAGTTCACGGATGATAAAGTCGGCCTGATCGGTCCGCAGACGGCCGTTTGTGTAATAGTAAGGAAAACATTTTGTATCGACGGCGAGATAACGGACGTTATGCTCGCCATCGTTAAACACAAAAGCCTTGCCGTCTTCGAGGCGTTCGGCGTAAGGATTGGGGAAGAAGCGCTTTTCGACCATCTTTCCGGTCGGGACAAAGAATCTGTCATGATTTCCTATCACTTCGATGCGCTTATTCTCCGGGAGGCACTGCGTAGCCTCCCGGTAATTGCGGAGCTCAAGGGGATTATAGACGAGCCTGACCGTGTCACCGAGATTGATGATGGTGGAAATCCTGCTCCAGTCAACAAGGCTGTTGATGTATTCGTAGACCTCGCTGTCGGACGCGATGGCTCCGTGCTGGTCGGTTGAGATAATCATGGGAATTTTGTGGCTGTCACCATCCGTTTCGGCGATGAATTCACGGTAATTCTCAAGCGCTGTCTGCTTCCATTCATCGGTAAGAGGAAAACTTTGGCGGGTGAAAAAGTAAATACCGAAATTGATTACCAACAGGCCAATAAGAACGAAAAGAATGATTCTGACAGATTTCTTCATTTTGATATCTTACAGGTGAGCATATTGAAATGCCCGGTTTTCTCAGAGAATGGCACTGCCGCCGGAGACAATCCAGCATGCGAGGATGGCAACCAGAAATGCACCGGTGTAGACACTTCCGGTCTTTCTGTAGGTGTAAGTGCAGATGAGCGAGAAGACAATTACCTGCGGAACAAACACAATCATCAGAGACATAAACGGGCCGCCGAATGTGGAACCGAAAAGAAGGTCGGCACCGGGACCGAAGCCCAGGAAGAACGGAATGTACTCAAGCAGTATCAGCAGCAGGATGCCGCCAATCATGCAGAGGGCATTTTTATACCAGCAGCCGAAGAAGCCTTTTACTCCCGGCACAGCCGTGCCGGAGGGCTGATTCTGAGCAAAAATCTTCGAGTTGTTCAGCAGGAAGAAGATGAGAAATACAACAATGTAAACAAGGAACTGACCGAATCTTTCAAGGGAGAAGCTCTTGAAGAAAGGCCATATGAAGCGGAAGTCCAGCATGAACAGCTTTTCTGCCACAAAGCACTGAATGTACATAAAGGCTGCCATGATGAAAGCAAGCAGGAGACCTTTGCCGAGCAATACCCAGTCGAGCCGGTCCTTCGTTTCGACGGTGGAAAGACCTAAGTCTACAAAAGTCCTTTCGACGCCTTTTTTCTTCGCCTTGGCAAAAGGAATAACCGTCGTCAGGAGCATGATGACGATAAGAAGCAGGTACCATGACAAAAATCCGTTGCCGATGGTCATCCGGAACACGGTGGTATCCGGAAGAGGAAGCAGGCCGTGGCCGAGCTGCGTCATAAACGGATAGGTGGCGAAGGCAATTAAAATGGTGATAATTGCGCCTTTCCAGTATTTTTTGCCGGGCTTTGACTTCCTCTGTGCATTGAGCTCGGGCTGCCGGACATATCGGAAGGCAGACGTTTCAAGCAGGATGTTCATAAGGACAAGCATGGAGACGATGGTTGAGAAGGTTGCTACCAGAACAAGAACTTCCTTTTTCATGAAGGTCTGATCGGAATTGGGAAGCTGAGTGCTGACCCCGATAGAGGACTTGAGCCAGTCAATCGAGGTGGAAATAGCATGAGGATTATGCGTGAGCAGACGGTGATTGGTAACAACAAGCTCTCTGCGTCTGGCCGAACCGTCATCAAAGGAGCCGTAAGTCGTGTTCCATTCGCCGGTGCCTTTGCCGACATTCAGGAATTCGCTGGTAACGTCATCACGAATAACGTCGTCATCAACCGTTTTTTTGCTGTAGTCTCTGAAATAATTGAATTCATCGTATTTTGCGGTTAAGAGAAGAACGTTGTTGAATTGAATGTTTTCGCTGTCGTATGCATCGCTCGTGAACAGCTCGCCGGCCTGAAGAATCGTTGCTTTTGGCGTGATGTCCGTTCCGGAGTATGCTGCGGCAGTACTCCAGGAGGCCCAGGTTCCCATAGAGTGACCCGATACGGCCATATTCCCGCTGTCAACGATATCCATCTCACTCAGAACCTTATAAGCAGCGATTCCGCCCATGCTTGAATCATAAAGCTCGTTACCAGCGTCATCCTTTGAATACCTGTCGGTAAAGAAGGACAGGTTCGAGAAATTCATGAGGACCTTGTAGCGCGTCTGACCGCCGATTTGAACATAGGTGCCGTCGGCTTCCGAATCGTTGCCATAGTTGACGGTGACCTTGTGGTTTACAAAGCCTCGGTTGACCATTGAAATGTCGGTTGCACCGTGGCCGAATTCATCAATGGCCATGACGACAACGCCCCTTCTTGCCATTTCAATGGCATAGGCGGCGTCGGTTTCGTGGTCGTTCTGGTAGCCGTGCAAAAGAAGCAGAGCCGGAGCCTTGTTTTCTTTTGTAGCCGTGGACGGAACATAGAGCTTATAAACGACATTACCGGTTTTCACCTCTCCGTTCATGCCGATATACTCCATATCGAACGAGTCCATGGAAACGGTTAAATTGCCGTTGTCTTTCTGAATGCTGTCGGCGGCAAATAAAGCCCCGAAGGTAATCAGCAGACAGCAGATAAGCGCGATTGCTTTTTTCATCTTTACGATTCCCCTTTTATAGACTGTATTATATGTAAAAATCCGTTTATAGGAATTCCCCGGTCGTTTGTGTTGTGACCGGGGAAAAGCTTTAAGCGTATTCGGTGGTGAGGACGAGATGAAGGACATTGCCCTTCAGGTCGGGAGCATAGATATCCAGGTCCGCATACGGGAAGACGGCAAAGCCGCTTTCGGGATGCGTCTCGACGGGAAGAATCTTGTTGCCTTCCAGGTCTACGGCATAAATGCCGGCCCAGTCGACCCCGAGGCCTTCGTCCACCAGCGTGACAATAATCGTCTCACCGCGTTTCATGCTTGAAATCATGACGGGAGCCTCCGCATCGATGTCCTCAATGACGATGGGTTCCGTACTGCTGTTGTACTGGCCGTTAATGAGACGGACCGTGACAATCATATCACCGTTTGCGGTGGGAGTGACGGAATAGGTGCGCTCCCCTTTTTCAAGCACGGCAACGGACTTGCCGTTGAGCGTGGCCGTTACGGAGGAGACGGGGAAAGAAGAGGTTACCTTGATCAGGTAACTCGGATAGACCGCATTGTCCGCCACTTCAGACTTCAGGACCGAAAAACGGGGCGGGATGAAGAAAAGCGGAAGAATGCAGAAAAGAATCAGAACAATGACGATGATGAACTTCTGCAGAGAAAAACGCTCACGGCGGTATTCGCTGTAGGAGGAGAGTTTGGTGAGAGGAACATCGCAGGCCTCCATTGCGTTGGCTGACAGGACGTTGTTCAGAATGCCCTGCGCTTTATCGATACTGATCATGCGCTCAACCTCCTCGAGATTGATGCAAGATGCTTTTTGCCGCTGCGGATGAAACCGAGAGCGGTGCTGGTGCTGATTTCAAGCATCGAGGCAATTTTTTTCAAAGAAAGACGCTTGCCGTAACGAAGGAACAGAGCTTGCGACTCGGAAAACGGAAGCGCCATAATCTGATCGTAGGGATAGGCCTTGCCGTTGATGACAACATTGGTACGGAACGCATCGGCACCGGCGAGCTTGTGGCAGGCACGGAAATTCAGCTGGCAGAGCCACCTGACGAAAAGCTTGGAATCCCGAAGAGAATCCAGACCCTTGAGCGCCGCCGTATAGGCGTCTTCAATAGCCCAGCAGGCCTCCTTCTCATCTTCGAGAAAGAAGTTTGCGAAATCAAACTGGCCCTCATAGGTCGCGGCAAAGAGTTCGGCAAAGGCGGTGGAATCCCCTTGACGGGTCCTGTCCACCAGGCTTGCCACGTAATTGTAATCCAGAGCTGCCATCAGCCTTCACCGAGCCTCTTGAATGCAAGGGATATCAGATCGGTAATGGTTTCGGCACCCGAGTTCTCTCGGTAGGCCGTGCCGGACGTAAATTCAATGCCGCCGTCTTCATGCTTGAGATTGTAAGCGGCCGCCTTATCTCTGAGCGCCTTGAGGAAGGCATTGATGCTGCCCTCGGAACCGTTTTCGAAAATGGCAATGAACTTGTTGCCGCCGTTACGGCCGACAAAGCACTTGCCGGCAGCGGATTCGGAGAGGAGCTCGGAAAAATCACGAATCAGGGCATTGCCGCGGACGTGACCGAGATCGCGGTTGACATCGGCCAGGCTGGTGAGATCCAGCATGACACAGGCCATGTTCGGCGGCAGCGGTTTGTCGAGATAACGCTCGATATAGGCATCGCAGGATAGGCGGTTGGCAATGCCGGATACGGGGTCTTCGTGCAGGGCCTGCTCCATTTCACCGTATTCCTTCCGGTAGCCGAAGAAGAATACAAAATCCAGCAGAATGAAGAGGTACGACAGGGCCAGAATGCCCCAGAGAACCCAGAGGATGACCTGCAGATCCGGGTCATTTGCCGCCCTGTGGAACAGCTCGGCATCCGGGAAGACAAAAACAATGATAAACGCCGCCAGCGCTATGAAAAGAATCAATTGTACAGTTTTGTAAAAAGTGTATTTTTTCATAGCTAACATTTTATCATAAAAGGGAGAAATAGCAAGCGGAGATTCATTAGCGGCGAGCAGTGAGCAGTGAGCAGTGAGGAGACAGAAGCTTAGAGCTTGGAGCTTGGAGAAGAGAGAAAAGAGAAGAGAGAAGGGTACAGAGCCGGAGAGCCGCAGAACCGCAGAGCCGGAGGTCTCAATACGCTCGACAGGGGTGCACAGCAAGGTACAACACCCTCTCTCCGCGCGGAGCACGGTGTCTCCCCGGAGGGGAGAATTAAGAGGATGCCGGCGGAGCCGACACAGTATGGAGCTCGTGTATTGGACAGAACCCAATGTAACAAAATGGGAGTTGGAACGTATTAATGTACGGATAGAAAATGCGGACTATATGTTGCGGTTCGGCAGAAATCCGGGCACTACAGATTGTGAGCACAGAACCGATGGGAAAAATAACTTTAAAGCATGAAAAAATGCTTGCAATTTGTGAAGAAACGGCTATAATAGGCGTAGAAAATTAAAGGGCAAACCCGGGGAAACCCGGCGGCGCAAAGCCAAGGTGTCTAATGGATTTCAGATCCGAAGATTGACCGGCTGCAACAGATTCCCCGCTGGGGATAAAGTTGCGGTCGTTTTTTGTTGGTAGTAGTACCGGCAGAAAGCGGCTCGCAAACGAGAAAATGTTGCGGTCGTTTTTTTATTGTAAACACGACCACCAGACGAAAGGCGGTATAAGCATATGAAAAACAACAAATTAGGTTTGAAAGTGATGGCGGCCCTGCTCGCAGTGGCAATCGACGGCAGCTTTGCCATCACCACGAAGAGCAACAACCTCCGCGCCATGGAAGGCGACGAAGGCTTCGTTGAAGAAGCC
>JAZUEY010000025.1:0-8665 GCA_045640405.1 Candidatus Limivicinus sp.
ACTTATGAAGGGAACCGAACCCCCCATCAACGACACTGAAACCTACGACAACGGCACAGGCGTGATCCCCAGCTTCCTTTGCGAGCCTGTTGCATGCACTGCAGACAACTACAAGGAGCTCCTCATCGACTCCGGCTACTACACCGAAGCTGACATTGCAGGTTAATTTTTAACCACGGCAGATTTAGGGGGCGGGTTTTCCCCGCCTCCTGCTTTATATTATCTCCAAAAGGAGGAACGAATTTTGGCTGACAATATACTCGTGATGAAAAATATCACGAAACAATTTTCCAATGTCAAGGCGCTGGACGACGTTAACTTTGAAGTGGAACGCGGAGAAATCCATGCACTGGTCGGCGAAAACGGAGCCGGCAAATCCACTTTGATGAACGTGCTCTCCGGCACGTATCCTTACGGCACTTATACCGGCGATATCATTTATGAGGGTGAAGAATGCCGCTTCAGCAAGCTGAAGGACAGCGAAGAGAAGGGCATCGTCATTATCCATCAGGAGTTGGCCCTGATACCGGAGCTCACCATCGGGGAGAACATGTTCCTCGGCAACGAGCGCGGGAAAAAATTCAACATAGATTGGGACGAAACCTATGCTGAAGCCGACAAATATCTTAAAATAGTAGGTCTTTCCGAGTCTTCCAGGACTCAGATTAAAGATATAGGTACCGGCAAGCAGCAGCTGGTTGAAATAGCCAAAGCTCTTGCCAAAAACGCTAAATTGCTTATTCTGGATGAACCCACGTCATCCCTGAACGAAAAGGATTCCAGAGCCCTGCTCGATTTGCTCCTCGAATTCAAGAAGCAGGGGCTTACATCCATAATCATTACGCATAAGCTCAATGAGGTTGCTTACTGCGCGGACAATATCACGGTTCTGCGTGACGGGCAGACGATCGAGACCATCAACAACCGGAGCAAGACGGTTGATGAAGACCGAATCATCAAGGGCATGGTCGGCCGTGACCTTTCCGACCGCTTCCCCAAGCGCGAACATAAGGTGAGCGATGAAATCGCAATGGAAGTTTCCAACTGGACGGTTCATCACCCGGTGTATACCGAGAAGATTGTTGATGACAACATCTCCTTCAACGTCCACAAGGGTGAAATAATCGGCTTCTCCGGCCTGCAGGGCGCTGGACGCACGGAACTTGCCATGTCGATATTCGGGCACAGCTACGGAACCGAGATTTCCGGAACCGTGAAAATCAACGGCGAGGAAGTCAAGATGCACTCCGCCCGCGAGGCCATCGAACACGGGCTTGCCTATGTTACCGAAGACAGAAAGGGCAACGGGCTTATTCTTTCCAATCCCATCCGCGTCAACACGACACTGGCAAACCTGAAGGACGTTTCCTCAAACGGCGTCATTGATGTTGATAAAGAATACATGGTGGCGGATGACTACAAACAGAAGCTCCGGACCAAATGCACAACCGTTGAACAGAACGTCGGCAGTCTGTCGGGCGGAAACCAGCAGAAGGTTCTGCTGGCAAAGTGGATGTATGCCGACCCGGACATCCTGATTCTCGACGAGCCGACCCGTGGTATCGACGTCGGTGCCAAGTATGAGATTTACTGCATCATGAACGATCTCGTTGCACAGGGGAAATCCGTTATCATGATTTCTTCGGAGCTTCCGGAAATCCTCGGCATGTGCGACAGAGTTTATGTTATGAACGAAGGCAAGATGGTAGCCGAATTTGACATTGCAGATGCCACACAGGAAAAAATCATGGCGGCAATACTGAAATCCGATAAATAAAAGGAGCAAAGGAAATGAGCAAAAGCAAAGCTTTAAATATTGTCCAGAAATACACGATGATAATCATCCTGATTCTGGTTGTCGCTTTCTTCACGTGGCGAAGCGACGGAAAACTTCTGATGCCGCAGAACATCACAAACATTATTTCTCAGAATGCCTATGTTTTCGTTCTTGCAACCGGTATGCTCCTTTGCATACTCACCGGCGGTAACATCGACCTTTCCGTAGGTTCCGTTGTCTGCTTTGCCGGCGCGGTTGGTGCCACGCTGATGAGCAAGGGTGCCAACATGTGGGTCGCCGTTCTTGTTATGCTGCTGATCGGCATCGCTGTTGGTGCCTGGCAGGCATTCTGGATTGCCTACGTACACGTTCCCCCCTTCATCACAACGCTTTCCGGCATGCTGGTATTCCGTGGCCTTTCCAACGTTGTTCTTGACGGTAAGACGATGTCCGTTACCAACCAGCAGTTTGTTAAGCTGTTCGGCGGCGGAGCCGACTGCTATGTGCCCGACTTTATCGGGAAAGGCAACGCTACCATCAATATACTCTGCGTGGTCGTCGGTATTATTGCAGCGCTTATCTATCTGTTTACCACTTTCCGCAGCAGAATCAACAGAAAGAAAAAAGGTTATGCGGTTGAGTCTTTTGCCGGCACCATCATTAAGGCCGTAGTTATCGTAGCCGTTATCCTGTTCTTCACGTTCAAGCTGGCTCAGTACAAGGGACTGCCGATGGCACTCATCTGGGTTGCCATTGTTGTTCTGGTCTACGGTTACATCACGTCCAAGACCACAATAGGTCGTCACTTCTATGCTGTCGGCGGTAACGAAGTTGCCACAAAGCTGTCCGGTATCAACACGAAGTTTGTTTACTTCTTCGCATACACCAACATGGGATTCCTTGCAGGCCTTGCCGGTATCCTCACAATCGCGAGACTGACCTCCGCACAGCCCACCTACGGCCAGAACTATGAAATGGATGCTATCGGCTCCTGCTTCATAGGCGGTGCTTCCGCTTACGGCGGTGTCGGCACGGTTCCCGGCGTTATCGTCGGTGCTCTGCTGATGGGCGTTATCAACATCGGTATGTCTATCATCGGCGTTGACCAGAACTACCAGAAGGTCGTTAAGGGCCTTGTCCTTCTCGCAGCCGTCATCTTTGACGTTATGACAAAGAAGAACAACAAGTAATTATTTTCAGTAATGAATACCGGCGTAATAAATTGTTGCGCCGGTATTTTTAGAGGATGATATGTACTATATAGGAATAGATTTAGGAACATCGGCAGTCAAGCTGCTGCTGATGGATGAAAACGGCAAGATTCTCAACGTGGTGTCACACGAATATCCGCTGATTTTCCCGCATCCGGGCTGGTCGGAACAGAAGCCGGAGGACTGGCTGCGTGAAACCAAAGCCGGCATAAAGGAACTGCTGAAAGACTTTGATGCCTCTCAGGTAGCCGGTATCGGCGCCGGTGGTCAGATGCACGGGTTGGTGGTTCTGGATGAGAACGATGAAGTCATCCGCCCTGCGCTGCTCTGGAATGACGGGCGCACGTTTGAAGAAGTCGATTATCTCAACAACGAAATCGGCAAAGAGAAACTTGCAAAGTATACGGCAAACATTGCCTTCGCGGGCTTTACGGCACCGAAGATTCTCTGGATAAAGAAAAACGAACCGGAGAATTTTGCAAAAATCAAAAAAATCATGCTCCCGAAGGACTATATCAACTACATTTTGACGGGAATTCACTGCACGGATGCTTCGGATGCTTCTGGCATGCTCCTGTTTGATGTTGAGCACAGATGCTGGTCCAAGGAAATGCTGGACATCTGCGGAATCAGCGAAGAACAGATGCCGAAGGTTTACGAGAGCTACGAAGCTGTAGGCACGATTCTGCCCGAGATTGCTGCGGAACTCGGTCTGCCGGAGAATGTTGTTGTTGCGGCAGGCGCCGGAGACAATGCGGCAGCCGCCGTTGGCACCGGCACCGTCGGTGACGGAGCCTGCAACATTTCCGTAGGCACTTCCGGTACGATATTTATTTCTGCCGGTAAGTTCTCGGAGAACAAGAACAACGCCGTGCATCTTTTCGATCATGCCGACGGGACCTGGCATCTGATGGGCTGCATGCTCAGCGCCGCTTCCTGCAACAAATGGTGGGCCGAGGACATACTCGGGACGAGCGATTTTTCCGGGGAACAAAAAGCCATAAGCGATGACAAACTCGGAAAGAATCATGTGTTCTTCCTGCCCTACCTGATGGGCGAACGTTCACCGATTAACGACACGAATGCCCGCGGAACCTTCATAGGCATGACGATGGATAACACCAGAGCGGACATGACCCAGGCTGTGCTGGAGGGTGTTGCATTCGGCATCCGGGATTCTCTCGAGGTTGCAAGAGGCCTCGGCATCGACATAAAAAAGAGCCGCATATGCGGCGGCGGAGCCAAGAGCCCGCTCTGGAAAAAGATTTTTGCCAACGTCTGCAATCTGGAAATCGAATCCATCGAGTCCGAGGAAGGACCGGGATACGGCGGAGCCATGCTGGCCATGGTGGCCTGCGGCGTGTATCCGGATGTTAAGACCATTGCGGACAAGTTCGTAAAAGTGGTCGATGTAGTTAAGCCGGATCCGGAACTCACAGCCCTTTATGAGGACAGATACCAGCGATTCAGCAAGATATATCCGGCCGTTAAGGAACTGTTTCCGTCACTTACATGAAAAATGACGGAGCCCACGGTACCCTGCTGTTTGTAATAGGCGCCTATATTGTTTATCTAGGCATAGATATGCTGAGAACCACCAAACAGGGCCTTTCCTCCATGTCCATGACTACGACAATCATCCTGATGAGTGTCATGATATTGGCCGGGCTGGCCGTTGTGGGATACGGTGTACACCTTTTTTTGCAGGGTTGGAAACAACAGATGAATGATAATACAGACGAGAAAGAGGAGGATGAAGAAACATGAATATTCTGTCGGTATTTGATAAAGAATTTGCCCCGTACGGCAAAGTGCTCGAAGGCTATGATGTGGAAGAGCTCATCTCCGCCATGAACGGGATTGAACTTCCCCCGGAAGGTGTGGCCTATGAAACCGGCATTTTCGAGCTCGAAAAAGGAAAGATACTCGAAGAACTGTCCGGCCGTGCATACGGCGGAATGCCCATACAGCTCGGCATGTGCTGGGGCCACAACACAAAGCTGAACTGCCTGGAGTACCACAAGGACAGCGAAGTGAACATCGGTGCGGAAGATTTTATTCTTCTTCTTGCCAAAGAGGAAGAAATCGTTGACGGCGTGCTCGACACGGCTAAGGTCAAGGCCTTCAAGGCACCCAAGGGAGCCGTTGTTGAAGTATACGCAACCACGCTGCACTATGCCCCCTGCCAGGTCGGCGAAGATGGCTTCAGAGTGGCGGTTGCACTGCCCTACGGAACCAATACCGGAGCTCCGGCATTGGTAGCCGGCAACTTTGAAGACAAGCTGCTGTGGGCACGCAACAAGTGGCTGCTTGCACATAAGGACACGACGGAAGCCGAAGACGGCGCCTATGTCGGCCTTGTCGGCAAGAACATCGATATAACAGAAGATTAATTATTTAAAAGAGGTAATACTTTTATGATGACAAACATTCCCGAAGTGAAAATCGGCATTATAGCCGTATCACGCAACTGCTTCCCCATCGAGCTTTCAACAGCACGCCGCGAAGCCATAGCAAAGATCTGCGGAACCGGTCTCTATGACTGCAAGATTACCGTCGAGAACGAGAAAGATGCCGTCAAGGCCGTTGAAGACGTCAAGAAGGCAGGCTGCAATGCACTGGTTGTGTTCCTTGGCAACTTCGGCCCCGAGACACCCGAGACCATCATAGCAGAGATGTTCGACGGCCCCGTGATGTACTGCGCTGCGGCAGAAGGCGACGGAGATCTCATTAACGGCCGCGGCGACGCATACTGCGGCATGCTCAACTGCTCCTACAACCTCGGCATGCGCCATCTGAAGGCCTACATGCCCGATTACCCGGTAGTCACGGCAGAGGAAGCGGCAGAAGAGATTAAAAAGTTCTACCCGATCGCAAGAGCCATCATCGGTCTCAGCAAGCTGAAAGTGATTACCTTCGGCCCGAGACCGCAGGACTTCTTTGCCTGCAACGCCCCCATTAAGGGCCTTTATGAACTCGGCATCGAGGTCGAGGAAAACTCCGAGCTCGACCTTCTCTGCGCATTCCGCGAGCATGCCGGCGACAAGAGAATACCGGAAGTCGTTGCAGACATGCAGAAGGAAATGGAAGCCAGCGGCGGCGTATATCCCGACCTCGTCGAGAAGTTTGCACAGTTTGAGCTCACACTCCTTGACTGGGCGGAAGAGCACAAGGGTGCACGCGAGTTTGTTGCTTTCGCAGACAAGTGCTGGCCTGCCTTTGCCTATGAGTTCGGCTTTGAGCCCTGCTATGTAAACTCCCGTCTCGCTTCCCGCGGAATCCCCGTGGCATGCGAAGTTGACATCTTCGGTGCTGTTTCCGAATACATCGGATCCTGCATCTCCGGTGATGCCATTACCCTGCTCGACATCAACAACTCCGTCCCGGCAGCCATTTACGAGAAGCAGATTAAGGGCAAGTTCGACTACACGCTTCAGGATACCTTTATGGGATTCCACTGCGGCAATACCCCGAGCTGCAAGCTCTGCAACGGATGCGCCGTCAAGTATCAGCTCATTAACAACCGTCTCATGGAAGGCGGCGGAACACCCAACATCACCCGCGGTACGCTGGAAGGCGACATCGCAGCCGGTGACATCACCTTCTACAGACTCCAGTGCGACAGCGAAGGCGTTCTCCGCTCCTACATCGCCGAAGGCGAAGTTCTCCCGGTCCCGACGCAGAGCTTCGGCGGCATAGGCATTTTTGCCATCAAGGAAATGGGCAGATTCTACCGCCACGTTCTTCTCGAGAAGAGATATCCGCACCACGGTGCCGTTGCTTTCGGCCACTACGGCAAGCAGATTTTCGAGGTTCTCAAGTACTTCGGAATTGCCGACATAGCTTACAACCAGCCGGCTTCCCTCCCGTACCCGACCGAGAATCCTTTCAAATAAACCGATAAAGAATAAAAGCCCCGAGCTCAACTGAGCTCCCGGCTTTCTTAGACTTAATAGGCCTCCGGCCTTGCACAGGTGCTTTTTATATTCAGAAGGGCTCCGGCTTTGCTGCTGTTTTCCATGGACTCCAGAATGTCCAGCACGTGAAGGGCCAGTTCTTTGGATGCCCGGTTCTTTCTGCCGTGAATAATCGCATCGGCCATTTCGGAGACGCCGATGCCGCGGGAGTTGCCGGAAAAACGGTTGGCCGGTTCCAGAACGGTTTCCACGGGAGCGGGATCGATGTCCGTTTTAAGACCGGGAATGTCACGGAGAATCCGGACTTCTCCTCCAAAGTAGTTGGGATTGCCAAGCATCAGAATTCCGTCACGCCCGTAGATGGCAAAGTCGGCCCTGTCGGTCTTGATGCACTCGTGGTTCTGATGAATCGTTCCGACGATGCCGTTTTCGAGTTCCAGCGTAGCGGTGACGATGCTCTCGTTCGGCGTTTCTATGATTTGCCCGTAATGCTTTGTATCCGGAATGCTGTCCAGCCTCGTTTTATACGGGGCTTTTACGAAAGAGCAAACCTTGGAGGCAGGGCCGAGAAGGGAAACCAGTGCGGTCGTATAATAAACCTGATAGTCCCGGAGGACGCCGGCACCCGGCAGCATCAGGAAGGGGAACAGGGCTATCAGCAGGTCGTTCCTCCGGTTGATGGATATGCTGAAGGAGTTGATGTCTCCAATCAGGCCTTCGTCTATGGCCTTGCGGGCGGACTGAATGGCACTGCCGAGAAAGGTATCCGGAGCCGAACCGAGATAGAGATTCTTCTCGTCGGCCAGTGCACAGAGCTCGGAAGCCTGTGCGACGGTTTCACAGATGGTCTTTTCCGTATAGACGTGTTTGCCGGCCATCAGCGCCCGGCGAATGATTTCGTAATGCGCGTTGACGGGCGTGAGATTGACGCAGATGTCGATATCGGGGTCGAACAGCATTTCATCGAGAGTGCAGGCCCTGATTCCGAATTGGGCGGCCTTTGCCTCGGCTTTTTCGACATGGGCGGCACAGACGGCAACGGGCCGGATGTTATCAAACATGTTCGTCATATTTTCAAGATAGATTCCGCTGATGGCGCCGGCACCGATTACGCCGACGTTGAGAATGTCTTTCATAGCTGCGCTCCTTACTAATTGTTTACTGCAAACATAGTACCATTTCATCGCAATTTTGCAACAGGCTTATTTGTGGAAGGGCATACGGCTTGCAAAGAGCGGTTTCCCTTGCTATTATAAAGGCAGAATAATGAATGAGAGATTAGGAGATAGAAATGGATTCATTCGATGTTTTGTTTGTACTGTTCGGCCTGGCGGGAATTGCCGCCGGCATTTATGAACTGGTGACCAGGAAGCTTGTAAACCGCAAGGTGGAAGGGGTATCGGAGAAAAAGATTCAGGCTTTCCTCCCCTGGGATGCGCTGACCTATATCGGCGAAGGCGTTCTGCTGGCTCTTTCCGGGCTTAACCGGTTTGTTCCTTTTTTGAATACCGTTTGGGCGGTTGTCCTGGGAATGGTGCTGGTAATAGGGCTTCTGGCTCTGAACATGAAAAAAAGCAGGGAACTGCTGACAAAGTCATAAAACAACCCCGACCGAATCACGGCAATGACCGGTGTTCTGGTCGGGATTTTTGCACCATTTTTTTCATTTTTTACATGCTAAGTCATTCTGCAAGCTTTTTTCGCCAGATTAATGTGAAGTAAAAGAGCTTTCGGAAATATGCATTAGCATATTTCCGAAA
>JAZUEY010000026.1:0-66014 GCA_045640405.1 Candidatus Limivicinus sp.
AGGGACTGGTTACCATCCTCAACGGCCACCTTTTCAAAGGTCTTAAGCAGCTGAAAGCCGGAAAAAAATAACGCGCCAATGTCAATCATTGAACGCAACCAATTTGCGATTGATTCTATGCGATATCGCGAATGGGACAACAGAGGAACGGGGCGCATGAAAAATGCCTATATTACTGGCTTTTTTCAACTGTAACACCCTGCAGTACGGTCTCAAAGCCGCACGTCGCGCTCCTCAGTTCGGCAAGGGATGTTAATGGATTCTTCACCCTTTCTTTTGGCAGGGGTGGTATATTGTAGCCACGCGGGAGAAGGAAGCTCTCGTGTGGCGTTTGTATTTGAAAGGACAAGAAAATGAAAAGACTGTTTACAGCCCTGCTGTGCCTTGCCGTTATGCTGAGTTTTGCAGCCTGCGGCAGCACGGCCAAGCCTGCCGAAACCGGTGATAACACAGCAACGGAAGCCGATGCCGTTTCTGTCGGCACGGTCACGGAGTTTCTGGATGCCATTGCGCCGGGAGCCAATATCAAGCTTGCCGTGGGTACCTATAATTTAACCGAAGCAAAGGGCTTCGGCGGGAAAAACGTCAGTGATTATTATCGCTGGGAGAACCTGGGTGACGGCTCACAGGCAGCCCTCGTTATTGAGGATGTGGAGGGGCTCACCATCAGCGGCGATGAAGGCGCCGAGATTGTTACGGAATGCAGTTGGGCCGATGTTCTTCGCTTCAATCACTGTGACGGCCTGACCGTAAAGAACCTTCATGTCGGGCATACCGAGCAGACCGAAGCATGTGAAGGCGGCGTCATCAGCCTTATAAACTGCGACGATGTCAGCATTGAAAACTGCGACTTGTACGGCTGCGGAACGATGGGCGTCGACGCCAACCAGTGCTGGAATCTCCAGGTAACCGGATGCTCCGTTCACCACTGTTCTTACGGCGGCATCAGTCTTTACAGCGGCAAGCATGTCTTTATCGGCGACTGCAGCGTGTATGACTGCGGCCAGGGGCCCGACACCGCCTGGTCCTGCTTCAATCTCAGCGATACGACGGATGTTACGATTTCCGGCTGCTCCGTAAAAGACAGCAATTTTTCCAATCTGCTCTGCGGCTATTTCCCGGACGGAGTCGTTACGGTTGAGAACCTTGATGTTACCGGGAATCAATTTGACAGCCTCTTCGCCTTTGACGGCAAACTTGTCGTGAACGGCCTTAATCTGGCCGATAACATGATCAATAAATGGCAGGATACCTGGAACATTCCCGAAATCATTCTGGATGGGAAGGCCTGTTCCGACGCGGACCTCGATAAAGCCTACGGTGAGCAGCTTTCTACAAACGGCATCGGTCAGGCGTCTGCGGAACCCGTTGAAATCAATACCGACGGTGCAAAAACCGTCCATGTTTCCACGGCGGATGAGTTCATCAAGGCCATAGCCTCCGATACCCTCATTATTATTGATTCGGAACAGATTGACCTCAGCACGGCAAAGAACTACGGCGAGGGTGCCATCGAGTTCTGGAATTGCCCGGAGGACAGCTTTTTTGGCGACAAAAACTGGGTGTGGGAACAGGTCTATGACGGCCATGCCCTCTGGATCGGCAACGTCTCCAATCTGCACATTCAGGGCGGAAAGCTTGTAACCGCGCCCAGATATGCCAATGTTCTCGGTTTCTATAACTGCAGCAACATCTCCCTGAACGGCACGACCCTCGGCCATCTCGAGGGCAGCGAATGCGCCGGCGGTGTGGTGTATCTTTACGGCTGCAGCGATGCTGTTCTTGAGTCCTGCGAGCTGTACGGTTGTGGCATCTATGGCGTACAGACAATGCTTTCCGACAATCTGCACCTGCAGAACAACTATATCCACGACTGCAGCTACGGTGCTGCCGTGTTCAGCAGTTCCAATGACGTTACCTGCCTGAATACGGCGGTTATCAGCTGCCCCAGCCCCGTCATCACGGTGGAGGGCTGCGAGAACTTCATCTGGGAAGATAAAATCATGGCTCCGCAGTGCAGCTTCGATCCAGCCTTCGACTGACGGAAGCGGGCTGTAAGCCGCCCGATGCACTCCGCAGTTCTCAAAGAAAAACTGCATTACAGAATGTTTAAACCCCGGAAATCGCAAAAATTTCCGGGGCTTCTCTATGATGATTCAATCAGTCTTTGGATACTCGGTATCCCTGTTTTTCAACGGCAGCCATCAGGCGCCGGCCGTGTTCCTCGCCGCCGACCTCGCAGGCGATGTGAACCGTCGTCTCATTGGGATTCAGGCCGGCACTGAGCTTGTCGTGCTCGACCGTCAGGACGTTGGCACCCGTTCCGGCAATGATTTCCAGCAGCTTCACCAGGCTGCCCGGCCTGTCGACAAGCGTGACGGTGAACTTGATTCTCCTGTGGCGGACGAAGAGACCCTGCTCTATGATGCTCTGAACAAAGCTGACATCAATGTTGCCGCCGCTCATGAGGCATACAACCTTTTTGCCGGCCAAGTCGATTTTCCCGTTGAGAACCGCGGCAAGAGGCGTGGCTCCGGCAGGTTCGACTATCTGCTTGCAGCGTTCCATCAAAAGCAGAATGGCTTCGGCAATCTGCGAATCGCTGACCGTTACGAGGTCATCCGCATAGTGGTTGATGAGTTCGAATGACAGGTCACCCGGAACCTTTACGGCAATACCGTCTGCTATGGTGGAGGCGGTATCGGTCGTAATCAGCTTACCGGCTTTGAAGCTCTGCGCAAGGGCATCGGCCCCCTCCGCCTGAACACCGATGACCTTGACGCGCGGATTAATCTGCTTAACAGCCGCTGCAACGCCGCCGAGCAGACCGCCGCCACCGACAGGGGTAATGATGATATCGGCACCGGGAAGGTCTCCGAGAATTTCAAGCCCGAGCGTGCCCTGCCCGGCCATGACATCCAGATCGTTATAAGGATGAAGGAAGGTTGCCCCCTCCTCTTCGCAGATGCGGCAGGCCTCGGCATAGGCATCGTCATAACAGTCACCGGCGAGAACAACCTTTGCCCCGTAGCCTTCGGTAGCCTGGACCTTGACAATGGGCGCCGCTTTGGGCATGACAATAGTTGCCGGAATTCCGAATTTGTGCGCGGCATAGGCAACACCCTGAGCGTGGTTGCCGGCGCTGGACGCCACAACGGATTTTACATTGCCGCTTTCCGACAGGCAGGCAATTTTATTGCTGGCACCGCGTATTTTAAAGGAACCGGTCTTTTGACGGTTTTCACATTTAAGGTAGATTTCCCCACCGGTCATTTTGGAGAAGGTGGAAGATGGATCCAGCTCCGTGTGGTGCAGAATGGGAGAAAGCCTTTCGCGGGCCCGTTCAAATTCTTTAATGTCAATGTTATTCATTACTATTCAACGGCTACAAGCCGTGCCCCCAGATTTTTTACGAGTTCCTCAATGGAGTAGCTCAGTTCGGAAACGTCAAGAGAAATGGTTACCTCCGCTTTTCCGCGGATGGGAACCGCCTGCGTAATCGTGATAACCGAGGCATGCGCCTCGGAAATCTTTCGGAGAAGTTCGCTGAGCGTTCCGGGTTCATGCGGCAGCATAACCGTTATGACAGCGGTACGGCCGTCATTTATTTCCGTGGGCTCAAGCAGAAAATCTTTGTATTTATAATAAGTGCTGCGGGAAATGCCAACAAGCCGGACCGCGGCAGATACGTCTTTTGCCTCACCGCGTTCCAGCATGTGCCGCACTTCAACTACTTTTTCATAATAATCCGGTAATACGGATTTATGAACGATCAGATAATCTTCCAGCATTTTATTCGGAAATCACTATCCGGTTTCCGTGCAGGGAAAGACGACCCTGACAGAAGAGAGACGCAGCCTGCGTTAAGAGCGGACGCTCGGCCTCTTCCAGAATCCTCCGGGCAAGCGTTTCGGGCGTATCGTCACGGCTGATATAGACTTCCTTCTGCAGAATGATAGGACCTACGGTCCCGCCGGCTTCGGCAAAATAGGCTGTGGCACCCGTCAGCTTTACACCGCGTTCAAGCGCGGCACGGAAAATGTCCGGCCCTTCGAAGGCAGGAATCAAAGAGGGAAAGGTCCCTATGACACGGTGCTTATAATGCGTCGGTATGACGCCGAGGTCGCGGTTATAACCGGCGAGAATGACAAGGTCAATGTCCAGATCACGCATTTTGTTGGCGATGGCCATGCTGTGGCTTGCCACAGTCGGGAACAGGTCGGGATCCACCATAAAAGCCGGGATACCGGCCGATGTGGCGCGTTTCATGGCATTGGAATTCTTCTCACAGGAGATTACCGCTGCAAGTTCAAAATCGGGTATTTCATTGAAACAAACGGCATCCAGTATGCCCTGGAGCCTGGTACCGTCACCGGCAACCAGAGCGGCGGCTCGGACCATGTTTAATCACTTCCATCCCTTGATATTACTAATTCTGAATGATATTATACTATCGGTTAAAGCTTATGACAAACATTTTCTTAATACGACATACCCAGGCAGAGGGGAACATATACCGTTCGATGCAGGGCCATTGGGACGGAGACATCACACTTACGGGCATGAAGCAGATTGAAAATCTGCAGCAGCGCATGGCGGAGGAGCCGATAGACGAGGTCTATTCTTCGGACCTGTACCGGGCTTTGATTACGGCGAAACTCGGCATAGCAGACTGCCGCAATCTGGAGGTAAAAACCGACAGGCGCCTGCGCGAGATAGACATAGGCCCGTGGGAAGCGCACTTTTTCGGGAATCTCGAGAGGGACCACCCGGAGGAGACGGAAAAATTCAAGTTCGATTCGGAGAACTACTACTGGTCCGGTTCCGAGACGTTCAACGATGTGCGCGAACGTGTTTATGAGGCCGTTGAAGAAATCGCTAAGGAAAACGACGGGAAGACGGTTGCCATTGTCAGCCACGGGGTTTCTCTGCGCTGCTTTATGAGCAAAGTCTGCGGAGTGGATTTGTCCGATGTGCAGACGGTTCCTATCTGCAAGAATACGGCCATATCCAAACTGACCTATGAAGACGGGAAATTCAATATAGTATTTAAAAACGATTATTCGCATCTCGGAAAGTATGACCCTCCGAAATGGAATTCAACCGAGGACATAAGCGATCTCCCGTTAGATTTCGACAAGGATGCGGAATACTATACCTCCTGCTATGAAGAGGGGTGGCAGTTCGCACACAGAGGTTCTCTGGAACAGTTCAACCCGCAAATCTATCTCGCCTGTGCCAGGAAACACAACGTTGATTACCCGGGCAGCGTGCTGAAGCTGATGTCGAAAGACAAGCCGGTCGGGCTGGTGGACCTGGATACCGAGCGCGGAAAAGAGGAGGGATACGGCTGGATAAGCCTTGTGTATCTTTGCCCGGAGTACCGCGGAAAGGGCTACGGCGTACAGGCAATGGCAAGGCCGATGCTGCTTTACAGAAAGTTGGGGCGCAAGGCGGTTCGCCTCAGCGTAAACAAAGACAATGAAAGGGCTGTGGCTTTCTATGAAGCATTCGGATTTAGAACCATAGAAGATGACGGCCGAGTAATGATAATGGAGAAGAAGTACAAGATATAAATATGAAGAAAAAATATGCAATTATAGCAGCCCTGGATTACGAAGTGGAAATCATTCGGGATGCACTGGAAAACAAAACGGAGAAAACAATTCTGGGGACACCCGTATACGAGGGGACCATCGGAGAGTGCGACGTTGTCGCCATGCGGTGCGGGATGGCAAAAGTATCGGCAGCCATCGGTACTCAGGCGCTGATTGATGCCTATCACCCGGACTACGTCATCAACAGCGGCTGCGCCGGAGCTCTGGCCGCGGGACTCGGCATCGGGGATGTTGTTGTTTCCGACGTCGTCGTAGAGTGGGATCTGGACCTGAGAGCCATCGGCTTCCCATTGGGTTATATTGACGCTCTGGGTTATGTGGAAATGAAGGCGGATGCAGAGCTGGGAGACAGAATAGCAAAGGCCATTCCGGAAACCGAGAGAGTCTTCCGGGGGCTGATTGTTTCGGGCGATGCCTTTGTTTCGACGGACGAACAGAGAAAAACAATATTTGACAACTTCCCGGCTGCCCTATGCGCCGAGATGGAAGGCGCCGCGGTAGCCCACACATGTCTGCAAAACGGCGTGCCGTTCTGCATTATCCGGGCCATGTCGGATACGGCCGACCACGACAGCACGGTTGATTTCGCAGCGATTGCTGCCGAGAGCGGAAGAAAATCCGCAGCCTTAATGCTCAAGATGCTCCGGGATGCATAATTAATAATAAGTAAGCCCCGCAGAGTTCTGCGGGGCTTTTTGAAAAGAGGCTGTCCTAAAAGGACAGCCTCTTTGAGGTTTTGCTATCAGGCGTTGAACATTTCCTTCAGCTTGAGAAGGTGATCGTAACGTGCCTTTGAATTTTCCTCGGCCTTGTCAAAGAGAGATTCTGCACGATCCGGGAACTCGCGGGTCAGACGGCTGTAACGAGCCTCGTTCATGAGGAAGTCGTGGTAGCCGGGAGCCGGTTCCTTGGAGTCGAGAGAGAACATGTTCTCTTCTGCTGCCGGGTTGAAGCGGAACAGATTCCAGTATCCGCACTTAACGGCGTTATCCATTTCTTTCTGGCAGTTCTCCATGCCGCCCTTGATGGAGTGCATTTCGCACGGAGCATAGCCGATGATGAGAGACGGGCCGTGGTAGGCTTCTGCCTCTGCGATTGCCTTCAGAGTCTGGACCTTGTTGGCGCCCATGGCAACCTGTGCCACATAGACGTAACCGTAGGTCATAGCCATCTCGGCGAGGCTCTTGGACTTGATTTCCTTACCGGCAGCTGCGAACTGTGCAACCTGGCCGATGTTGGAAGCCTTGGAGGCCTGTCCGCCGGTATTGGAGTAAACTTCGGTATTGAATACGAAGATGTTAACATCTTCACCGGAAGCGAGAACGTGGTCAACACCGCCGTAGCCGATGTCGAATGCCCAACCGTCACCGCCGAAGATCCACATGGACTTCTTGTTGAGGTATGCCTTCTTGGCAAGAACAGCGGAGCAATGCTCGCAGTGGCCTTCCTTTGCCTCGAGGAGAGCTATGAGACGGGCGGAAGGCTCCTGGTTGGTGTTGCCATCATTCCAGGTGTCGATGCAATCCTGAGCGGCTTTCTTGATTTCTTCGCTCTTTGCATTTTCGGCTATGAACTGAACTTCGGGAAGGAGATCATCACGAATCTTCTTCTGGCCGAGATACAGGCCGAGACCGTGCTCTGCGTTGTCTTCAAAGAGGGAGTTGGCCCAGGAGGGACCCTTGCCTTCCTTGTTGACGGTGTAAGGAGATGTAGCTGCCGGGCCGCCCCAGATGGAGGAGCAACCGGTTGCGTTGGAGATCATCATGTGATCGCCGAACAGCTGGGTGATGAGACGTGCATAAGAAGTCTCGGCACAGCCTGCGCAGGAACCGGAGAACTCAAGATACGGCTGAGAGAACTGGCTGAACTTTACATTGTCGGCTACGAACATATCCTTCTTCTCGGATACATTGGCGACCATGTAATCGAAGACTTCCTGCTGATCGAGCTGAGACTCCAGAGGAGCCATCTCGATGGCGCCGGGAGCGCACTGACCGATGCAGACGCCGCAGCCCATGCAGTCGAGCGGAGAAACAGCAATGGCGAACTTGTACTCGCCCTTGCCTCTGCCGGCCTTGATGTCAACAATCTGAGCCTGTGCAGGAGCGTTCTTGGCTTCTTCTTCGGTGAGAGCAAACGGACGGATGGTGGCATGCGGGCAGACGAAGGAGCACTGGTTGCACTGTGCGCACTTCTCGGCATCCCACTTGGGAACGGAAACGGCTATGCCGCGCTTTTCATAAGCGGATGCACCAAGCTCGAAGGTGCCGTCTGCGTGATCGACAAATGTGGATACGGGCAGAGAATCGCCGTCCATCTTGTCAACGGGATCCAGAATGTTTTCAACCATCTTGACGGTCTTTTCACGGCCGGTCTTGGTGGATTTCTTCTCTTCGTCCTTCGCATCCTTCCAGGAAGCGGGAATCTCGACCTTTTCGTATGCGGTTGCGCCGGCATCGATGGCATTGTAGTTCATGTCAACGACATCCTGGCCCTTCTTCAGGTAGGAGTGAAGAGCGGCATCCTTCATGTAACCGATTGCCTCTGCTTCGGGGAGAACCTTGGCAAGAGAGAAGAATGCGGACTGAAGAATGGTATTGGTACGCTTGCCCATGCCAATCTTCTTGGCAAGGTCAATGGCATTGATCATGTAGAGCTGAACGTTGTTTTCGGCAATGTAGCGCTTCTCGGAAGCGGAGAGACGCTCTTCGAGTTCTTCAAACGTCCACTGGCTGTTTACGAGGAAGATTCCGCCGGGCTTAACATCGCGGGCGATGGGGAATCCCTTCTGGATGTATGCAGGAACGTGGCAGGCAACAAAGTCAGCCTGGTTGATGTAGTAGGGGCTCTTAATCGGCTTGTCACCGAAGCGCAGATGGCTTATCGTGACGCCGCCGGTCTTCTTGGAGTCATACTGGAAGTATGCCTGAACGTATTTTTCGGTATGGTCGCCGATAATCTTGCAGGAGTTCTTGTTGGCACCGACGGTACCGTCACCGCCGAGACCCCAGAATTTGCACTCGATGGTGCCTGCCGGAGTGGTGGACGGAGCCTTCTCTTCGGGAAGAGAAAGATTGGTGACGTCATCAATGATGCCCATGGTGAACTGGCGCTTCATCTCGGCCTTTTCAAGCTCTTTGTAAACGGCGAAGACGGATGCGGGAGGCGTATCCTTGGAACCTAAGCCGTAACGGCCGCCGATAACGGTGATGTCATTCTTGCCGGCATTGGCCAGAGCGGTGACAACATCGAGATAGAGAGGCTCGCCCTGAGCACCGGGCTCCTTGGTTCTGTCGAGAACGGCAATCTTCTTGCAGGTGGCGGGGATGGCTTCAACGAGTTTGTCGGCGCAGAACGGACGGAACAGACGGACCTTAACAAGACCGACCTTTTCACCCTTTGCCGTCAGGTAGTCAATGACTTCTTCCGCAACGTCGCAGATGGAGCCCATGGCAACGATGACGCGCTCTGCATCGGGAGCACCGTAGTAGTTGAAGAGCTTATAATCGGTTCCGATCTTTTCGTTGATCTTTGCCATGTATTCTTCAACAACAGCGGGAACGGCATCATAGAACTTGTTGGAAGCTTCACGGTTCTGGAAGAAAATGTCGCCGTTTTCATGAGAGCCACGCATGGTCGGGTGGTTGGGGTTCATGGAACGGGCACGGAATTCTTCCACAGCCTTCATGTCAAGCAGGTCGGCGAGATCTTCATAATCCCAGACCTGAATCTTCTGAATTTCATGAGAAGTACGGAAACCGTCAAAGAAGTTGAGGAAAGGAACGCGGCCCTTGATGGCAGCCAGGTGGGCTACAGGGGACAGATCCATGACTTCCTGAACGTTGGATTCGCAGAGCATTGCGAAACCGGTCTGGCGGCATGCCATAACGTCGGAATGGTCACCGAAGATGCTCAGCGTGTGGCTTGCAAGAGCACGTGCGGTAACATGGAAGACACCGGGAAGAAGTTCGCCGGCAATCTTGTACATGTTGGGAACCATCAGGAGCAGGCCCTGAGAAGCGGTATAGGTGGTGGTGAGAGCGCCTGAGTTGAGGGAGCCGTGAACAGCGCCGGCGGCGCCGGACTCAGCCTGCATCTCCTGGACCTTAACGGTGCTGCCGAAAAGGTTCTTTCTGCCGGCTGCACTCCACTGATCGACAAAGTCCGCCATAGGGGAGGACGGAGTGATCGGATAGATAGCAGCTACTTCGGTGAATGCATAAGACACATGAGCGGCAGCATTATTGCCGTCCATAGACTTAAAATGTCTTTCAACCATAGTATATTTCATCTCCTAAAAAATTTAGTTTTGCCTAAATAAAAGTGCGGTTAATATTTTAACATTTATCAATAAGGAATACAACAGTGAGAGATAACAATTTTAACTTGTGATTTATTTTGGCATATATTATAATATTTAAGCTTTTGACCACTATTACAGGAGCATTTTATTATGAAATTTGAGAATAATACCGGGAAAATAACCATAACCGATGAAGTTTTTACCAACCTTGCGGGCGAGGCGGCAACCGGCTGCTTCGGCGTGAAAGGGATGGTTGCCTGCAATAAGGAGGGCGGCCCCTGGCAGCTGCTCCGTCGCGAGTCCATGTCAAAAGGCGTGGTAGTGCATGATAACGACGACGGAACCGTCAGCATCGAACTGCACATAGGCGTTGACAACGGAGTCAATATTTTTACGGTTGCCAAAAGCATCATGAGCGAAGTGAGCTATAAGCTCGAACAGTCTACAGGCGTGGATGTCAGCCATGTGGACGTTTATATAGACACGATTATCGACTGAGGAGTTTATATAAGTGAAAGACTACATCGACGCGGCTTCCTTTAAGGACATGGTCCTTTGTGCCGAAGCGGCGCTGAAAGAAAACGAAACACTGATTAACGAGCTCAATGTTTTTCCGGTTCCGGACGGAGACACCGGCACCAACATGGCGCTGACTCTCCAGAGTGCCGGAGATGAACTCCGCAAAAAAGATTATAAATCCATCGAAGAAGTATCCGCCGGCGTTGCCAATGCGGTTCTTCGCGGAGCCAGAGGCAATTCGGGCGTTATTACGTCTCTGCTTTTCCGCGGCATTTCCAAACGCCTGAAGGGGCTGGAAACCGTCGGAGTTCAGGAATTCGCCGGTGCTTTAAGTGACGGCGTCGATGCCGCATACAAGGCCGTTATGAAGCCGGCCGAAGGAACGATACTCACCGTTTCCAGACTGGCGGCAAAGGCGGCAACGGAAGCGGCGGAACTGGGTTCCGATCTCGAAGGGATGTTTATCTGCGCCATCAAGGCGGGCAACGAGGCCCTTCGCAATACGGAGGAACTGAATCCGGTGCTGAAACGTGCCGGCGTCGTGGATGCGGGCGGAAAGGGCTACATGATTATGCTCAACGCCATGCTAGCCTGTCTTCGCGGCGAGGCGGTCGTTTCCGAAAAGACGCAGCCCATAGCGGACAATTCCGCTTTCGCGGCTTTTGATACGGAAGAAATTACCTTTGCCTACGATACCGTGTTTATCGTCAGAAAGACCTCCGAGGATGAAGACCTGACGAAATTCAGAGCTTACCTCGACAGCATCGGCGATTCCATTGTCATAGGCGAAAGCGATGAATCCTTCAAAGTGCATGTGCATACGGACATTCCCGGAGAGGTCCTGACGGAAGCTGGCAAGTTCGGAACGCTGGAGCTTGCAAAAATAGAGAACATGAAGATGCAGCATGATGATCTTCTGGCAGGGAAAAAGGCCATTTCGACGGATGACCTGGACGAGGAAGACGAGAACCCGGGCATCGCCGCGCCGGAGAAGGAATACGGCGTGGTTGCCGTCTGTGCCGGAGCCGGGTTTGAAGCGCTTTTCCGTGAACTGGGAGCGGACGGAATCGTCACGGGCGGGCAGACAATGAATCCGTCCACCTATGATATATTAAAGGAAATCAACAGAACCCCGGCAAGTACGGTTTTTGTTTTCCCGAACAACAAGAACATCATTATGGCGGCAGAGCAGTGCGTGCCGCTTACCGAGAAGAAAGTGGTTGTTGTGCCGACGAAAACCGTTCCGCAGGGTATTACGGCTCTTCTGAATTTCGATCCGCAGGGCGGCCTCGAACAGGTTACCACGGCGATGAACGATGCCATCGAGGGCGTTCACACGGCACTTGTAACCTACGCCGCGAGAGACAGCGACTTTGACGGGCACTGCATTCATGCGGGCGAATATCTGGCTCTGCTTGACGGAGCGCTGATCGGCAATTACACCAGCATAAAGACGCTGTTTTCGGAGCTCTGCTGGTCACTGAACGAGCTGAACCCCTCCGCCATCACCGTATTTTACGGGGAAGACGTTAACGAAAAGGATGCCGACGAGGTGAAGGACGCCATATCCGGCGTGTTCCCGGAGGCGGATGTTTCGGTCATAAACGCCGGACAGCCGGTGTACTATTACACAATAAGCGTAGAATAATCATCATTTTCAACAATAATCCCATCCGTTTTTTGGATGGGATTATTTTCTGTTATATGGTATACTGAAAAAAAGGTGGTGTTTTTGTGAAAAAAGAAGAAAAAAAGAACTATGACAAGCTTTCCAAAAAGGAAAATACGGCGCAGGTTATTAAATTCGCGCTTTTTTCCGCCTCCGCCGGGCTGATAGAGACGGGCTCGTTCGCTCTGCTGGATCTGATTACACCCTGGGGATACTGGCCCAAATACCTTATTGCCCTGGTGCTTTCCGTTCTGTGGAACTTTACGCTCAACCGGGAGTTCACCTTCAAATCGGCGAACAACATACCAAAGGCCATGTTCCTGGTGTTCCTGTTCTATCTGGTGTTTACACCGCTTTCCACCTGGGGCGGGAATGCCCTGGCAAAAATCGGATGGAACGAATACGCGGTTCTTGCCGTGACAATGCTTTGCAATCTCACAACCGAATATCTGTACGACAGGTTTGTCGTCTATAAAGATACAATGAATACAAACAAAAGAGCAGAGAAAGAAGGAAAATCACATGAATAACTGCGGAATTTCACGCTGGGATGACCCCGACGAAATCAACTCCCGACTGAAGCATCTACAGGAAGAGCCCATTTGGGAAGTCAATGACGATTATTACGAGAATACGGTTCTCAAATATTATAACGAACAGTGCAAGCAGTCTTTTGAAATCTATTCCGAGGCAAAGGATTTCATCCCGGGCGGCGTTCAGCACAACCTGGCTTTCAACGTTCCGTTCCCGGTCGCTTTCAAAAAGGCCGAGGGCGCCTATCTGTATGACCAGGACGGCAATCAGTACATAGACTTTCTGCAGGCAGGCGGGCCGACGATTCTGGGCTCCAACTATCCCCCGGTAAAGGAAGCGGTTCAGAATCTGCTGGACAATTGCGGTCCCGTTACCGGTCTTCTGCACGAGGCGGAGCTTCTCATCGCCAAGGAAATAAACAAGCACATGCCGAATGTGGAAATGTTCCGCATGCTCGGCTCCGGCACGGAGTCCGTAATGGCATCGCTGCGCATAGCCAGGATAGCAACAAAACACAAGAGAATCATCAAAGTGGGCGGTGCCTACCACGGCTGGTCGGACCAGATGGTCTACGGCCTGAAGGTTCCCGGTTCAAGATATCTGCTGGAGTCACACGGCATTCCCAGAGGCTGCTACGGCACCACCGACGAAGTCCGTCCGAACGACCTGAACATGCTGGAGAGCATGCTCAAGCTCAACAGACTGCGCGGCGGTACGGCCGCTGTCATCGTGGAGCCTGTCGGCCCCGAATCCGGAACAAGACCGGTTGCGCATGACTATAACAAGGGCGTGCGCGAACTGTGCGACCGATACGGCGCCCTGATGATTTTCGATGAAGTCGTTACGGGCTTCCGCGTGGGCCTCTCCGGTGCCCAGGGCTACTTCGATGTCGTGCCGGACCTGACGATATTCGGCAAGATTGTTGCCGGCGGTTATCCCGCTGCCGGCGGCGTCGGCGGCAAAAAGGAATACGCTTCAATCATGGCATCGGGGCTTGCCAACAAAGGCCACAGAGCCTACGTCGGCGGCACACTGGCAGCCAACCCGCTTTCCGCGCTCGCCGGCTACACTGCCATTAAAGAAATCGCAAGAACCAATGCCTGCGAAATCGCCGGCCGCGCCGGCGACAGACTGTGCGACGGTCTGAAGGGGCTCGTCAATCAGTACGGGCTGCCCTTTGTCGCCTACAACCAGGGGAGCATTGTTCACCTTGAATGCACGGCAGCCATGAGCTTCGACTTCTCCTCCATGAGCCTTATCAAGTCCGCGATAGGACTGCTGAAGAACAAGGAAATGATGTATCAGCGCAAGGACTCCATGGAGAGAATGGGAGCGGCTTACATGGCAAACGGAATCGTAACGCTTGCCGGCTCCCGTCTGTACACCTCCATGGCGGATACGGATGACATCATAGACGAAGCTCTCAACCGCTTTGAAAATGTTTTCAAGCAGGTTGTCAGAACCGAGAAATGCCTTAAGAAATGAGCAGCTACATTATTGCCCACGACCTTGGCACATCGAGCGACAAGGCCGTTCTTGTGGATTTTGACGGCAACATCATTGCCGCCGCAAAAGAAGAATACCCGACATTCTATCCTCAGCCGGCATGGGTCGAGCAGGACCCGATGGACTACTGGGAGAAAAGCTGCATTGCTTCCGCCAGGCTGATGATAGAGCAGAACATCAACCCGGAGGACGTAAAGGGCGTGGTGTTCTCCACCCAGGCCCAGGGAATCATACCCGTAACCGAAGACGGGGAACTGCTTTATAACAACATCACCTGGGTTGACGGGCGTGCCGAAAAACAGGCCGCTTCCATTATGAACAAAGTGGGCGGCAAGAAAATATTCACTCTGTTTTCGGGAACCCCGATAATGGGCAAGGACGTTCTTGCCAAGGTCATCTGGCTGAAGGAAGAACGGCCGGATGTGTGGGAAAAGACGTACAAGATTCTGGACGTCAACGGCTGGATGAAGTACAAGTGTACCGGACAGATGGTTACGGAGATTTCCGGCGCTTCGGCTTTCGCGCTTGACCTTAAGAAAAAAGAGTGGATGGGTGTGCTCAAACTCGTCGGCATGGATATGAGCAAGCTGCCTCCGCTCGTCTGTTCGACGGACAACATAGGCGGTCTCCTGCCGGATGCAGCCCGCAAAATGGGCCTCCTGCCGGGCACACCGGTTTTCGGCGGCTGCGATGACGTGCAGGCGGCGGCGGTAGGCTCGGGAATGGTACTGGACGGAGAAGCGCACATTTATCTCGGCACCTCCGCCTGGGTTGCCGTGGCGACCAAAGACCAGGACAAGTTCAAGCACGGAGCGGCACCGATTCAGTCCGCGGATAAGAACATGCTTCTGATTGCCGGCATTACGGAATCGGCGGGGGCGAACATCCAGTGGATACAGGATCAGTTCTTCGCCAAGGAAAAGGAAAAATACGGCGACGGCATCTTCGATTACATGAATGCGGTTATCAAAGACATTCCCGCAGGCTGCGATCATCTGGTGTGCACGCCCTGGATGCTCGGCGAACGCTGCCCTGTGAGCTCTACCACGACGCGGTCGACGCTTTTCAACATTTCGATGGATCACACCCGTGAACACATGCTCAAATCCGTATACGAAGGTATCGGTTACAACCTTCGCTGGATTATGGAAAACTACAAGGCCGATTACGGCTTTGACTGCGAGCGGCTCCGCATCATAGGCGGAGGAGCGCTTACCGATGCCTGGATGCAGATTATCGCGGACATAACCGGAAAGCGTTTCGACGTGGTGAAAGACCCACGCAGCGCCGGTGCTCTCGGCGCGGCGGTTGTCGCGATGATCGGGCTCGGCCATCTGAAGGGATTTGAAGAGGTTCGGAGTTTCGTCAAGGTAGAGAAGACGTATGTGCCCAATCCCGAAAACAAGGAAATCTACGACAAGCTCTTTATGGATTACAAAAACATATACAACGGCCTGAAAGAGGCTTACAAAACAGCAAACAGCGAAAGGTTTACCAGCGAATGAGAGCATTTTTGGATGATATAGCCCAGATTCTGGGGCCGACTTTCGACCCGAAGCAAAAGGCGGAAGGCCGTTCCGAAAGAGAAGATAAAATAGCCGGAACCGTGCTTGAAAAAGCGTCCGTCATCTACGCGGCGGCAAAGAAAATAGGCGGCGTAAAAAGCGTGAATCCGGTTGTGGCGTTTCTCGAGCATCTGGTCTATAAGATGAAATACTCCAGAATATCAGAGGGGGAAACGCAGCGCTACGGAGCCGGGCCGGAGTCCTTCCCGGCTGAGGAACTCGCCGTCCGGCAGGCCATTATCGACTGCTGCAACAGCCTGGTCCGAGACGGGCTTGTCCAGGGTACCTGGGGGAACGTATCGGTCAGAACGGGCGAAAAAGAGATGCTGGTGACGCCGTCCGGCATAGACTATGACAAACTCACGCCGGACGAAATCATCCGCGTGAATACGGACACGCTGGCGTTCGAGCCGAACGGGAACCTTAAGCCCACTTCGGAAAAAAGCCTGCATGCGGGCATTTACAAACGGCGTCCCGATGTCGGCTGCGTTATTCATACGCATTCCACCTGGTGTTCCGTTTTCGCGGCAGCCATGCAGGACCATCCGCATGCAAAGCTGGCGGAATACGGAACGTCGGGGAGCGAAAAACTGGCGAAGGCAACGGCGGAAGCTCTGGGCGACGGAATCGGTGCCATCATGGCGCACCACGGGATGGTGGCTGTCGGAAAAGACATGAAAACAGCCTATGAAAATGCCTTGAAACTCGAAAACGAAGCGAAGGAGTATTTGGCATAAAAAGCGCAGAATCCTTGAAAAAAGGCTTGCATTTGCAGGCCTTTTTTGTTATTATATTTCAGCATTTCGCACGGGAGAGGACTTTCCCCCTCAGTGAGCGGGCAAATCCGCTTGGGTTAAGAAGGGTTGAGTCTCCCGGAGGAATAACAAAAACAGAAGGAGAAAAAACAAATTATGGCAAACGTAGTTTCCATGAAGCAACTGCTTGAAGCCGGTGTCCACTTCGGTCACCAGACAAGACGCTGGAACCCCAAAATGGCCGAGTATATCTATTGTGAGCGTAACGGCATCTACATCATCGACCTGCAGAAGACGGTTAAAAAGCTCGAAGAAGCTTATGACTTCGTCCGCAGCCTCGCAGCCAATGACCAGACAATCCTTTTCGTCGGCACCAAAAAGCAGGCAGCCGATGCCATGAAGGATGAAGCCAACCGCGTAGGCATGTACTATGTCAATGCCCGCTGGCTCGGCGGCATGCTGACCAACTTCAAGACGATGCGTACCCGCATCGACCGCCTGAATCAGCTCAAGAAGATGCAGGAAGACGGCACTTTCGACATGCTTCCCAAGAAGGAAGTCATGCATCACCTCGGCGAGATGGAAAAGCTCGAGAAGTACCTCGGCGGCGTAAAAGAAATGAAGAAGCTCCCCGGAGCCCTCTTTGTTGTTGACCCGCGCAAGGAGCACAATGCCGTTGCCGAAGCCCGCAAGCTTCACATCCCCATTGTTGCAATAGTCGATACCAACTGCGACCCGGATGAGGTCGATTACGTTATCCCCGCAAACGATGACGCTATCCGCGCCATCAAGCTCATTGCCGAGTGCATGGCAAATGCTGTCCTCGAAGGTCACCAGGGTGAAGATTTCGTCGCTCCCGAAGTGGCAGCCGAAGAAGCGGCACCCGAAGTTGAGGTTGAAATCGTAGAAGAGCCCAAGGCAGAGGAAGCTCCCGCAGAGGAAAAGAAGCCTGCCCCCAAGCCCCGCGCAAAGAAGGTTGAAGAAGTCGCAGCCGAAGCTCCCGTAGAGGAAGCTCCCGCAGAAGAAAAGAAACCCGCCCGTAAGCCCCGCGCAAAGAAGGTCGAGGAGCCCGCAGAGGAGGTTAAAGAATAATGTTTACAGCTCAGGATGTTAAGACTCTCCGTGAAATGACGAACGTCGGAATGATGGACTGCAAAAAGGCCCTCACCGAAGTTGACGGAGACATGGATAAGGCAGTTGAATGGCTGCGTGAAAAGGGTCTTGCAAAGGCTGCCAAGAAGGCAGGCAGAGTTGCCGCCGAAGGCATGAGCTTTGCAGACGTCATTGACGGCAAAGGCGTTGTTGTCGAAGTCAACTCCGAGACCGACTTTGCTGCAAAGTCCGAAATCTTCCAGGATTTCGTAAAAGGCATTGCCAAGACCGTCGCAGACAACGGCCCCGCAACGCTTGAAGATTTAATGCAGTGCTACTATCCCGGTACCGAGCTCACCATCGAGCAGATTATGCCGGAGAAGGTCATGGTTATCGGAGAGAACCTCCAGGTTCGCAGATTCGGCCTCTACAGCGGCGGCACTTCCGTTGCTTATGTACATGCCGGCGGTAAAATCGGCGTTCTCGTCAATCTCGATGTGGAAGGCGGCATTGATGCCACCCAGATCGGTAAGGACGTTGCCATGCAGATTGCCGCTCTCAATCCCCGCTTCTGGGATAAGGGTCTCGTTACCGAGGAAGTTATTTCCGAAGAGCGCAAGGTTGCCAAGGCTCTGATTGATCAGGATCCGAAAATGGCAGCAAAGCCCGACATGGTCAAGGACAAAATCGTTGACGGCAAAATCAATGCCTTCTTTAAAGAGAACTGCCTGCTCCAGCAGGAGTTCGTAAAAGATTCCTCCATGTCTGTTGAAAAGTATATCGAGAGCGCAGCCAAGGCTCTCGGCGGCAAGGTCACCTTTGTGGATGCCATCCGTTTCCAGACGGGCGAAGGCATCGAGAAGAAGGAAGAAGACTTCGCAGCCGAAGTGGCAGCTCAGATGAACATGGGCAAATAATTTCTTTACATTTAAAGTTTTTTTACAAATCCCCGCTTGTCAAAAGCGGGGATTTGTTATATATTAGTTACGTTATCAATATTATGTAAATCAACCTTTCAAAAAGGAGAAACAGAATGAAAAAAACAATAAGCGTTCTGCTGGTTCTGGTTATGTCCTTTGCCATCTGCGCATGCGGTGCACAGCCGGCAGCGGAACAGCCCCAGTCCCAGCCTGTAGAAGAGGCCACCTATGTCATGCCGACTCCGGCAGCGGAGGCCATCAATCCGCAGACTCCCGAAGCCCAGGTTGAACTCATGTTCAACAATCTGGCAGCCATTAAAATGCCGACGGATGCGGCAGAAAACCGCTACGCTGTGACCGACCTGGACCGCAACGGCCGTCTCGAGCTTTTCGGCGCTTCCACACAGGGCAGCAGCTATTTTACCACCGGTAAGATTTTCGAAGTCAATGAAAGCTATAACGGTTTTAACGAAGTAGCGATTAATCTCAAGGAAGGCAGCTCCCTCCCCGAGGTCATCATGGAGGCGGCCGATACCTATGACGACAACGGTACCTTCTCCTATGTATTCAAGGATGTGACCCGCGACGGCTCCGATACAAGCTACACGGTCAACAGTGCCATTTCTCTTAAAAACGGTGCCCTGAACATCCAGTATCTCGGCCAGGAAAAAACCGTTATCATCAACGGTACCTCAGCCGTTGAATTTTACGATGCAAACGGCAAAATTATCGGGCCCGATGAATTCAATGCTCTCAACACGGTCAACGGCACCAAATCCAGCACGAACTTTGACTGGTTCCAGCTCGGTGAAGTAACCGCCTCGACCCGTCTTCTGTCCAGCTACAACATCTTTAAAGGCAACATTCAGCCGCCTGTCGTCGTTCCTGCGGCCACTCCGGCCCCCACGCCGACAAACAGCGTTATTATTGTAACGCCGGGCTTCCTCATGATAACCAAGAACCCGACCTGGGAAACCAGGTATGTAGGCGATACCTGCATCTTTGATGCCAGAGCCGACAACTGGGATTCCTGCCGCTGGACCTTCATCTGCAACGGCGCTGCCTATAATGCAGGCCAGTTCTCCAGCATGACCGGCTGCCAGACCAACGGCGGCAATGACCCGGCTCTCTATGTTTATAATGCCAACAAGAATCTGAACAACTGGACAGCCTACTGCACATTCTACGGCATAGGCAATCAGCAGACGGCGCAGACCAATACCGTCGGCTTTACCATCAACGATAAGCAGCCCGTATACAATCAGACCAGCGGCAGCTACAGCTCCTACGGTTCGGACAATTTCGCAACCGCCATATACATCCCGATGATCGGCAACACGGTCTATGTCAGCCCGTCCCTCTGCAATATCGACGGAGTCCTTTATGACGGCTGCCCCTGCACCGTTTACTTCACGGGCAACACCCCGACCGGCAACTCCGGCGGAAGCATCTACCGCGTCGATATTTACGGCGGTTCCGGCCCGACCACACACAGCTGCTACGGCACGATTATCGGCCTTTATCCCGAAGGAAATACGGCGCAGATCAGCTGCCCCGACGGCGTGTTCAACTACAGCCTTGACATGCTCCCAGTTGGCATAGAACTCCTTAACAGGGGCTGCACGATTTACTATACGGGTGATTCCCCGATGAGCAGCGAAATAACCAACATTACCATCCCCTGATAAAAGAAAAAAACAGACCGCATCTTATGATGCGGGCATTTTTTATGGGAAGAGCTCCCGGTAATCGCCGAGAATCTCCGGCCTGTTTTTGATGCTGTCGCTTTCGGTAATCGGGCGGATGACACGGCAGGGATTCCCGGCGGCGAAGACGCCGGAGGGAATGTCGTCGATAATCACACTGCCGGCACCGATGACACAGCCGTCGCCGACGGTGACACCCGGGCATACCACCACGTTGGCCCCAAACCAGCAATCGTGGCCGATGGTGACAGGCTTTGCATAGCATACGGCTCTGTACTGCCCGTCCGGACAGAGATGCGGCCGGCGTTCATCGGCAAGCATGGGGTGAATCGGAGTAACGATGGTAACGTTCGGCCCGAACGAGCACCCGTCGCCTATTGTGACTTCGGCATCGTCCTGTACCGTGAAGTTGAAGTTGAAAAAACACCCGGAACCGATTTTTGTATGCCTGCCGTAGTGAAACGTAATCGGCCCCTGAAAGAAGCTGCCTTCGCCGATTTCACCGACCAGCTCGGACAGAATGGCATTTCTCTCTTCTTCGCAATCCTGGTGCAGACCGTTGAAGTCAATGTTGAGATTATGCGCCCGGTATTTTTGCGCGGCGAGCTCCGGGGCATCCGGGAAAAACAGCAGACCGGATTTCAGCTTTTCTTCTTCCGTCATGAATAAACACTCTCCCAAAGATTATTTTTCTCTCATTATACTCTATAACGAACAGTTATGAAATGTTAAAATGAGAAGCATAAAATCATATTTAGAATAACGGAACTTCTTGAAACAGTAAGAGTGATTATTTGATATCATTATCAATAATTTAGAACTATTTAGGTTAAAATAAAAAACGCACAAACGCTATAAAAATGATTGCCAAATAAAATTTGTGCAGAATTTTGTGCAGTTTTCTTAAAAAACTAATGAAAAACAGGAGGTTTAAGACAATGACAAAGTACATTCAATCGACGGGAACTATCGGAACATAAGCCGGATTCACATAGAGATTATGAACTAAAACAAAAGCTGAGTACACAAACCATTGATTGTGAGAGAGCATAAAACAATAAACAGGAGGGCAAAATGGACATTGAAAAAATCATTAGGCTTTTATACGAGGTCTACGCAGAGCAAGAAGGATTGGATATCACTGTAACAGTTACACCAAAGAAGGAATCAGCAACAGCACAGGACACAGGGGAATGAGTAAAGCCACAAGGCAAAACGAAACGCGAAAAAGGAAAAAGAAAAGCTGAAAAAATCAAAAAGCAAAAGAATTACCCGCATATCGAAAAGCGAAATCTTATTTACGGCAGTTAATTGAGCGGGAGATTGGCAGACAATATAATATATCCACTGCAACCTAAGAATTAATTGCAAGGGCAGACGGCAGGACAGAGTAACAAGCTCCCCTGCCGTTTTGCTTTCAGAGAATTAGACATATCCCCTATAAGCGAACTTGGAAACCAAAAAAGTTTTTGTAAACGGTAGTAGCTCAACTTCTCCCTCTAATGTTCAAGCGTATCAAGATATATTATATAAAAATATATTCTGAACCCCTTTTTTATATATTATATATCAGCACGAAGGTGAAAAGCAGAAAGACACCCTGCAAAGCAAAGTGTCTTTCACCGATATGATTCTTTCGATTACACAGCATATATATTATACCATGGGAAGAAAGAAAAGGAAAGAGAAGTCGATTCTATCCGAAATAAAGTGAATTTGGAAATATAACGGTACTGCAAGCACTCTCATGTTCAATTGCGTAATGGAACATCAAAATTGCAGAAGTCTTTCATGCTCCATCACACATAGATTTAGTGATTGAACCGTCTTTTATTTAAATCCTTTATATTTCGCATAATCAAATACAACGGAATCGTCCATAATAACAATTAGACTACCATCATCATAACAGCCAAAATCTTGTAAAACCGAAGCATCATCATAACCATATTGTGAAAAAAGCTTTTTTAGGTCTTTGTTATATTCCAACATGGAGTCAATTGTATTATTCCAAGAATCTAAATCGAGAGCCAACCCGACATCGAAATCACTTCTTTTCGCATCTACATTCGTTGTAATAATCAATTGTTGTTTTTGTTCATCAATGGAGTAAGACGGGTCAAATTCGGAAAAATGTTTTAAAGCACTCTCGCCGACAGTTTTAGCAACAGCTTTAAATGAAGATTTTGAAATTGTTGTAGTAGCACTTGGCTTTGCAGTTGCCTTTGGTGATGATGATACATGCGAACTATTAGGTTTGTTTAAACATGATGAAACAAGGCTGATAATACAGAGAATAGCAACTATCAAAAAGAAAACTTTGATTTTGCTTTTTTTCTTTTTGTTTACCGTTCCAGAATCAAAAGGTGCTTGCTCTACAAGTCTAACAGGCTTTACTTCGTTCGTTTGCGGTTGATATTCATTAGCATCGGGATAATAATCTTTGATATAGCATCCGCAGTTAGGACAGAAATTTGAATTGCTGTCTAATATTTTTTGACCACAATTCGGGCAGAAAGCCATAACGAGCACCTCACAATTGTATTCGTTTTAATATTCGTATTATGAATATATTTTTAATTTATCAAAACGAATACAATAAATCAAGAAGGAGGTGCAACATGGAGAGGTTTTTGCCGCGAAAGCCGGAAAAAGAAGTGACGACAATCAGAATTCCAAAATCTGTTTTGGAAGAAATAGACAAAAAAGCAGCAGTCTTTGAACTGTCACGAAATGAATTCATAAATCAGTGCCTTATATTTGCACTTGAAAATATGGAGTAAAGCAGAATGGATGTGAAACGTTCTGCTTTTTCTTTTTGCTCAAATATGAATGTATTAAGGACGTTCTGTTGTTCACTCTAAAAGAATATAAACTCATAGTCGAAAACCGCTCACGCTTGCTTATAATGGCAAAAACGCCCCGACAGATTATTTAAAGTCGGAGCGTTTCTAATTAATTGCTATTGGTTTCTTGTTTTTCTTCGAAAAAGGCGAGCATGCTCATTGTTTTTTATTTCTATCATTCATGGCAATATAGATTATCGTCTGACGATTCCCGCCCTAATCTGTATCGGTAGAGTGGACATTTGGGAATCGTACACTTTCGGACTTCTGATGAACTTCCGTTCATGCATTCAAGACAGTATGCCCGAATTGCCTCGCCTCTTGTCCGTCTCTTTTCCGGCATTAGCTGCACCCCCTTTTGAATTTGTTTTTGGTTGAGCGTTTTTTTCTTCTCTCGTCCGCTCTAAATCGAATAGAAAATCGTCCATTGTCAACGGTGTAATGTGGTTAATCATCGTTTTTCTGCACCCCCTATATAATCTACATTAAGCTTATCTTTACCTTATAAACTAAAAGAAAAATAAAAATCTATTCTATTCAATTCCTATCATATCTAAACATTTCCATTCTTATCTGGTTAAGGGGGCTTAAGGGGGCTTAAGGGGGCTTAAGGGTACTTGGTACATCGTCAAGAAGATGTTCATATAATTCAAGATAGTCATAATAATTTTCAGCAACCCATTTATATTTGTCATCTTTACTATTTGGACGTTTTCCATCCTTTTTCTCGATTGTTTCTTGATATATGCCATATTCTTTGTCAATTTTCCCCCGAATACATTGTTCATCATATTTTACATTCTTTATTCCTTGATAATGAGTAAACATTATCCATGCGGGATACAAAGCAGAAGCAGATAAATCTTTTTCTTCAGGACTTCGCCGTTGATGAAGAAACATGTTATCAAGAAAATCAGCTTTTTCCTTATCCGTTCCTAATTGCAGGGGCTCATATAAAAAATCGGGTAAATAGAAATATGTTTTTTCTTCAGACTTTTTTTTACTCATATTCAGCTTAACACTCAACCGCTCACAGATTGTTCAAGCGTTTCAAGCATTTTCGGAACATTAATCATATAGACGTTTCCACTCATAATGTGCGGAATTGTTCCGGCTCTAACGCCTTTACGGAGGAAACTGATAGGCAAGCCTGTTGCGGCATTAGTTTCCCTTATAGTCATATAAATTTTATAGTCAGACAATATTATTCAGCCCCTTTCTGCCACAAGCTCATCAATGATTGCAAAGATTTTCGCTTTCTCATCAGCCGGAAGCTCAAACCGAAGTTTTCGAGAAAAATTACTGTCACTAAGTCCGTAAATGTGAGCTACTTCCCACATTTTTAAGCCGTGTTTGCTTATTGCTTCACGAATGTCACTGTTTGATAAATTCATTTTTTACCTTCTTTCATTATTGACTTTAACACAGAATTATCATACAATCATTAACAACGAATGATGTTGCCGTTGTGTTCGTTGATAATATTAAATGGCATTATGTTAGTTGTCAACGGAAACTCTTTAATGAGAATACCAACGAAACAAGCAATCGAAAAGTTCGTTGAAATTGATTATGGGGATGATGAAATGGCAAGGAATAAAAGGAAACCTACTGATGTAACATCTTTATTTGCAAAGCGGCTTGATGAAGCGACAAAGGAAGAAATGAAACGCACAGGGAAAAATCAGAAAACTATTGCGGGAGAAATAGGAATAACTGAGTCAAGTCTTTCAGATTATAGGGTGGACGGGAAAACGCCAAACATTGATTCTTTATATAAGATTTGCAAACATTTTAATCTATCTGCAGATTATATGCTCGGGCTTTCATCAACAAAAAGTCCATCCCCAAATATTAAATCGACAATAGAAACAACGGGACTTTCTGAACATTCAGTCAAAGTTCTGAGTAACTGCAAAATGATTGCTAACGATGTAAAAGGAAAATATAGTTTTTCAAAAAATTCTGATGAATCAGATAGAGCAATTATGCTCCCTAAATTTATTGATTTGTTCATTGATGACAATAGTTTGATAAATGTAATAATCGAATGTTTTTATCAAATCAACAGATATGCACTTGTAGAAAAAACCACAGAAACAATATGTTCTCACGAAGATGAAATAGATGAATTTTTGACCATAACGGAAAAAGATGCAAAAGGTTTAAGTTACGGATTTATACATATAATGACAACGGGAATCTCAAATAAATTAAGTCAATATATTAGTAACGGACAAACGCTATTTGAAGGTTACAGTGAGAGAGTAAAAGAAAAGTATTATGGAGGTGGCAATAATGGCAATCAGTAAATTGATGACAGACAAGAAAGGACGGAAATATCATCGTATATGGGCATATTGCCACGGTGAGAGATACAGTACACGTTGGGATGTCCCCGAGGGATTATCTGCACCTGTTATACAAAAACGCTTAAACAAGGCTGAGGCTGATTTTATTACAGCTTGCGAAAATGGGAATGTGCAAAAGCGAAAAGAGAAACGGGAGGCAAAAGAAGCGGCTGAGGCTGAGGCAAAAAAGGTTTTGACATTTAAGCAATTCGCTGAATCTGTATACCTACCCATGATACGAACAAAAAATAAGAGGCTAACAGTTGCCGGATATGAATCCGCTTTAAAAAATCATATATATCCTTCATTAGGAAACCTAAAGATAAATGAGATAAGAGTTGCGGAGATAAATAAGCTATTGAACTCGATGTATGAAAACAAATCGTACAATACGAGGAAACTTGCCTATAGCGTTCTGCACGCCTGTTTCGCATACGCTGTTTCCAATGATGTGATAACTGTAAATCCTGTTGACAAGGTTGAAAAGCCAAAGATGACCGATTCAGAACGCAAAGAAAAACTAGAAACTGAATTTGCATATTCAGCCGAAACAGTTGCGGGAATCTTGGAAAAAATAAAGCAAGAGCCGATGATGTGGCGAACAATCATAACTATGATTGCAAATACAGGGATGCGGAGAGCCGAGGTTTGTGGGCTACGGTGGCAATCAATAGATTTTGAAAAAAAGACAATCACGATAGACAACAATATTGTTGATATTCCGCAAATGGGTTTGATTGACCAAACGCCAAAGAACGGAGAGATGCGAACTATCCCCGTAGATGATTATACAATTCAGTTGATGAGTGATTGGCAATTTCACCAAAAAGAAATCGGGAATCGTTCAATATACTGCTTTACGCAAAAAAATTCAGTAGAACCAATAAATCC
Source organism: Candidatus Limivicinus sp. (assembly GCA_045640405.1). Taxonomy (GTDB): domain Bacteria; phylum Bacillota; class Clostridia; order Oscillospirales; family Oscillospiraceae; genus Limivicinus. The sequence continues at coordinate 26,276 of JAZUEY010000026.1, forward strand.
GGCATGTATAACGCAAAAATTCGCTATACTTGGGAAAAAATACGGTATTAAAGATTTTCACCCGCATAAATTAAGACATAGTTTTGCTTCAATACTTGAAGTGAACGGTGTTTCGCCTACCACAATTGCAAAGCTGTTAGGTGATAATGTTGTAACTGTCATGCGGACATACGTTCATACCGATTCAGAAAGTGTAAAATTAGGGGCAGAGACTTTTCAAGCGGCAATTAATAAGCATAATAAAAAAGTAAAGGAAGCATAAAATAAAAGACACTCCAAAAACGGAGTGTCTTTTTGTAAAAAAGATTCTGAACTATATAGGCATAAACAACTTAACACAAATATTGTACTTTGACAACGAAAAAACTATGTGCAGAATTTGTGCCGTTTTTTGTGCACAAAGTACTTTGCGGCAAGATGAAGCAAACAATACCAAAATAAACCAATTAAGAAAAATCGAATGACAGAAAATGCCTAAATCATTGATGCTTTCAGTATGAAGATATTGAAAGATATGATAAGCTGAAAAAGGCTGAAAAAGGTGTTAATTATAACGAACAGTTATGCTATAATCAGCAAAAAGGGGGAAGGATTATGTTTAAGTTCAATCATTTTAATTTTAATGTTCTGGATCTGGACAGGAGCCTGGCGTTTTATGACAAGGCACTGGGGCTGAAACCGGTCAGAGAAAAGAATGCAAAAGACGGAAGCTTCAAGCTTGTTTTCCTCGGAGACGGGGAGACCGATTTCTGCCTGGAACTTACCTGCCTGAAAGACAGAGAGGAACCCTATGACCTCGGCGAGGGGGAATACCATCTGGCATTCGTGACCGAGGATTTCGATGCGGCTCACACCAGACATGCGGAAATGGGCTGCATCTGCTTTGAGAATCCTTCGATGGGCATTTATTTTATCGAAGACCCTGACGGATACTGGATAGAGATTGTACCGGAGAGAAAATAAAAATGAATATCAGCATTTTGGGAGCAGGCGCCATGGGCTGCCTGTTCGGAGCAAGACTCAGTGGAAAAAACGAAATCGACCTGATAAACGGGAGTCCGGCTTCGGTTGAGGAAATCAATGCAAACGGCGTCACTGTTACGGACAAAAGCGGCAATACCTTTCACGCCGATATAAAATCAAGAATCACCGGCTCGGAAGCCGAGCCCTGCGATCTTCTGATTGTATTTGTAAAGAACTTCGCAACGGACGAGGCACTGGCTGCCAACAGAAACCTTATCGGAGAAGATACCGTTCTGCTTTCACTTCAAAACGGAATGGGGCATGAAGCGGTAGCCGAAAAATACCTGCCGAAGGAACGGATACTCATAGGCATTACCAATGATAACAGTATCAGCGAAGGCCCCGGCAGGGTGATTCACAGCGGAAAAGGCCCGATGGCCATCGGTTCCCTTTGCGGAAATGAAGAACTGGCCAGGAAAATCATGGCTGTCTTCAATGACTCCGGCTTTGACTGTTCCTTCAGCGACGACGTCCGTCATCTCATGTGGAGCAAGCTGTTTGTGAATCTTGCGGCGAATGCGGCGACTGCCATACTCGGGTGCCGAAGCGGCTATCTGGCCGAGTGCAGCAACCTGAACGCCCTCTGCAAGGACTTGCTGGATGAGGCGGTGGCTGTTGCCAAGGCGGAAGGACAGGAATTTGACGCAGATGTCCTATTGAAGCATTTTACGGAAATGTCGGCATCTTACAGCCAGGGCAGAACCTCCATGTGCCAGGATATGGAGAAAAAACGCAAAACGGAAATCGACTATATCAACGGTGCGGTTTCGGCCCTCGGTAAACAGTACGGCGTACCGACACCGACCAATGATGCCATCATAAATCTGGTTCACGCCAAGGAATATATAAACCGGAATGCATGATAAAGCCATCGCACGGGAAGTTTTTTGTTATTAATTTATGGACGAAATATCTGCAATAAAAACTGTTGTGGCCTTTTCCGGTGAGCGGGTTTTCTTTGAACTGGAAAACGGACTATATGCTTCCGCTTCCGTTATCCGTGATTCGGGGAATATCGTTCTTTTCCCGTGGGCGGAAATATTTCTTCAATACATATATGAAGAAGATATACCGGAACCGACGGACGAGCAGCTGGAAAATGCCAAGTATAATTACAATAAGTACGCAGCGGATGCAAAGATGCTCATTGTGGATTGAGGTGGTAAAAGAATGAATGGCACTATGAAATGCGTAGTTAAGGCAAGGCCGGAAAAGGATGCCCTGGAACTATGGGAAAAACCAATTCCGGTACCGGGAGATGACGATATCCTTGTTAAAGTGAAGGCGGCTGCCATATGCGGGACCGATGTGCATATCAGAGCCTGGAACGACTGGTCCCAAAAGCGCATGAAACCGCCGGTTACGATTGGGCATGAATTCGTTGGCGAAGTGGTGGAAATCGGGAAAAACGTTAAAGGAATTCAAGTCGGAGACATTGTAACACCGGAATCGCACATCCCCTGCAAAATTTGCCCGGAATGCCGAAGAGGCATGAGCCATGTTTGCCCGAACACAGGGCTGCTTGGCATAACGGTTGACGGAGGCTTCGCAGAATACGCCTGCTATCCGGCCGAACTCGCCTATGTGGCACCGAAAGGCATTGACTACAAAACGCTCGCCATTCTCGAACCTTTCGGCCAGGCAGTACACGCCGTTTCGGATGAACCGGTGTGCGGCAAAAACATTGCCATTGTCGGCTGCGGACCCATAGGAATCATGGCCGTCATGGTGGCAAGGAAAATGGGCGCGGCAAAGATCATCGCCGTTGAATTAAATCCGGAACGCGGCAAACTGGCATTGGAAAGCGGCGCGGACCTGCTCGTAAACCCGAGAGAATGTGACCCGGTGGAGGAAATATTCAAACTGACCGACGGAACCGGTGTTGACATAGCAATAGATCTTTCGGGCTCGGTAATTGCAGAGGAACAGGCGACACGCTATATCCGCCCGGAGGGGAAATTCGTAGTGGCCGGCTTGCCGTCAGAACCGTTTTCCTTCAACCTTTCGGAATTCGCTTTCAGGGGAATAACAATGCACGGCGCGCCCGCAAGGCTGCTTTACGAAACCTGGCAGCAGACAGATGCTCTATTAAAATCCGGCCTGAGGCTTGACAGCATTGTAACCCATGAATTGCCGCTGGAGAGATTCAACGAAGCCATAGACCTGATGGAGCAAGGCCGGTGCGGCAAGTGCCTCTTATTGATGGAATGAAAAAACTCAGAGATTTTTATCTCTGAGTTTTTTATCTCTTTTTTACCCGGACATATACAATCGGGAGGACGATTAACGCGACGAGTACAGCGGCCGTCCAAAGAGGAAGGGTTCCCGTATACATGACCATAAACAGAAGAAAGACGGCAGCGGCCATCCAACAGATTGCGGGAACGCGGAAATCTTTTTGCGCATCGTCAAACGCATGGGATGCGTAGAACATCATCAGCATGGCGGCGATACAGGGAAGCCAAAAAGTGACGCCGGGCTTTTCACCGGCACAGTTGATAATATAGATACTGACTGCGAAGGTGGACAGCACCGGGAACCCCCAACGGCCGACAAGCCTGGATGCCTGCGGCGCGAGCTTCTGCGCCTTTTGATTGAACCAGAGCTGCCCGTGGCAGATGAGATTCAAAATGACCATTAAACCGGCTAATCCGAATACCAGAACGGCACGGGGGAGAGAGTCGTCCTCCCCGTTTGCACCGATAAGACCGGTTTCAACAATCTCAGGTATTTGATTCCAGAGGCGAATACCGTTAAGCGACGGCATCAGACAGACCAGAGTGGTTACTATTATTAAAAGTATGGCCTTTTCCTTCGTTACATATTTGCCAAAAAACTTGGAGGCTTCCCGTTCCTGAGCCCTTGTCATACCGTATTTGTTGGTTTTATAATTATTACTCATAATGCTGACATTATACTATCTAAAAACTCTGTTGACAATGCAAGCTTTTTGCCATTACAATTGCCAAAAGGCCTAAAAGGCAGGATTGAAAATGGAAATTGAAAAAATACAGAGCGACTATACAAAAATACCCGAGCAGATTATGAACTCGCTCGTGGCCTCCATAGAGAATGGGGCACTCGAGATAGGAAAAGAGCTGCCGTCCGAGAGAGATTTGGCTGAAAGACTCGGTGTGTCACGAGGCCCGCTGAGAGAGTGCCTCGCTATTCTGGAATTTATGGGTGCCATAGAGAGCCGAGGCTACAGAAAAGTGCTTGTACGCGGTTCGGATTACATCAACCGGCTTCGCGCCTGGGTCGAAGGAATGTCTGAAGTCGGAACACAGAAGACGGTTCATGAATTTCGAAGGATTATAGAGGGCGGTATCGCGGCACTGGCCTGTGAGCACGCAACCGAAGCAGATGTGATGAGACTGGAAGAGACGCTGAAACAGCTCGAAGTTGACCCTACGGACTATGAAAACGACGTTCGCTTCCACAATGCTCTGGCATTGGCAACACACAATGCCATGCTTGCCAATACGGTTTATCTTATCAACAACTTCATTTCGGATATACGATTAAAGTTTTACGACAAGCCCCAGTATCCGGAGCGGACCTTGCAGTCACACCGAGCAATCTACGAGGCTGTACGCGACAGAGATGCCGAAAGGGCAAGGCTTGAGATGATACACCACTTGAACATCGCTGCCGATTTCTTCGATAAATATCAATAATCAATTACAAGAAGTGCGTTTGTGAAACAACAAAAGGAGTTCACATAACGCACTTTTTGTGCACAATTAATAAAATTAAGAGACATTTTTTGTTTATTGTTCAAGAAGTCTTAACTTGAAATTAACAACTCAAAAATGTACTATAAACATGATAAAATGGTAGGACCATCTTGCTGATGTCTCCACATTTATTGCTGCATATTTTTACGAAAGGAATGATGTGATGAAAGTCTATAAAAAAATTATGGACGTTCTGGGTGTCATCGAAAGTGCAATTCAGGTAATCATCGGTATTATCATAACGGTTGTAGCTTTTGCAAATGTCTGCGTACGTTATCTGAGTAACGGTCAGCTGGCATACACGGAAGAGCTCGTTGTCAATATCTTTGTTTTGATGATTATGTGCGGTTGCGCGCTGTGTGCCCGCGACGGAAGCCTTATCAGCCTCTCGCTGGTTTTTGACTCCGTCGGTAAAAAAGGCAAAAAGATTCTGGCGGTTATATTCACCATTATCAACATTGCCTTCTATGTAATCATCATTAAAACCGGATGGGATAAGTGTGCCACACTTTTTGCTCAGGGAAAGCTGACGGCTTCTCTGCTTATTCCGGAAGGACTGTTTATGGCGGCACTGCCTCTCGGCGGCGTACTGCTTATTTTGCATTCCATTGAATACCTTCTTGATATCCTCACAGAGAATGCAAAATGCATGAAGGAAGAAATAATCACAGAGGAGGCTGAAAACGCATGATTAACCTGATACTTTTCGGCAGCTTCTTTATTATGCTGTTCCTCAATGTGCCTATAGCCTGCTCACTGGGTATGTCCTCCGTGTTCGCAATGCTTTTTGCACATGATAAACTCTCTGTCATGCCTACCAACATCTACAACGGTATGGCAAAGTTCCTGCTTTTGGCAATTCCGTTCTTCGTTATTTCCGGTAATGTTATGGCAGAGGCCGGTATTTCCAAACGCCTTGTCGCATTCATCGATGACTGCGTCGGCCATCAGAAGGGCGGTATCGCCATAGTCTGCGTTATCGTTGCCATGTTCTTTGGCGCCATTTCCGGTTCCGGCCCGGCAACCGTTGCAGCTCTCGGTATCATTCTCATCCCGGCTATGGTCAACAGCGGCGGTTTTTCCGCACCGTTTGCATCATCGCTGATGGCTGCGGCATCATCCATTGCCATAGTCATTCCGCCTTCCATCGCCTTCGTCGTCTATGCCTCTATCACAGGCGTGTCCGTCGGAGACATGTTCATGGGCGGTATTATCCCCGGCATTATGATGGGCCTTGCACTCATTGTTATTGTCTGGATTGAAGTCAAGAAAAAAGGCATCACATCCAGCCGTGAAAGATCGACCTGGAAACACCGCGGCAAGACGTTCCTGTCTGCTATCTGGGGCTTCATGGTTCCTGTCATCATCCTTGGCGGCATATACGGCGGTGTCTTCACCCCGACAGAGGCGGCAGCCGTATCGGTCGTCTATGCTTTGATAGTCGGCATCTTCGTTTACAAGGAAATCAACCTCAAGAATTTCGTCAAGATTATGGTCGATTCCGGAAAGACAACCGGCTCCATTATGATTATTATCGGAACTGCAGCCGTTTTCTCCTATGTCTGCACCGTTCACGGCATTTCCAAAGCGGCTCAGACCCTGCTGCTGAATATTTCCGGCAATAAGTACGTCTTCCTGATCATCGTCAATATTATTTTCCTGATAGCAGGTTGCTTCGTTGATGCGAACTCCGCCATGTACATCTTTATCCCGATAATGGCACCTGTTGCACAACAGCTTGGAATTGACTTAGTACACTTCGGCGTTCTTTCGACCGTCAACCTCGCCATCGGTCAGGTCACACCGCCTGTCGGTGTTAACCTGTTTGTCGCCATAGGCCTGTGCCAGAAGATGGAGGGACTGAAAGACAAGACAAGAGTAACGATCGCAACAATGTCAAAGGCTGTTTGGCCGATGATAGTCTCCTGCGTTGTAGCGTTGCTTCTTATCACCTACATCCCGTTCTTCAGCCTTGTCCTTCTCGGCGGCTGATAAATCCCGTGTATTCACATCTGTGTGATGCAAAAATAATTTAGGCATAATAAAAATTTTAGGAGGAAAACCAAATGAAAAAAATCCTGGCACTCGTTCTTGCGGTTGTTATGGTATTTGCTCTGTGCGCTTGCGGCCAGAAGGCAGCAGCTCCCGCAGCAGAGACCGCCGCAGCTCCTGCAGCAGAGGCAGCTCCCGCAGCAGAAGCAAAAGACTATATCGAATGCGAACCGATGGAGTGGAAGTATGCTTGCTCCGCTACCGACAATACTTGCTGGGCCGACATGGGCCGTCAGTTCGGTAAGTATCTGAGCGACAGAACCAACGGTGCTATCAACGTTACCGTTTACGCTCAGGACCAGCTCACTTCCGGCAACCAGCAGGAAGGCATTCAGGCAGTTATCGATGGATCTACTGACCTGTGCGCACACTCCAACCTCATCATCTCCGGTTTTGACCAGAGACTGAATGTCGTTTCCCTTCCGTTCATTTTCGAAACGGTAGATGACGTTGACGCTCTGCTTGACAAGGGTGCAGCCGGCTACGAAGCTCTTGCTCCGGTCGTTGAAGGCCTCGGCCTCCACCTCCTCGGCATTGCTGAGAACGGCTTCCGTCACATCACCAACAGCAAGAAGGAAATCGCAGTTCCCGAAGACATGGTCGGCATGAAGATTCGTATCCCGAATACAGCCGTTCTTACCTATGCTTACGGCGACTGGGGTGCAAACTGGCAGATTGCTAACTGGGGCGAAGTTTATACAGCTCTCCAGCAGGGCACTTATGACGGACAGGAGAATCCTCTGCCCACTGCAGATGGCGGCTCCATCAACGATGTCAATAAGTACTGCACTTACTGGACAGGTGTTTATGACTGCATCTTCTTCTGCATGAATCAGGAACTCTATGATTCTCTCTCTCCCGAGGTTCAGGCCCTTGTTGACGAGGCTGGTGCCTATGCAGCAGCTCAGCAGCGTCAGCTCGAGCGCGAAGGTGACCAGGTCGTCATTGACAAGTGGACGGCTGACGGCGTTACCTTCACCTACCCGACAGCTGACCAGATCAAGCTCTGGAAAGAAGCATCTGCAAATGTTGCTGACGAGTGGGCAGAGACCTGCGTCAAGGACTATGGCTTCACGGCAGACCAGATGAGCTCTCTCATCAGTGTCTTCACAGGCAAATAATTTAGCATTTCAGCTTTATGCCCTGCGGGATTCCCGCAGGGCATATTCCCAAGACAGTTGGTAGGACCAACTTTTGAAAAACGATTGGAGGAGTAAAAATGGAAAACCAGTTCGAATCTGCTGAAGGCAAATTGAAGCGCGTAATTGCCATTAGACTCCACCCCGGAACGGATGTTCTGCTCGGTCTGGCCGAGGCTTGCAAAAATTACAACATCAGCAACGGCGTTATTCTCAGCGCCATCGGAAGCCTCAACGGAGTACACTACTGCAATGTTGAAGCTTTGCCCGATAAAAAGGCCGGATACGGATACGGCGGAGAGCTTTATCTGGACGGGCCGATTGAGCTTACCAGCGCATCAGGCATTATTTGCCATGACGATGATAACAACATCAACCTCCATGTGCACATTAATCTATCCGACAAATACGGAAATGCCCACGGGGGTCATCTGGTTGAAGGAACCAAGGTTCTGCTTACGACAGATGTGGTCATCGGCGAGATAGAAGGCATAATAATGGCAAGAAAATTCAATACAGAATTGGAAGTTCCTCTCTTCGCCCCAATTCAGGGCTGAGAGAGACATATACAGTAAAAAAATATTTTAGGAAGGTGTGAGAACATTGTCTGAAAAAATAACAAAGGAACAGGCCAAGAAGTTCTATGAGACTATGTGCACAATCAGGTGCTTTGAAGAATCGGTTAAAAAGGACTTTCTCAACGGCGAGATTCCGGGCTTCGTTCACCTCTACATCGGTGAAGAAGCAATAGGTACCGGCATTTGCGCAGCACTGCGCGATACCGACCTTATTGAAAGCACACACCGCGGCCACGGTCACTGCATTGCCAAGGGCGCCGATGTCAACAAAATGATGGCGGAAATCTTCGGAAAGAAGGACGGCCTTTGCAAAGGAAAGGGCGGCTCTATGCACATTGCGGACTTCTCCATAGGCATGCTGGGTGCGAACGGTGTTGTCGGTGGCGGTTATAACCTTGCAACAGGTGCTGCACTGGCAAACAAAATGGTCCTGAAAAACGACGGAGTATCCGTTGTCTTCTTCGGAGACGGTGCCTCTAACCGCGGAACATTCCACGAGGCTATGAACGTTGCCGCAGCTTGGAAGCTGCCGGTCATCTTTGTAAACGAGATGAACTGCTGGGCTTCCACCACCCCCTACCGCACGACGACGGCTGTTGAAAACATTTCCGACCGTGCAAAGGGATACGGCATTCCGGGCGTTATTGTAAATGGTCAGAATGTATTTGAAGTCTATGAAGCAGCTGTCGAGGCTGTGGAACGGGCACGCAAGGGTGAGGGCCCCACATTCATCGAAGCAAAGACCTATCGTATTGAAGGCCATTTCGTAGGTGACCCCGAACTGTACCGTAAAAAAGAGGAAACAATGGAAATCTTCCACAGAACCGATCCTCTCAAGGTATTTTCCGGCTACTGCCCGAAGGGTATTTCTTTCGAACAGGAAGAGCTTGACGAAATGCTCAATGCTGCACGCGAAAAAGTTGCAAAAGCAAAAGAATATGCCGTTTCTTGCGAGTATCCGGAGGAGTCCGAGTACTTCAAGGATGTCTATGTAGACTAAAGGAGGTGCCGTGAAATGCGTAAAATAACTTTCTCCGAAGCCACCCGCGAAGCAATGGCTGAGGAAATGACAAAATATCCCGAGTGTTTCGTAATGGGCGAGGACATTGCTCGTCAGGGCGGTATCTTCGGCCAGTTCAAGGGCCTGCCTGCCGAATTCCCCGGCAGAGTCATTGATACTCCTATTTCCGAGACGTTTATTGTCGGCGGCGGCGTTGGCGCTGCACTTGCCGGCGCACGTCCTGTCGTTGACATGCACTTTGCAGACTTCATAGGTGTTTGCATGGATGAAGTGTTCAACCAGATGGCCAAGGCGCGCTACATGTTCGGCGGCCAGGCAAAGATTCCTCTCGTTCTGCGTGCACCGGATGGTCTCGCAGGTGGCGGCGCTGCCCAGCACTCTCAGAGTGTTGAATCCTGGTTCATTCATATTCCCGGCATCAAGGTTGTAGCTCCCTCCAATCCTTATGATGCAAAAATGGTGCTCAAGGCAGCCATTGAATGCGATGATCCTGTTCTCTATTTCGAAAATAAGGTTCTTTATAAAGAAAGCGGCGAAGTTCCCGAGAAGGAAGACGAAGTCCCCTATGAGATCGGCAAGGCAAGAGTTGAGCGCGAAGGTTCCGATGTTACCATCGTTTCTTACTCCATTGGCATGAAAAATGCACGCGCGGCAGCAGACCTGCTTGCAAAAGACGGAATCAAGGCAGAAGTTATCGACCTGATTACGCTCTCACCCTGGGATAAGGAGACAGTTCTTAATTCCGTAAAGAAAACACACAGACTGTGCCTGGTGTCCGAATGCGTAAAGCAGGGCGGCGCACTGGCAGAAGTAGCAGCCGTTGTAGCAGAAGAGGCTCTTGAGTATCTTGATGCTCCTATCCTCCGCTATGGCGCTCCGTTTACTCCGATTCCGTTTGCTCCTACACTTGAAAAACTCTACAAAGTATACCCTGAGGATCTTGTTAACGGCATCAAGGGAATCCTGTAATTAATTTAGGTAAGGAGATTAACTATGGCAACAGAATTATTAATGCCTAAGCTTGGCCTTACCATGACCGAAGGCACTATAGACGAGTGGAAGAAAAAAGAAGGGGACACCGTAACAAAGGGTGAAATCATCTATGCGGTGGCAACCGACAAGCTGACCAACGACGTTGAAGCCGACTGTGACGGTGTGCTTCTCAAGATTCTCGTTCATGAAGGCGAGACCGTTCCCTGCAAGACGGCCGTTGGCTGGATCGGTGCTGCCGGTGAAGCGGTTCCCGAAGGCGGAAGCGCAGCACCCGCTGCTGCCAATGCAGAAGTGCCGGCCGCTGCGGCCGCAGCACCTGCAGCGGTATCCGCTGCCGTAAGACCTGCCGGCGCCTATGTTCCGGCTACTCCTTATGCAAAGAAGCTGGCCAAGGAAAAAGGAATTGACATAGCAGCTGTCCCGGCAACCGGATATAAAGGCGTAGTGGTTGCAAAGGACGTCAACGGATTTATTCCAAGCGCAGCCGCGGCAGCTCCGAGTGTCAAAGCTTCCCCGCTTGCAAAGAAGGTCGCCGAGGATTTGGACATAGATCTCGCATCTCTTGGAACGCATGGAAGAGTCCTTGCACAGGACATCCTGGCATACCTGGAGAATACACGCGAAAAGGGAGAAGAAAACGTTCTGGAAGAAGTAAAGCCAATGAACGGCATGCGCAAGGCAATAGCCAAAAACATGCAGAATTCTCATATGACATCTCCTACGGTCACATTCAATCTCGGCATAGACATGACGGAGATGAAAGCGTATCGCGAGCAGCTTAAGGCAAAAGAAATTAAGGTCAGCTATACAGACCTGATTGTAAAATTTGTCGCAAAGGCTCTGACGGAGTTCCCGCTTCTGAACTGCTCTTTAGACGGCAACAACATCATCTATAAGAACTATGTCAATATGGGTGTCGCTGTAGCGCTTGACAACGGGCTCGTCGTTCCGAATATTACGGATGCTGACAAGAAGTCCCTTACGGAGATTTCCAAGGAAGTCAAGGAACTGGCATCTCTGGCCCGCGAAGGAAAGCTTCCTCCGGAAAAACTCAGAGGCGGTACATTTACAATTACCAATCTCGGCATGTACGGCATAGAGAGTTTCTCCCCGATTATCAATCAACCTGAAGTTGCTATTCTCGGCTGCAATACCATGGAAGACAAAGTCGTTGTGCGCAACGGTGAAATCGTAATCCGCCCGATTATGAATCTGAGCCTTACGGCTGACCACAGAGTCGTTGACGGCAGTGTTGCTGCGCAGTTTATGCAGCGCATAAAGACTCTGATGGAAAATCCTGCACTGATGCTCGCATAAGGAGGAAAAGCAACTATGGCAACAGAATTATTAATGCCTAAACTCGGTCTTACCATGACCGAAGGCACGATAGACGAGTGGAAGAAAAAAGAAGGGGACACCGTAACAAAGGGTGAAATCATCTATGCGGTGGCAACCGATAAGCTGACCAACGATGTAGAAGCCGACTGTGACGGCGTGCTTCTTAAGATTCTCGTTCATGAAGGCGAGACCGTTCCCTGCAAGACGGCCGTTGGCTGGATTGGTGCAGCCGGTGAAGCGGTTCCCGAAAGTGCAGGCGCTGCGCCTGCCGCGGCAGCCCCCGCAGCCGAGAAAAAAGCAGCACCCTGTGCATGTGAGAGCGGAAGTGTGCTTGTGGTCGGCGGCGGCCCCGGCGGCTATGTAGCTGCCATCAGAGCAGCTCAGCTCGGCGCGAAGGTAACGCTGATTGAAAAAGACAAAATGGGCGGTACCTGCCTCAACCGCGGCTGCATGCCCACCAAGGCAATGCTCCACACATCCGAAATCTATTATGATTCCGTATCCTCTGCCGACATCGGCATCTCTTGCGAGAACGTCAAAGTTGACTGGGAGAAGGTACAAGGCTTCCGTGCCGGCGTCGTTGAAAAGCTGACATCCGGTGTCAAGGGTCTGTGCAAGCTTAACAAGGTCAAGGTCGTATCCGGTGAAGCTGTATTTACCGGCCCCAAAACAGTCAAAGTCGGTGGTGACAGCTATACGGCAGATAAGGTTATTATTGCTGCCGGTTCCTATCCTATCATTCCCGGAATCCCGGGCCTGAAGGGCTGCAAGGCATCTATTGATTCCACCGCCTGCCTGTCTCTCGATCATATCCCCGAGAGCATGGTGGTCATCGGCGGCGGCGTTATCGGTCTTGAACTTGGCAGCGTATACATGCGCTACGGTTGCAAGGTGACGGTTGTAGAAATGATGCCCAAGCTCCTGCCGCTGATGGACGGAGAGCTCAGCGCTATGCTGGCAACCAAACTTGAAGGCCAGGGAATGACGATACTCCTCAATTCCGCAGTCACTGGCATTGAAGATACCGAAAAAGGTGCCGTAGTCACTGTAAAGTGCCCGGATGGCGAGAAGAAGCTGGATTGCGAGAAGATACTGCTTGCAGTCGGCCGTGCACCAGATACCTGTGCCCTTGGTCTGGAGACAACCGGCATTAAGGTCGAAAAAGGCTTTATTCAGACGGATGATGGCATGATGACCAATGTTGAAGGTGTTTATGCCGTTGGTGACTGTACCGGAAAGCTTATGCTTGCACATGCAGCTATGGCGATGGGCGAAGTTGCCGCAGAGAATGCCATGGGTGGCTGCAAAAAGTTTGATCCGGAGCAGAGCCCAAGCTGCGCCTATGTCGGCCCTGAATTTGCCGGTGTCGGTTATACCGAAGAGCGTGCGAAGGAACTTGGCATAAAGTACAAAGTCGGAAAGTTCCCGACCAGCGGTAATGGACGGAGCTTAGTGGCCGGCCATACAGACGGTATGATTAAGATTCTTGCCGGTGAGAAATACGGTGAGATTCTCGGCGTTCATATTCTCGCTCCCAGCGCAACCGAACTGATTGAAGAAGCTGCGCTGGCTATCAAGCTGGAAGCAACGCTGGATGAATATACTGAGACCATTCACTGCCATCCGACAGTGGCGGAGGCTGTGCGTGAGTGTGCTCTCAATGCCGATAAAAAGGCTATTCACATTCCCAACAAATAAACAAAAGCATAAAAGAACTCCGGCTGATTTCAGCCGGAGTTCTTCTTTTCTTTGTCGAAGCGACAGATGATGTCGTATACCTCGTTCCAGTTATGGGCACGGACGGCACCGACGCTTGTCTCGTCAAATTTTCGGTTGTGATTGGTGTCAAAGAGAATCTTCCTATATCGGCCGCCGGTCAGGTTGTGCGGCCCGTCATCGATGAGAACATCTCCGTCAATCAGCTGCTTGTTGAAGGTGATGATTACATTTTTCTCAAAATTAAGATACGGGAAGTAGCGAAACAGGACCCGGTCCATCTTTGCCTTGAGCGTCTGGTAATAGGAGGCCGTGACAACGATGATTTCGTGGCCGTCGGCCATCAGCTTTCGCAGCGCCTCATCGGCACCAGGCATCGGCTTAACCCAATCCCAGAAATCGTCATCGAATTCCGGGGAGTAGACCTGCTCCTTGGTCAGCGTCGGAAAGGCAAGAGAAATATCCCAGTCCTTCACATCCTCGGCTTTCGTGTCGGTTCCGAATTTGTGATTGATATATGCGACCCACCCGGCAACAAGTTGCTCGAGCACGTCATCCATGTCAACGAGAATTCTCATGCTTCTCCCTGAAGCGGAACGAAGCAGAGCTCGGCCGTATCCATCAGGAGAGGCTGCGTGGCCTTTTTGTCAACACTGAGAGAGTAGAGAACGCCGGGCACAACATCCAGCCAGGAGATAAAGCCGGCCTTGCCGTCGTTCAGGGCAACGACGCCTTCTCGGGCCCCCGCCACGTCAACCAGCGCTGCGATTTCCCAGTCACCGTACATTCCGGCGAGGGAGGCACCAATATTGGTGCTGTTATTGAGGGAATCCATGAGATCGGTCGTTTCCACAACCGCATCGGAAACGTTTGCCGTTATGCTGGTATAGGACGTCGGCTGTGCGCGATAGCAGAACGCTTTGCCGTCCAGCTTGAAAAGAACCTGGGATATGGGCGCATCCGCGTTTTCAATATAGTAATAAGAAACGTCGGTGGCCCCTTCGGGAGCATCGAGATAAATCCCGGTGGCAGCACCGAGCTCCTCTTTTGAACATTCATGCACGGGGTTCGGCATGCCGGATGATTGTTTTGCCCCGCAGGCACAAAGACCCAGCAGCATGGAAATAACCAATAAAAACAGAATTGTCTTTTTCATTTTAGGTACCTCTTTCTATATCCTTTTATGTACACAGTATAGCATCGCGGGTAAAGGAGAAAATGTATTTTCGGTAAACAATGTGGTATACTGATTAAGTGAGCAGTGAGCAGTGAGCAGTGAGCAGTGAGGAGTGAGGAGTAATGAGACAGGATGTGGATCTGGCATTTTTGCTGCAGTATGAAAACATAGCCTGGTATGAAGACGGTGCCGTCCGGATTCTTGACCGGCGCATTTTCCCAGGAAAAACGGAGTTCGTCACCTGCCAAAGCTTCGGCGAAGTGGCACAGGCTCTCAAAGACATGGTCACCCAGAGTGCAGGACCCTTCTCGGCGGCGCCGATGGGCATGGCGCTTGCAGCCTACGAGAGCCGAAATCTCGAAAAAACAAAGCGGATGGATTTCCTGAAAAAGGCAGCCTTTGCTATTTCGCATGCAAGGCCGACGACGGTCAAGCGCATGACGGCACTGACGGATGCCTGCCTCGCCGAAGCGGAGCGGGCAATGGAGGCCGGTGAGGATGTACCGGAGGCGTTGAAACAGCTTACGATAAAAATGAATGATGAACGGTATGCCAAGATAGGGCGCATAGCCGGCCACCTGGTTGATAAAATCCCGGACGACGGAACGGTTATGACCTATTGCTTTGCCGAAACCATCATAGGCATGATGCTCAGAGAATGCCGGAAGCGGGGGAAAGAAATCCGCCTGGTCTGCCCCGAGACAAGACCGTATTTCCAGGGGTCCCGCCTTACGGCAAGCTGCATTAAAGACATGGGCTTTGATGTAACCGTCATAAGCGACGGCATGGCAGCTTCTGCCATACAGAACAAAAAGATTGACCTTTTTACCACGGCCGCGGACGCCATCTGCTGTGACGGGCATGTCATCAATAAAGTGGGAACTTTTAACACGGCCATTGTTGCCGATTACTTCGGTGTTCCCTATTACGTTACGGGCTCGCCGGACCCGGGCCACCCGACGGCAGACACCGTGGAGATTGAAATGCGGGATGGGGAGAGAGTACTTTACGCCATGCAGGAGAGAACGGCGGCAGAAGGGGTGAAGGGCTATTATCCCGCGTTTGACATTACCCCGCCGGAGCTTGTCACAGGAGTTGTGACGGATATCGGGATTTATCCGCCGAAGGAGTTGAACCGGTATTTTGCCGATCTCGGCGGAGAGAAAGGAAAGATGTGCTTATGAGTTTTGCCTATGAAGATTATGCCCGCAGCGCGGATACGATTCGGAGCGTCATCGGCGATTTCAAACCGGAAATCCTTTTAATCCTCGGTACAGATTTGGGATTCCTTGGTGATGAGGTGGAGAACCCGGTCTATATCCGCTATGAGGACATACCGAATTTTGCACTCTCCACAGTTCAGGGACATGCAGGCCGTCTGGTATTCGGAAAGCTTTGCGGAAGGAACGTTGCCGTGATGCAGGGCAGAGTGCACTGCTACGAAGGCTACTCTTCGGAGCAGGTGGCCTATCCGGTGCGCGTACTGAAGCTTCTCGGAGCCGATACACTGCTGGTTACCAATGCCGCCGGCGCTATAAACAGAGACTATATACCGGGAGACCTGATGGTAATTCGGGACCACATCCGCCTTATGGGTACCAGCCCGCTGATGGGACCGAACCTCAATGCGTTCGGAGAGCGTTTCCCGGACATGAGCAAACTATATACACCGAGTTTACGCCTGCTTGCGCGCAAAGTCGGAGAAAAACTCGGCGTAACGATGCATGAAGGGGTCTACATGTATTTCCAGGGCCCGCAGTTCGAAACTCCGGCGGAGATTTATGCCGCTTCCGTACTCGGGGCGGATGCCGCCGGCATGTCAACCGTGCCGGAAACCATAACGGCATGCCACTGCGGCATGAAGGTGCTTGGCATCTCGCTTTGCACGAACATGGCCGCCGGTCTGCAGGCAGAGCTGTCCGCTGCCGAAGTCGGCATCACAGCGGGGAAATCCCGGGAAAACGTAAGAAAACTCATTTTAGGTATTCTGGAAGAAATGTAAAAAAGAATACACAGCAAGAATCCTCTGCCTGCCGGCAGAGGATTCTTCTCGTTTGTTATTCAGCTGAGGCTTGCCGTGTTCCGTTCTGACGGACGGGAATTTCCACCCCGAAAATCAGTTTGGTGAGCCAGATGAACAGCAGCAATATCAAGACCGGGATGATACAGGTGGTGACTATCAGAACCGCAATCGACTCAATGAACCGGTTCAGGGCATTGGCAGCCTTGTCGGTCAAACCGGATGCGGTTTCGGATATCTTGTTGAGCCATTTCTCGATATAGGTGGCATCGTTATCCGCCTGTGAGAGGCCTTCGGTTTTGGCGTTTAACTCCTCGGCGGTTGCCAAAGTATCACCGATGGAGGATTCAAACTGGCCATATATGCTGTCCGAAATCAGAATGCCCGTCGGAATGGCGAGAAGCGCCACCAAACCGAAGGCAAGCAGCTTCCTGCGGGCACGTGTCAGAGCGGCCGGACTCCAGAAAACGAGAATAATCGAAATCAGACAGAGAGCCGGAACCAGATATTTGAAAAAGCCGACACCGATGAGCGTAAGCAGATATTTTTCCGTATAAAGCACACAGAGGATGAGCAGAAAATACTTGGTAAGATCGGCAAGCTTATCCGCAATCGGAGTGGCCGTGTCACCGGGAATGGCGGAGACACCGACGGACGCAAGCGTGGAAGATGCCGAGAGCTTCAGCACGGTTTCCGCCTTCTCGTCGATAGAATGAATAATAGAGGCGGTATAACCGCTCTGCGCAACCTTCGGGGCTATTACGAACATGGAAAGGATTGCCACCAGAACCAGGAAAGCGACAAACATAGTTTTCTTCAAGGTGTTTTCCATACAGTCAACTCCTTTAAGCGATGGTGATTTTGTATTCGGCAATGCCGACAATTCCCGAGAGGAAGTTTAAAACCACGCTCTTGGCGTTTTCATCGGCTCTTTCGAGGATTCCCTTTTCAACGGCCTTTTCGCGGGCATTGGCTTCGAGAGTGACGAGAGATTCATTGAAATCGGAGACAGATATCTTGTTGAAAATGCCTTCTTTTTCGTTGTAGAGGACAAAGCTTTCGGGGTCTATGTCGGTGCTCAGGATTTCGGCATCGGGAAGATGAATAAGGATATTTTTACCATCTGCCTCAATGGAGGCGGATGCAAAATCAATCCCGGCACTGACTACACCGTCATAACTGACAAGATAGGAAGACTGCGAAAAAGGAATCTGAACATTTGTATTAAAGAAAGTGTTGGCACTGGAGTAGCTTACAACTTCGGTAAAGAAATACTGCTGGGTCGTGAGCTGACCGACGTTGACGAGCTCCTCACGGATGAGTTCGGTACTGATAATCTCCACCGGCTTCGGGTCCGGCGTCGGAATCGGAGTAGGAGACGGTGTCGGCGGAGAAGAAGGCAAGGCCGCAGCCTCTTTTGCCGTGTTGCCGGAACTGATGAACACGGCAGCGATGCCGGCAATGCACAAAATGATTATGATGATATAAAGTACGGACTTATTCATAAAACCTCCGTTTTTCAGGCGCCGGAGCCCCGGCACCTGTTATCTGGAACCGGTTACCTGTTTTTCGTGCTTTCGATGATTCCTTCAGCAAGACCGGCAATGCCCTGAATCTCGCTGGGGATGATGATTTTGGTTGCCTGACCGTTGGCGGCATTGGCAAAGGCTTCCAGAGATTTGAGCTTGAGAACAGCCTCTCCGGGGTTGGCTTCGTTGATGAGCTTAATGCCTTCGGCCGTGGCCTGCTGAACTTTGAGTATGGCTTCGGCTTCGCCTTCGGCCTCGAGAATCTGCTCCTGCTTTCTGGCATCGGCTCTTAATATGGCGGATTCCTTGGCGCCTTCAGCCTCCAGAATGGCGGCTTTCTTTTCACCTTCGGCCTTCAGAATAACCTCGCGGCGCTCACGCTCCGCAACCATCTGCTTCTGCATGGCTTCCTGAATATCGGTCGGCGGCAGAATGTTTTTGAGTTCAACGCGGTTGACTTTGATACCCCAGGGGTCCGTGGCCTCATCGAGAATGGCGCGCATCTTGGTGTTGATGGTATCGCGGCTGGTGAGGCATTCGTCGAGTTCAAGCTCACCGATGATGTTTCTCAGCGTGGTAGCCGTGAGGTTCTCAATGGCGAGAATCGGCTGTTCGATGCCATAGGTGAAAAGCTTCGGGTCGGTAACCTGAAAATAGACTACGGTGTCAATCTGCATGGTGACGTTATCTTTGGTAATAACGGGCTGGGGCGGGAAATCGGCGACCTGCTCTTTCAAAGAGACAACTTTGGCAACTCTGTCGAGGAAAGGAACCAGGAAATGAATGCCGACACCCCAGGTGTCGCGGTAGGCACCGAGACGTTCAATAACGAATGCCTTCGCCTGCTGGACAATGCGGATGTTCAGAACAACGAGAACAACCAGAACTGCAAGAATTATCAATACTACCATTTCAATCCTCCTTAACGGGTTCGATAATTATTTTAACGCCTGCGATGCTTTTAATCACCGCACGCGAACCGGATGAGAGTACCACGGCATCGTCCGCACTTCTCGCAGACCAGACACGGCCGCCCACATTGGCGGTACCGGTTCCGCGGATGTTATCGACCTCTTCGGTTACAATGCACTCCAACCCGATGACGGCATCGGCATTGGTGGGCGTTATACGGCCGTTGATGTACTTTTTGACAAGAGGCCTCGTGGCCAGAAGCGTTGCCACGGAGACAGCGGCAAAAACCGCAAGCTGGAGCCACAACGGAGCATCCAGCGCAGTGGCAATAATGGCGGAAAGGGAACCGATTGCAAACCACACCGATACAAGGCCTGGAATAATGGCCTCCAGAATGAGAAAGCCGACCATTGCGGCAATCCAGACATAAATCATATTTTCAAACATTTTTTCTCCCAATATAAAACAAAAAGTTTATATAATTATTATATTCATAATAAAGAGAAATGTGAAACGAATTTGTGAACATATGGAAAAAGGGCCGCTGCTGCGGCCCTTTATGACAGATCCTTTACTGGATTTCTATGGTTTTGGGAGCGGGCTTCTCGTCCGGCAGCTTGGGAAGCTTGAGAGAAAGAACCCCGTCGCTATAAGAGGCTTCAATGGCATCGGCATTGATGCCTTCCATATTGAAGCTGCGCTTGTATGAGCCGTAGAAACGCTCATGTCTCACATAGTCGGGATTATCTTCGTTTTCCTCAAACTTGCGCTCAGCGGAAATGCTGAGAAGATCGTCCTCCACGCGGATGCCGATGTCCTCCTTGGCAAAGCCGGGAAGATCTGCTTTGAGCAGGTAATTCTCGCCTTCATCGATTACATCCACCGAGAACGGTGCCGGCATTTTGTGCTCGGGCATACCGAAAAATTCCTCCATACCGCGGAAAGAGTAGGGAGTACATCTGCGCATGGCAGGTCTGAACGGTAAAGTCATCATTTCGTACATATTCTGTATCCTCCAATTATTTTTTTGATGGTTAGAATATAATACGGAAATGTGAACAGACTGTGCGAAGGATATGAACGGATTATAAACAATTAGCACTCCGACAAGCGGAGTGCTAATACCTTATTCTTCCGTTTTTTTCAGTTTTTTCTGCAGCCAGTCTTTCCCGTCAACATACTTGGAGACGATAAAGGTTGCCACGTAATCCATTGCGGCGTTGACCATCGTTGCGGGAGGATCTATAAGATCGGCCAGAGCCAGGGAAATCGGGAGGGCGATAGCCATCTGCTCGGGGAAGAAGATGGAGCAGAGGACCAGGTCACCGGTACCGCCACCGCCCGGAATTCCGCTCATGGCAACGGAGGCGAGAACGGAAACGATGATAGCCGGAATGGCTTTGGCCGGTGTGAACGGAATGCCGAAGAAACCAAACAGGAATGCCACCTTGATAATGCAGCCCATTGCGCTGCCGTCCATGTGCATCGTGGCACCCATCGGAATGACAATGTCGGCCACTTCCTTGGAAACGCCGGTGTCTTCACAGGCTTCCATGTTTGTGGGGATGGTGGCAACAGAGGAACAGGTGCCGAAGGATACCGCAGCCGGCGCAAAGAGATGGGAGAACATAACCTTGGAAGCACCCTTGCCGCCGCCGAAGTTGGCATAAATCGGGGAGAAAATGAACATGTATGCAAAACATACAACATAGTAGATGATGAGAGCCTTGCCATAGCTGCCGAGAAGCGTGGGACCGAAGGTGGCAACGAGGTAGGCAAAGAAACCGAAAAAGCCGATGGGAGCATAGTAGGTGATGATTTTGACTGTCTTCATCATGACTTCCGTCATGCTGTCAAGCAGAGAGGCAACCTGCTTGCCCTTCTCACCCGCAAGCTGAACACCGAAGCCGAAAAGAATGGCGGCGATAATCAGAGGCAGGATGGCCCTGCGGGAGAACAGCTCCGTGAAGTCGGGCTTGGTGAAGAAATTGACAATGAGGTCGGATACAACGACTTCCTTTTCCACTTCTTCTTCAACATTGACGAATCCGGCCGGAACGAGGTTGAAGATGCTGACGATAATATACATAATGAGAGAGGCAACGGCTGCGGTAATCAGGAAAACAATAACCGTCTTCCAAAGAACGCTGCCGGCCTTTTTAACGCTGGGCATGTTTGCGATAGCCGAGGAAATAGAAAAGAAGACCATCGGAACGACAACGCAGAACATGAGATTTATAAACACGGTTCCGAGAGGTTCCAAAACGGTGGCCCCGGGCCAGAGAAGGCCGGTGATGGAACCGCCGATGATGCCGAGAAGCATCAGACACATAAACCAGTTTTTCTTAAGGAATGACATAGCGCGAATCCTCCTTTTTTGTTGACATAATCATTATAAATAAATATAATGCAAAGTAAATTGTAATAATTGCTAAAAAGGTTGCAAAAAGTGCTAAAAGAAGGATACTTAAAAGAAAACTATCATTTCTTTCATTTGAAGGACACCGCCGGGGACGAGAGAGACTATCATTATCATGAATTTGACAAGATTGTCATTCTCCTCTCGGGAAGGGTGGAATATGCGGTAGAGAACGAGATTTACACCCTGAGTCCCTATGATGTGATGCTTGTGAAGCACCATGCGATTCACAAAGCCCTGATTGACAAGAGCGTGCCGTATGAAAGAATCATAATCTACCTGGATGAAAACCGTTACGCAAAGATGATTCCGGAGGCGGGACTGACACGGTGCTTTGACCGATGCCTGTATTCACCCGATAAGACAAGACTGAAGGAACTGCTGGACGGTCTCGAGCATGCGGAAGGAGAAGTGCTGAAGGAGACCTATCTGCTTCAGCTGCTGGCCGTGCTGAATTCCCTGAAGGGCGAGAACCCGGAGGCGGGACACTATGACGGGAAAATCGAAACCGTGCTGAGCTACATTAACGAAAACATTTCCGGCGAGCTGAGCGTGGACGAACTGGCGGGGCTGGTGCATCTGAGCAAGTACCATTTCATGCGGCAGTTTAAAGAGAACACCGGGCAGACCGTGCATGCCTATGTAACGCAAAGACGCCTGCTGCACGCCTCCAGACTGATTCGGGAGGGCGTGCCGGCGGTTCAGGCGGCGGCCAGAAGCGGGTTTGACGACTATTCTGTTTTTTATAAGGCATTCAAAATCAATTTCGGAATCACGCCGAAGGAGTTAAAGACATGAAAGATACAAAACAGCAAAAAGAGCGGGCGATACTCGTGGGCCTTTCGGCCGCCTCCATGAAGGAGAGCGAGCGCTCGTCGGAGATATCGATGGATGAACTCGGGGCACTCGTGGAGACCGCGGGGGGAGAGGTTGTTGCACAGGTGATGCAGAACCGGCCGACGCCGGACCCCGGTACCTTCATCGGCGAAGGAAAAGTTCAGGAGATAAAGGAACTGGCGGAGGTCAACGGATGTGATCTGGTGGTTTTCGATAATGAGCTTTCCCCTTCTCAGGCAAACCTGCTTTCCGACAGACTGGGTGTCAAGGTGCTGGACCGCTCCGGCCTGATACTGGACATATTTGCCCAGCGGGCGCAGACAAAAGAGGGACAGCTGCAGGTAGAACTGGCGCAGTACAAGTATCTTCTGCCGCGTCTGACGGGCATGTGGACTCACCTCGTGCGGCAGACGGCATCGGGCGGATCCTCGCCCATAGGCACGAGAGGCCCCGGCGAAACACAGCTGGAGAGCGACCGTCGCCATATTAGAAGAAAGATACAGAAACTCGAAGAAGAACTGGCAAAGGTGCGCCAGGTACGCGACACGCAGAGACGGCGCAGAGAAAAAAACTATGTGCCGGTTGTGGCGCTCATCGGCTATACAAATGCCGGCAAGAGCACTTTGCTGAATACCTTGACGAAATCATCGATACCGGCGAACAACCGCCTTTTCGATACGCTGGATACTACTACGCGAAAGCTCTGGACGGGAAGCCGGGAAGTCCTGCTCTCCGATACGGTCGGCTTTATCCGCCGCCTGCCCACGCAGCTTGTTGAGGCGTTCAAGGCCACGCTGGAGGAACTGCAGTATGCCAACGTATTGCTGCATGTGATAGACATTTCCAATCCGGAGTGGCGCGAACAGGCCGAGGTTGTGGAACAGCTTCTTCACGAGCTCGGTGTCGAACAGACGCCGGTTATACGCGTATACAACAAATGCGATGCCTATGCCGGCATTCTGCCGCACGGTGAAAACACGGTATGCATTTCCGCCAGAACCGGAGAAGGCACCGATGATCTTATGAAGAAGATAACGGAGAACCTATGAAGAAGCCTTCACGCAGCGGAACAAGTGAATACACGGAGAAACGTTCCCGATTCCTGGGGATGGTACTGCCCGTGGAGAGCGAGGAGGAGGCAAAGGCTTTTATTGCCGGCATAAAGAAGCAGTATCACGATGCCAGACACAACTGCTGGTGCTACCGGATAGAAGGCAAAGCCGAAAGATACTCGGATGACGGAGAACCGCAAGGTACGGCCGGAATCCCGATGCTCGAGGTGTTCAAAAAAGAAGGCGTGACGGATTTCGTATGCGTGGTCACGCGGTATTTCGGCGGTGTGCTGCTCGGAGCGGGCGGCCTTCTGCGGGCCTACACAAAGGCGGCCAAGGATGCCCTGGCAAGTTCCGCCCCGGTTGAAAAGCTTCATCTGCAGGAGCTGGAGTTCGACTGCGAATATGCGGAGCTTGAGAGCATGAAAGCAAAAATAGCAGAATACGAAGGAACCGTGACCGATACGGAGTACGGAGAGAGAATCCACATGAAGGTGCAGATGCCGGAAACAGAAGAATTCAGAGAAAAAGTTCTCTGGAAAAAATGAATCGGCCGTTTTGAATCGTATAAGAACAATGTTATGAACATCAGACAGCAGAGAGAACAGCTTGAACACAGTTTCATAGGGCCGCAGGGAGTTCTGGCGGAAAACAGCCTCGGGCGTTTGGAGCCGGAGGAGGAGTGCGATGTCCGCACCTGTTTCCAGAGAGACATAGACAGGATAACCCACAGCAAGGCCTTCCGCCGCCTGAAGCACAAGACGCAGGTATTCCTGCAACCGGAAGGTGATCATTACCGGACGAGACTGACTCACACGCTCGAGGTTTCCCGCCTGGCGAGGACGGTTTCCAGAGCCCTCAGGTTGAACGAAGACCTGACGGAAGCTATCGCTCTCGGGCACGACCTGGGGCACACGCCTTTCGGCCATGCCGGAGAAAGAGCCCTGAACCGGATATACAGCGGCGGGTTCAAGCACTACGAGCAGAGTCTTCGCGTGGTGGATATTCTCGAACGCGACGGCAGAGGTCTCAATCTCTGCCTGGAGACAAGACAGGGCATCCTGAATCACACACATGGTTCACCCGAGGATACGAAAGAGGCCACCGTTGTCCGGCTGAGTGACTGGATTGCCTTTGTCAACCACGATCTGGACGACTCCATTCGGGCCGGAATCCTGAAGGCGGAGGATGTCCCGGAGAGAATCCGCAAAGAATGCGGAGAGAAGAACTCGGAGCGCATCAACACCTTTGTAACGGATTTAATCATGAACAGTCTGGACGGGGACATAAAAATGAGCGACGGGATGTGGGACACGTTCATGTATTTCAAGAACTACATGTACTCCGACATCTATGTGAACCCGATTGCCAAGGGTGAAGAACGCAAAGTGGACGGCATCATAGAAAAACTCTTTGAGCACTATACGGCCGACATGGCCAATCTGCCGGCAGAGTACCGGATAATTGCCGAGGCGGAAGGAATCGAACGCGCCGCCACGGACTATATATCCGGCATGACGGACACATTCGCCATAGACAAATACGAGGAGCTTTTCATCCCGTATTCATGGAAAGTGAAATAAATGTTTTCTGAAAGTTTTCTTACGGAACTTGCGGAGCGGAATGACATAGTTGACGTTGTGGGCTCCTATGTGAGCCTCAGCAAAAGGAGCGGACAGAATCTTTTCGGCCTCTGTCCGTTTCACAATGAAAAGACCGCTTCCTTCTCCGTTTCCCCGGCCAAGCAGATTTATCACTGCTTCGGCTGCGGCAAGGGCGGAGGAGTCATCAATTTCATAATGGAAATAGAGAATCTCAGCTTTCCCGAAGCGGTTGAGAATCTGGCAAAACGCGCCGGCATGACGGTTCCGGAACAGGATTACGATCCCGGTACGAAAAAGAAGGAACGCTTGCTTGCCCTCAACCGGGATGCCGCCAAGTTCTTCTATGAGCAGCTGGCTACGCCCGAGGGAAACAGAGCCAAGGCCTATATGGCCGGGAGAAAGCTCGGCGCCGGTACGGCAAAAAACTTCGGGCTCGGATTTGCACCGGATACCTGGGACAGCCTGATTAAGGCGATGAAAGCTAAAGGCTACTCCGATTACGATCTGTATGATGCGGGGCTTGCGAAAAAGGGAAAGAACGGCGGCTATTACGACGCCTTCCGAAACCGGCTGATGTTCCCGGTCATCGATGTGCGTGGAGACGTCATAGGCTTCTCGGGGCGCATGCTGGGGGATAACGAACCGAAGTACCTGAACAGCCCGGAGACAATTGTCTTCGACAAGGGAAGGAATCTCTTCGGCCTGAATCTGGCGAAGAAGAGCAAGCTCGGCTATATGATTCTCGTAGAGGGCAACATCGACGTTGTGATGCTGCACCAGGCCGGGTTCGACTGCGCGGTAGCTTCTCTGGGGACCTCGCTGACCGATGCTCAGGCGAGGCTGCTCTCCCGCTATACCGGAGAGGTTATTCTGGCCTATGACAGCGACGGCGCCGGGCAGAAAGCCACACAGAGAGCGATAGGGATTCTCGAAAAACTGAACGTGAAAACCAGAGTCCTGCGCATGGACGGAGCCAAGGACCCGGACGAGTTCATAAAAAAGATGGGCGCGGACAGGTTCCGGAAGCTGATTGAAAACAGCGAGTCGCAGATAGACTTCCGGCTGCAGAACATCGGCAGCAAATACAACTTTGATATTCCCGAGCAGAAGGTGGATTACCTTAAGGAGGCCTCGGCACTTGTGGCCGGATTCCCGGGCAGTGTGGAGCGCCGTGTGTATTCGGCAAGAGTGGCAGAGCTCGCCGGCGTGAATGCGGATATCGTAAGCAGCGAGGTGGAGCGGCAGCGCAAACGGCTCCTCGCCGGCGCGAAGAAGACGGAGGCCAAAGACGCGCTCCGTGTTTCGCAGGCGGCACAACCGGAAAGCCGGGCTATCCGCTATAAAGACGTTGGCTCGGCAAAAGCCGAGGAGGGTGTCATCCGGCTGCTGAGGCTGGACCCTGCAATAGCATGCGACCTGGCGCCGGAGGAATTCTCGGCACCGGAGCTTGGACACATCTATAACATTCTGCGGGGAAACAATTCCCCTTCCACGGCAATGCTCAGCAGCATGCTCACGCAGGATGAAATGAACATCCTTATCCGGGTGTGCGAAGAGCCGGAAAAGGCTGCCAATACAGAAAAAACAATGCAGGATTACATCTCGAGGATTCGCAAAAAAGACAATGTGAGCGATCTAAGAGAGCTTGCCAATAAACTCAAGGAGGAAAAAGCATACAAATGAAAAAGAAAGACGATGCACCCGTATTCACCCCGGAAGAAATTTCGATGATGAACATAATAAAAGAGCAGCAGGCCGAAGAGGTTGCTGCCGCGGAAGAAGTTGCTACCGAAGTCGTTGTGACGGAAGAAGCTGCCCCGGCCGAGGACGACAAGGCTGCAAAGGGTAAAAAGGAAAAGGTTGAAAAGACGCCGGAGGAACAGCTTGAAGAACTCCTGAAAAAAGGCAAGAAAAACGGAAAGCTGACGAACAAGGATCTTGGTCTGCTCGAAAAGCTTTCGTTGTCGGAAGACCGCATAGAGAAGTTTTACGAAGAAATGGATGCCCTCAATATCGAGGTGGATATCGAGGGGCTGGACATTCTGCCGCCTCTGGATGACGATCTTCTGCCGGAGGTCGACGATCTCGAAGGCATAGAAGAAGTTACCGAAGAGGAGATAAACGACACCGAAGCCTATGCGGACACCTTCGCAACGGATGACCCTGTCCGCATGTATCTCAAGGAGATAGGCAAGGTTCCCCTTCTGACTGCGGATGAAGAGGTTGAACTTGCCAGACAGATGGCAGAGGGCAACGAACGCGCCAAGCAGCGCATGACGGAAGCCAACCTCCGTCTGGTAGTATCCATTGCAAAGCGCTATGTGGGCCGCGGCATGCTGTTCCTGGACCTGATTCAGGAAGGAAACCTCGGTCTTATTAAGGCTGTTGAAAAGTTCGATTACACAAAGGGCTATAAATTCTCAACGTATGCAACCTGGTGGATACGCCAGGCGATTACCAGAGCCATTGCAGACCAGGCGAGAACCATTCGCATCCCCGTGCACATGGTGGAGACCATTAACAAGACTATACGTGTCTCCCGCCAGCTTTTGCAGGAACTCGGCCATGATCCGAGTGCCGAAGAGATAGCGGAAGAAATGGGGCTGCCGGCCGAGAAGGTGCGCGATATTCTGAAGATTGCACAGGAACCCGTTTCTCTCGAAACGCCTATAGGCGAGGAGGAAGACTCCCACCTCGGCGATTTCATTCCCGACGAGGATGCGTCGGAGCCTTCCGAGGCAGCTTCCTTCTCTCTGCTCAGAGAGCAGCTGGAAGAAGTGCTCGACACACTGGCCCCGCGCGAAAAGAAAGTCCTTGAACTCCGCTTCGGCATGATAGACGGAAGAACAAGGACTCTGGAAGAAGTCGGTAAGGAATTTAACGTTACGCGTGAGCGTATCCGTCAGATTGAGGCGAAGGCACTGCGCAAGCTGCGCCACCCGTCAAGAAGCAAAAAACTGAAAGACTTCCTTAATTAAGATATTTTCTCAGGATGGTGAGCGTATATTCGGAATAATCCGGCTCACCGTCCTTTTTTATGATACCCCGGAGAGTATCGACACAGGCCTGCCACTGGGAGGGCTTGAGCCCCCAGCGTTCAAAGTCTCTTTCAACCTCGGGGGAGAGAAGTTCGGATTGTTTTTCTATTTCCGCGAGCACGTTTTCATCGGAAAGAACCGTCTGCAGGAGCTCATTGTACCGCACTGTGAAACGGGAGGAGAATTCCACGTTTTTCAAAAGCGTCGTGTACATTCCGGTTACCGGATATGCGGCGTTGCCCCCGTCTTCGAGAATGTTGCGGAAAGCGTGTGTGCGATCAAAGAAGGCCTTGTCCGCATCGAAGAAGTATGCCCGCCACTTGCCGTCATGAGCCGGGGATTTGTAGAAACGGATGTTTTCCTTTAAGTCCCAGTTGCCGCAGTAGCCCTCGATGATGAGATAGTCAACGAGATTGTCGATGTCAAAGCGAGTGGAGAACTCGGCATAGTCGTATTTCGACTTCATGGCCGTATTGAAGTCTTCATTGGCATAAATCCAGCCGTTGGTGTTGGATGCCTTTACAATCTGCACGTCGTCTTTGGCGACATCGTCCTCTTCAGCAAAGTAGGACCGGTTCATATGTTCCTTGAGACAGTGAATGCCGAAATAGGAACCGTTGATATAAAGAATGCAGTATTTGCTGTGCTGTGCGGGCACGCTGTCACCCATCTGGCGGCAAAGCTCCGTAAAAAGACTGTCGCGGATGATGGAACCGTGATAATCCTGGCCTGCCCTTATGACCAGCGATTTGAAATCTCCTTTTCCGTCACCGAAGAGGTCAAGGTTGCGGAGCTTCCCGTCTCCGTAGCTCTTGCGAAACCAGACACCCAGCGATTTCTTGGCATCCGAAAGGGCGGCACCGCCGCGCAGATCAACACCGCAGGCTCTGGAAAAGACAAGAGCCCCATCTTCATAAAGGGTCAGCACGGCCGCGTTCTCCGTGCCTTTCAGACCGCCGTAATACCGGCTCATGAAAGAAGACGGAGCATCAACGTTCAAACACAGAACGGGAAGCGTGTGGCCTTCATTCAAAATGTAATTATAGGTGCTGATACGGCTCGGGGCACAGCCGCTATTATAGCAAATGGCCCTGATGACAGAGGTTTTATCCAGAACGATGGGTTCCGAATACACCGGAGACGATTCGGAGGGGGCGCTGCCATCGAGCGTATAATGAATCTGCGCGCCATCGCCTTCCAACTCAACGGTCAGGGAATCTACGTTTTCATAGATTCCGCCGGGGACGGACGCAACCGGCGCACAGGCCACTCTTGCCGCGCCTGCCATCAGAAGCGCGGAGAGTATCAGAAATGCAGTTAGAAACACTTTTTTCATACAAGCAGATAATAGCAAAAGCCTTGCACGATGTGCAAGGCTTTTACTATAAAAACGATTACTTAATGCCGTACTTCTTATTGAACTTATCTACACGACCGGAAGTATCGATGAGCTTCTGTTTGCCGGTGTAGAACGGGTGGCACTTGGAACAGATTTCAACGGTCATGTCGCCTTTTGTGCTTCCGGTTTCATAAACGGCGCCGCATGCACAACGGATAGTGCAGGGCTTGTAATCGGGATGGATTCCTTCTTTCATGATTAAACACTCCTCTTTAGGCTGCTTTGATTTCCCAAAACAAAGGGTTAGTTACAAAGCGCAAAAGGTATATTAACACAGCGTGTGCTATATTGCAAGGGTTTTCTGCTCTCCGTTAGCAAGGAAATATAGCACGCATTCCTTGACTTTTTTCCCGGTTATTTTCCCGAGAGCCGTGGCATAGGCCCGCAGCTGGGGCGCATAGGATTTTGCCCGTTCTTCGGTTTCGGTACCGGGTTTTACGCGGTCGGTTTTGTAGTCGACAATGACGAGCTGCCCGTCCTCTTCGATAAAGCAGTCCACAACACCCTGCAGGAGAATCTCTTCCCCGTGAGCCTTATGGAATACTTCTTCGGCATCGCAGAGAACGGAAAAACGGAACTCCCTGCGGACGTTTGTACTCTGCCGGATGCGGATTCCGGTTTCGGAGAGAAGGAATCTTTCAATTACAGCGGGGTCGACGGCGGAGGCCTGACGGTCCGAAAGGAACCGGGCCTTTTTCAGCCGCTCTATTTCGCTTGGAACGTCGCTTTCAAAATCCATATACTGAAGGCACAGGTGCGTGGCTATGCCTCGCTCGGCGGCGGAAAGAGCCTTCGATTCGAGACTGAACTCCGGCCTGCGCAGGGACCGTACCGAGCTTATCAGAGCGGCGGCATCCTCGTCCGCGGTTTCGTAATGCTTCAGCTCCGTGGCGGTTACCTTGGAGGGAAGTGAGGCGGCATCTCCAAAAGGATACGCATAGTCGAGTGCTGCCAGCAGGGCCGGGTCGGGCTCCTCTTCCTTTACGGTCGCAATCCCCGGTTGCGATGCACCGTCCGAAACGGAAATTTCGCGGATGCCTGCCGCCCCGGAATCGACAAGCCACTTCAGCGGACAGGAAGCGGGAATTTTTTCCGGGTCGTCGACACAGCCGGTCATGAACAGCCGCTCCTCCGCTCTGGTAACGGCCACATAGAGAAGCCGCATCTCTTCGGAAAGGGTTTCCCTTTTCAGCCTGGCGGAAATGGCATTGCGGGCGACGGTGGGGTACTGGATTTTCCGGACGTTGTCCGTCACCTTCGGCCCGAGACCGAGCACGGGGTGAACCAGAACGACATCCCTCGTATCCTGCATGTTGAAGGTTCTCTGCAGATTGCAGAGAAAGACGGCTTTGAACTGCAACCCCTTAGACTTGTGCATGGACATGATTTTAACGGCTGCGTTTTCGTCGATTTCGGAAGAAAGGTCGGTTCCCTTTTCGCGCAGCTTCTCGAGATAGAGCAAAAAGCGGTGCACGCCGTTGTACCCGTCGGCTTCGAAGAGTACGGAGGCCCGGATAAGCCGGTTGAGATTCTGCAGCCGGGCACCGCCGTCGGGCAGAGCCGAGCAGACGAGCTCGAGATGGCTGAGCCGTATGACAGACCGGAGGATGTCTTCTACCGACATGTCGGGTGCCTGCCTTCGCAGGTCATCGTAGCTGTCCACAAAGGAGCGGAAGCGTTCGTCTCCGTCCGCAGCCTTCCGGAGAGAATCGAACAGGCAGGCGTCCTTGTCCGCAGCACGGATTGTGCTCAAATCATCGGGCGTAAAGCCGAGAGCGGGACCGGTGAGAACGGTTATAAGTGCCACATCGTTGAGCGGATTGTCCAGGATGCTGAGCCAGGCCGTCAGATAGAAGACCTCCGGAGCATCGAAGAAGCTGCCGCCGCTCTGCGACGAAACGGGAATTCCGCGCTTCGAAAGCGCCTGCGCAAAGGCATCGCCTGTCTTTCCGGCAGCGCGCAGAAGGATGGCTATCTCTCCGTATTTCACCTCGCCGGAGGCGACAAGCTTTTCTATTTCGGAAGCGACGGCTTCGGCTTCCGTGCGGAGCTTAGGTTCCCCTTCCTGGCTTCTCACCAGGAGAATTTCCGGAGGGGGAACGGTTCCGGTATAGCCGGCGCCGAACACGAGCCGGTCGGCAGTATAATCGGTTCCGCCGAGTTCCTCGGTCATCAATGCGGAAAAGATGCCGTTGGCGCAGTCGATTATTTCGCGCCTGGAACGGAAATTTTCGCGGAGCGGAATCTGCCGGATATCACGCCGCTTTTGTTTTTCTTTGAATATCTCCGGGTCGGCCAGGCGGAAGCGGTAGACGGACTGCTTGATGTCTCCCACCATAAAGAGCTTGCGGCCGTTGTCGGAGACGCAGCGGAACAGCTCGTCCTGAATGCGCGATACGTCCTGGTATTCGTCCACCATGATTTCGCGCCAGCGGGATGACAAATCGTGCGTGCGCAAAAAGGCGGCGGCAAAGTGCTCCAGGTCGCTGTAGTCAACGAGATTCAGCCAGCGCTTGTCCTTCGCGTATTCGGCATCGAAATCGAGCGTCAGGGCGAGAAGCGCCTCCATGGAAGAGGCCGAGCGGGCCATTTCCTCGGAAGTCTGGGCAAAGGTTTGGGCGGTTTTTTCGCGGAGCTCTTTGAGCGCTTTTACGCAGGCTTTCTTGGTATCCCTTACCTTGACGGCCAGATCGCTGTCCTTTGTCTCGCCGCGAAGCGTGCCCAGCCTGGTGCCCGGCACGGGAGCGCAGTCATGCGTCGCATCCCAGCCGATGTGCAGGCAGCGGATGTATTCTCTCGTGTAGGCGGCCAGATCCTCGACGGCCGGGGCATAGGCCGCTTTCACTTCGGGGAAGGCGGCCATTTCGGTCAGAAGGGCATCCAACTCTTCGGACCGGCGAGAAGCTTCCGCTTCGCAGTCGAGCAGGATTTCGGCATTCCAGTCCTCCGAGCCGTTTCGCAGCTGCGAAACGCGCCCGTCCGCCCAGGCCTTGGGATCGGGGTGGCATTGCATGCCGGCATGAAGCTTCAGAACGAGTTCGACAAGCTTCGCGTCCGTCCTGCCCGTTCCGACGCTGTTGACGAGTTCCTCAAAGCCCGGATAGTCGCACATGTGCTCATACCGGCTGTTCAGAACTCTTTCCAACGCGGCGTCGCGCATCGAGGAGGCGCGCTCGTCGCTGATAATCTTAAAATCGGGGCTCAGGCTGACCGCCTGGGCGTTTTCCCGCAGAATGTTCGTGCAAAAATGGTGAATGGTGCCAATCTGGGCCGACTGCAGGGCAACAAGCTGCCGGCGCAAATGCATGTCGCCGGGGTTTTCCGTGGCTTTTTCGCTTAATTCGGTCCGGATGCGGCTTCGGAGCTCGGCTGCGGCGGCGTTCGTGAATGTGATGACGACGAACTCGTTAATGCCGGCCCCTTCCTCGGTGATGTACCGAATCAGGCGCTCTGTGAGAACGCCGGTTTTGCCGCTGCCTGCCCCTGCGGATACGAGGACGGGACCGCCGCGGTATGCAATGGCATCCTTCTGCGAAGGTGTGGGGTTCAATTTACTCATCGGCCTTTACCTCCTCCGCAATCCGGCTCCAGACCTCGTCCGGCTCAAGCTTTTTCCGCATACGGATGTGTTCTCCGTTTTCGCTGTCGCGGAAACCGCAACTGAGGGCAAAGTCACAGTATTGGCAGCTTTCCGGATCGGTACCGTAGGAATACGGGTCGGCTTCTATCCGCCCGCAGCGTATTCCCTCGGCCATCTCGGAAAGACGGTTTGTAATGTGTTCAAAAAGCATGTTGAAGTTTTCCCGGCTCACCTCGCCTTTCATGGTCGGGGAGAGCGTTTTTTCGCCGTGTTCCCAGACCTCGGGAATCCCGTCGGACGTCAGCATCATCCCTACGCGGCGGGCCTGCTTGCTGCGCTCTTTTTGAAGCTGTGCTTCATCAAGGTCTCCTTTGCAGGATACGAAGCGGTCGCTGGCGGGAACGTACATCACACCCGCGGGGACAACGGACGGGTCGGCCTGCTGCATCGCATAGAGATACAGCAGCATCTGCAGCCCGGTACCGTACCAGATGTCGGAAAGACTGAATTCTTTGGGGCCGGTTTTATAGTCCACGATGCGGATGTAGGTTTTCCCGTCCTTTTCACAGGCATCGACTCGGTCGGCAATACCCGTCATGGCCAGGGTGCCCCCGCCGTTTTTGAGCTCTATGGGCGGGAATTTTTCCCTGTCGGCAAAATTCAGTTCGAAGGCTATGGGGAAAAAGTCCGACTTTCGCATTTCCGCCGCCAAATCACGGACGACCTTCTGCACGTCGGATTCCAGTCGGGAGAAAAGGTATTTAAAGCGCTCGCTACGGCCTTCCAGACCGCCCATCGCTTCAAGAACATAGATCTTTATGTACTTTGCGGTCATGGCTTCCAGCTGTGTGTCGGAATACTGCCGGAAGCCGCCGCCCTCGCTCACCTCCCTGGCGACGTTTTCCAGAACGTCGTGCATAAAGGTGCCGAATTCCGCCGCTGTAAACTCCTCGGTCTGCCATTTTTCGGCATTGAGCCCGTAGCGGCAGAAATAGGCGTATTTACAGGAGAAATATTTGTCGGCCTTGGAGGGTGAAATGTGTATTTTGCTGCCGTAAAGGGCTTGCACGCTTTTTTCGGAAAGAGACCCGCGGCCCGCGGCCCAGCGGGCGGAGATCTCATCCAGACTGCCGGGGTGGCGCCGGTTCATCATCGCCACGGCGGAAGCCGTCACATCGGCATAGGAAACCGTCTCGGCCGAATCCAGCCGGTTCTTGTCAAGGATGAACGAAGGACGGCCGCAGTAGCTGACAGTCAGCGAGTCGGACGGGAGGGAGAGAACGTTCTCGATAAGAAGGAACTCTCTCCAGAGCTCGGCCTCCGGCCCGGCACCGAAACGCAGATTCAGCCCGGACAGTACTTCCAGCTCGGTTTCGGAAAAAATGGCACTGCCGCCGCTGACTTGGGGCAGTCTGTCATCATCCGCACCCAGAATAATCAGATGCTTCAGATTCCGGCGCCGCATTCGGTCGAAGTCGCCGGCGGAAACGCTGTCGAGCGAGGCGGGGATGATGCCGGTGTCATATTTGGCCAGCATCGTGTCGAAAAGGCAGGCGAACTCCTCCGTGCTCATCGGAACGGAGCCGATGATGGCATTGATTTGCTCCAGGGCGGAGACAACCGTGTTCCAGACCTGGGCACCGTCTCCTGCCATTTTCTCGGGAACGTGCATGTCATCCAGCAGCTGCGCCAGAGAGGCGGCGTGCGCTCCGGCCGTATCGGCCCGGCTCGCAGCTTTTTCAAATTTCAAAAGATAGGCAGGCTTCTCGTTCTGGCGGATGCCGCGCCGGGCCAGCTCTTTGGCCAGCCTGTCCGCGTCAGCCTGTGCGTACGGCGTGAGACCGGTGCCCAGAAAGCTGACGAAATCGTCGGCATTCCAGCCGCCGAGAAGCAGGCTGTAGGCACTGCTGATAAGAACGGGCAGCGCTCTGGCCGTGAGGGCACGCCGGCGGGAGACAAAGAGCGGCAGGCCGTACTTGAGGCAGGCACTTTCCAGCACCGGCCGGTAATCGTCGAAGCCTCTGGCGGCGATGGCAATGTCCCGGTAACGGCAGCCAGTTTCCTTCACAAGGCGAAGGCAGCGGATTGCCGCGTTTTCGCACTCGGTTTCGATGGAATCGCAGCGGATGATTTCGGCCTCGGGCCTTTTCGCGGCGGTAGGCAGGACGGTGTGTTCAAAACTCCCGGCATAATCGATGAGCTCCTTCGCAGCCAGGCGCGGAAGAAGATAGAGCTCGCTTCCGCCGTGCAGGTCATCCAGCGTCAGAGCGACGGTGACCTCGGCCCCAACATCCAGCAGGGCTTTTATAATGCCGGCCTCGGCGGCCGTAAAGTCGGTAAATCCGTCAAAGAAGAAGCGGAGCCCCTCACCGAAGCGGTGTTCTTTAATCTGCCCGGCCAGGACCGAAAGCGCGTCTCCGGGGTCGGCATGCCCGTTGGCAACGACGGCATCGTAGGCAGAGAGTACGCCGGCGAGGTCTTGCATCTTGCGCTGCAGGTCTCCTTCACAGGAGGCGGAGGCTTCAAAGAGGGCGTCTGAGCCGATGTCGGCAGCCTTCAGCGCGTCAACGGCATCCAGCAGGGAATTCTGCACCGCGGGGGACGAGGCGGCCCGGTGAAAAGCTTTGAGCGAACCGCTGCGGGAGAGATTCCGGACGGCGAGCGACATGCAGAGAAGGCGGCCGCCCTTGTCGAGATACTCGGCGCTGATGCCGCCGTACAAAGCCGCCGCTTTTCGGGCAAGCCCCGTAAAGCTCAGCACTTCCGCATAGAGGGAGAGTGAGCTGCCGCATTTCGAGCACAGTTCGCGCTCGGCTTCGTGGCTGTACTGCTCCGGAACGATGAGAAAATTGCCGCCTTTGCCGCCGGCAACAGCGCTCCGGATACAGTCGGTAATGCAGTTTGTTTTTCCGGCTCCGGCCGGACCGGTAATAAGCTTTAACATGCTTTTATTTTAGCTTTTATTTATTGTCAAATCAACAGCCAGGGATTATAATTCCAATATTATGAAACGTTTAAGAGCGATACTGATACTGATTCCGCTGCTGGTCATTTCGCTGGCTTTCAAGTCCCCGAAAATGCCCGAAACCGTTGCAATCACCGAAGCCCCGGCCGTCACGGCGGTGCCGGAAGCCGCACCGCCCACCCCGGAATCGACGGCTACCCCGGAGCCTACGCCGACGCCCACCCCCGCCCCGGATTTTCCGGTCGATGCGGAGGGCAATTTCGAAATCTACGGCAGGGCCTTCAACCTGAACGACGAGTTCATCGACCTCAGCCACATGCCGATAAGCGATGACGCCGATGCCGTTGCCAAGGTCATCCCCTACATGCCGAATCTGAAGGCTGTCGACTTGGATTCCTGCGGTGTGAGCAACGAAAAATTGGGAGCTCTGCAGCAGCGTTTCCCGGATAAAGACATCATCTGGCGCATCAACTTCGGCGAGAACTACTCCGTCCGCACCAACGTGACGAAGATTCTGGCTTCTATGCCTTCCAAGGGCGGCACGCTCGGCAACGAAATAGGGGACGTACTGAAGTACTGCACCAGAGTCCGCTATCTCGACCTCGGACATAACGAGGACATTTCGGACTTCTCTTTTGTGGAGTACATGCCGGATCTCGAAGTGGCTGTCATTTCGATGACGGCAATTTCGGACCTCACGCCTTTTTCCAAATGTGAAAACCTGCTTTACCTCGAAGCCGGCAACACCAATATTTCGGACCTGTCGCCTCTGGCGGAGTGCAAAAAGCTGGCGCACCTGAATGTGGGCACCTGCTTTGAAGTTCGGGACATCTCCTGCCTGTACGATCTGCCGCTCTACCGGCTGTGGCTCGGCGTGGGAGACCCGGTACCCCAGGAGCAGATTGATAAAATGCGCGAACTGCATCCGCAGTGCGAAGTCAACACCGTGGCGGGTACGGGCCTCGAGCGCGACCAGTACGGCAACATTACCAACGAAGGCTATACGGCCGAAGGCTGGAAGTACTACCAGAACTATCTGACGGCCGACTGGGCTTTCTACGATACCTATAATTACTTCCCGGCCCAGAGGCCTCTCGGCTGGTACAAGGTCATTCACAAGTGTTTCCAGTACGGTACCAATCCGGCCTGTTATTCCTTCTCCTGGAACGACCCGAACCTGGAAGCCACGTCCCATGTGGACCCGGTGAACACCTATATTGTGGATACTTCCGCACTCAGCGAATACTGGGAGGAGGACCCGGCAACGGCGCACATTGCCGATGTATACGACGATCCTCCCGGAGCTATTCTTGTAACGGGAACTTATTGACAGAATGAAAGACAGCAGAAAACGAATTTCATATTATCCGGTTCTGTCCCTGCTGCTCGCGGCTCTGCTGCTTGCCGGCTGCGGGAAAACGGAAGCACCTGCCGCGACGCCGGCTACGCCGGAGCCTACGGTGGCCCCTACCCCGGAACCAACGCCGGAGCCCACTCCGGAACCGACGCCGCCGATTCCCGTGGACGCATCCGGAAACTTTGAAATCTACGGGAAAACCTTCAATCTTAACGATACGACCATAGACCTCTGGAACACCCCGGTCGACGATGACGGTGCGCTTTTAATGGCGATGATGCCGTTCATGCCGAATCTCCGCACGGTGGACATGGACTCCTGCGGCGTGGAGAATGAAAAAATGGCGGTCATCCGGGATGCTTTTCCGGATGTGGACGTCATCTGGCGGATATACTTCGGCGCTGCCTATTCCGTGAGAACGGATGTCACCCGAATTCTGGCCTCCAATTCCGGCCCGGGCGCCCCGGGCGGCATCATCACGGCCGAGGATGCACAGCAGCTCAAATACTGCACAAAAGTCACCTTGCTGGACATGGGCCATACGGAATCGATGCCGGACATCTCTTTCGTGCAGTACATGCCGGATTTGGAAGTTGCGATTCTGGCGATGGCAACCTGGTGCGATGCAACGCCGCTCTCCTACTGCGAGAAGCTGGAGTATGCCGAGCTGCAGACCTCCGGTTTGAGTGACCTGACGCCTCTTGCCAACTGCAAGAATCTCAGGCATCTCAACATCTGCCACGACTTTGCCGTGAGCGACCTTTCCCCGCTGTTCGACCTGAATCTCGACAGGCTCTACATCGGCGCCTATACGCCTATTCCGCCCGAGCAGGTCGCACAGTTTGCCCAGCTTCACCCGAACTGCGAGATTAACACAACCACGACGGACCCGACCGACGGCGGCTGGCGCCGGCACGTCAACGAATTCGGCGAGGACGAATATGCCCCAAGATATGCCGTCCTGCGCGACCAGTTTGAATACTCGACCGATCTGACCGGGTATCCGTATTCTTTTTATTGGAACGATAATAAATGTACCGGCTGGCCGGTAACAGAGGAGGAATATTAATATGTCAGAACTTCGCCCCGAATCTCTTGAAAGAATAACCAATGCAGAGCTTGCCAATGCTTTTATCAAAGAGCAGACGGAAGCCATCCGTGCCCAGGTCGGGGACGGGAAGGTGCTTTTGGCTCTGTCCGGAGGTGTTGATTCCTCTGTGGTCGCCGCCCTGCTCATCAAGGCCCTTGGCGACAGATTCACGGCCGTTCATGTAAACCACGGTCTCCTGCGCAAGGGAGAACCGGAAGAGGTCGTCGATGTGTTCCGCAATCAGCTCGGTGCCAACATCATATATGTCGATGCGGTTGACCGCTTCCTGGATAAGCTCGCCGGCGTGTCCGACCCGGAGCAGAAAAGAAAAATCATCGGCAAGGAGTTTATCGATGTTTTTGCCGAAGAGGCCAGAAAGCTGGAAGGCGTCAAGTTCCTCGCCCAGGGCACCATCTATCCCGACATTCTGGAATCGGACGGCGTGAAGGCGCACCACAACGTGGGCGGTCTTCCGGAAGACCTCAACTTCGAGCTGGTCGAGCCGGTCAAATTCCTTTATAAAGACGAAGTCCGCCAGGTGGGCCTCGCCCTCGGGCTTCCCGAGAGCATGGTATTCCGGCAGCCCTTCCCCGGCCCGGGTCTCGGCGTGCGCTGCGTAGGCGCCATCACCAGAGACAGGCTGGAGGCCGTTCGCGAGTCCGATGCCATCCTTCGTGAAGAGTTCGCCCTTGCAGGTCTGCAGGGCAAGGTCTGGCAGTACTTCACGGTAGTGCCTCCCTTCACCTCCACGGGTATCAAGGACGGCAAGCGCACGGACGACTGGCTCGTCATCATCCGTGCCGTCAACTCCGTGGATGCCACCACCGCTACCATCGAAGAAGTCCCCTACGAGATTCTTCTCAAAATCCGCGACAGAATCATCGCCGAAGTCAAGGGCGTCAACAGAGTCCTGTACGACCTCTCGGCAAAACCCGTTGCCACGATAGAGTACGAATAAATCGTGAAGTCTGAAAACCCTTGATTTTACTGGTTTTTTGAGCCTTCAAAGCTCGATTTGATACCAAAATGATAGCAGCCGCCAAAACCCATTTATTCTGAGTTTCCGGCGGCTTGCGAGTAAAGATTATCTGAATACAACGAAAAGGCATTACTGACTTGGGTACAGCGTATGAACGCAGTACGGGAAACGGCAACGGAGATCG
>JAZUEY010000027.1:0-22200 GCA_045640405.1 Candidatus Limivicinus sp.
TAGATTCCTTTTGACAATTGCCAGTTTTTCTTCTTTACTACGCATGGTGTATTTTCTTGGCATATTTCCACCTCCATTTCTTATAATAACATAAAAATACTGGTAGGCACTTTTGTGTCTACCAGTATTTTATCACTTCACTTACGACATCGTCGTAAGCGCTTTTTCTTTATTTATGCAGTATCAGTTTTTTAATCAGTTCTTCTCGGAACTTTCTGTCGGAAGCCAGCTTGGAAACATAGGTGTATGCCGCATAACCGGAGCCGAGGGCTGCCAGGCCGAGCCAGAAGGAAGCTCTTTTATATAACGGCTTCTTGTTCGGAGCTCCGCAGTGAGGGCAGGCCTTTGCGTTTTTGGCCATCTTTCCGCCGCATACTTTGCATGTGGTGAAGGGGTCTTTACTCATGGTTTGTTCTCCTTAATAAAATTTCGCGATCTCGTCGGCGGATTTTCTCGGTCTCAGGGCCGGGTCCTCGTCGCGGTAGCCGAGGGCGAGCACCATGCAGATCTGCTCGTTTTCGGGTATTTCGAGAAGCTCGTGCAGCTTGTCGGCATCTCTCAGCCCCATAACCAGGCTGTCTATGCCAAGGTCTCTTGCCTTGAGCATGAGATAAGAATTATAAAGGCCGAGATCGTAGGCGCCGACGATGTTGCCGAGGTCGTTATCCGGTTTCCCGGCCGTGAAGCCGGCAAAATCCTTGACAAAAGATGTAACGATAAAGGCGGAGGCGTTCTTTGTTCTCTCCGCATTGAAATCCGCAAGGCAGGCGCGCACTTTTTCCACCGCCTCCGGCGTATAGGCAACATAGCTTCGGGAGCCTTCCATGTTTTTCCAGGAGGGGGCAAGCCTTGCATCTTCTATGATTTCTACCAGGGTCTCTTTGGCAATCGGGCAGTCTTTTTTGTAAGCCCTTACGCTTCTGCGCAGTTTAAACAGTTCGTTTAATTCCATTTTCTTTTCCCTCTTTCAGAACTCAAATGTTTTCGGCTCCGCCGAAAAGCTTGCCAGGACCGCTTTGGCATTCCTGAAATAAAATACGGCCGTGTTCCCGTCCTTTTCGTCATACATGGCGCGAAGATTGGGATATTCGTCGAGCATGTGCTTCTTTGCCTCGACTCTGTCGTCCTCCACGAGCTCTCCGGCGAGACGAAGCCAGCTTCCGTCCTTGAAGCAGCAGATTTCGGCCAATGGATTGGCCTTGAGCTGTGCATAGGTCGGCTTCACTTTTCCCGTCTGGATATAGAGCTTGTCCTCAAAAATATCTATGGTTCCGAAGGGACGCACTCTCGGCTGATTGCCTTCCGCGGTGGCGAGGTAATAGGTACCGCAGTCTTTGATAAAGTCGTATACTTCCTTCATGTTTTCTCCTTTCCTGTCGGTTATGTCATCGCTTTATGCGCTTTTCTTTCTGTACTTGATGATGGCCGTCACTACGGACGAAAGGGCCAGCGTGGAAAGCAGCTCCACAACAAAGTTGATTCCCGTCAGGCCGAAAATAATGAAATAGAACACACCCTGTCCGGATGCCCACGATTCCAGCGTGGACGTGAAGAACAGAAGCATGCCGGCTATGAAAACGCCGGTATTGACTACGGGGCAGACAATCGATGCCAGAACAACGGCCAGTTTGCCGTTTTTCTTGGCGACGGCCCTGTATACAAGGGCGGCCACCCAGCCGGCGAGTGTGCCTTTGAGCAGACAGATCAAAATGGCCGCAAGGGGTCTGATGCCGATCAGCATCATCACGGTGCCGCCGTCCCATCCGAAGAGACCCGTTATCAGAACGACCAGCGAGAACACAAAGCCGAGAAGCGCTCCGCCTTCCGCGCCGTAGAGCACGCCGCCTATGATAATGGGAACCAGTGCCAGAGTGATTGAGAAGGGACCGAATTTGATAAAGGTGCTGAAAATGGTCAGTACGACAACAATGGCCGCCAGCATTGTGAGTTCAGTCAGTTTTTTTGTTTTCATTTTCATTCTCCGTTTGAGCCTTCCACAGGGAGGCGTATTTTCCGTTCTTTTTCAAGAGCTCTTCGTGTGTGCCGCTTTCTGTTATGCTTTCACCCTCAACAACCGCAATGGTATCCGCATTTCTGATTGTTGAAAGTCTGTGCGCAATAATCAGGGAGGTTCTCCCTTCGCTGAGTCTGTCCAGAGATTCCTGTATCCTGCGTTCCGTAACGGAATCGAGCGCCGACGTGGCCTCGTCCAAAATCAGGATGCGCGGGTTTTTGAGGAAGGCCCTCGCAATCGAAACTCTCTGTTTCTGTCCGCCGGACAGCATAACGCCTCTTTCGCCTATATAGGAATCGTAGCCGTTCGGCATGGCCGCGATTTCGTCGTGAATCTCTGCCAGTTTGGCTGCCGCCACAATCTCTTCGTCGGACGCTCCGGGCTTTCCGTACCGGATGTTGTCCTTGATGGTGCCGGCAAACATGAATACGTCCTGTTCGATCAGCCCGATGTTTTTCCGCAGGCTTGCCTGCGTCAGCTTGCGGACGTCTTTTCCGTCTACGGTAACACTTCCGGAGCTGACATCGTAAAACCGCGGCAGAAGCCGGCATAGGGTCGTTTTCCCTCCGCCGGAGGGACCTACCAGAGCAAAAGTCTGCCCGGGTTTAATGGTAATGTTAATGTTTTTTAATACGGTTTTGCCGTTGTTATAGGCAAAGTCTACATCGGAGTATCGAATCTCTCCGATAACCTCTCCCAATTCCTCGGCATCTTCCGCATCCTTTATTTCCGGCTCCGTACGCATGATTTCAAGAAATCTTGAAAAGCCCGCACTGCCGGCCGTGTACTGTTCCGCAAAGGCGGCCAGCTTTCGCAGCGGAGAAACGTAGGTTGCCACATAAAGAGAAAAGGTAACCAGGTTGATGTAGTCCATTTTCCCTTTCATAATCAGGAGTCCGCCGGTCAGGATGACCAGAACGGGCATAACGCCGGTGGTGAATTCCATTCCGCTCTGAAACAGGCCCATCGCCTTATAGAGCCCGACTTTGGCGCCGCGAAACTTTTCGTTTATCTGCTCAAACTTCTCCTTCTCCAACTCTTCGTTGGCAAAGGCTTTGGAGGTTCTCGCTCCGGAAATGCTGCTCTCGATGGCTGCCGAAATCTCTCCCGTGGTTTTCTTGACTTCGATGTTTGTTTTTTTCATCTTTACCCGCTGGGAGAGCGTAAACCAGAGACACAGCGGAAGCACCAGCGCCAGTACCAGCGCCAGCCGCCACTCCAGAGCAAACATCACAACAAGGGAGCCCAGGATTGTAAGCGTGCAGATGAGCAGGTTCTCCGGCCCGTGATGGGCAAGCTCGGTAACGTCAAACAGGTCGGTCGTAATCCGGGACATGAGCACGCCGGTCCGGTTCCTGTCATAGAAGGAACAGGAAAGATCCTGCATATGCGCAAACACGTCCGCCCGCATGTCGGATTCCGTCAGAATCCCCATGCGATGGCCTACCACGGTTATCACATAGTACAGCACCGCTTTCAGGAAATAGGCCGCTATCAGCGCGGCCATCACGGCAAAAAACGCTTTGTACAGCCTGTCCGGCAGGAGCGTATTCATCGCTATCCTGGAGACAAAGGGGAACAGCAGATCCACCGCCGAGACAAGCACCGCACAGACCATGTCGATGATAAACAGCTTCCTGTGCCCGGCTATGTAGGTCCGGAATATCTTCAGCGGTTTCTGATTGTAATCTATGTTTCTTTCAGACATTGCCGCTTATCTGTTTTTCCCTTGCCGCCACCGCCAATGCGTCGCAGCGGTTGTTGAGCTCGTTTTCCGCATGCCCTTTGACCCAGTGATAGCGGATTTCATGCTCGGCGGTCAGATTCAGAAGCACATCCCATAAATCCGGATTCAGCGCCGGTTTCCTGTCCGACTTTCTCCAGCCGTTTTTCCGCCAGCTCTCGGCCCAGCCTTTTTCAAGCCCGTCGATGACATATTTCGAGTCGCTCCAGAGCTCTATTTCGCACGCTTCTTTCAGACACTTCAGCGCTTCGATAACCGCCGTAAGCTCCATGCGGTTGTTCGTTGTCTCTTTCTCGGCGCCGGAAATTTCCTTTTCGGTTCCCTTATAGCAGAGGATCGCTCCCCAGCCTCCCGGGCCGGGATTTCCGCTGCAGGCTCCGTCAGTGTATATCGATACCTGTTTCTTCCTCGGCATTCGCTTCTTCGCTGTCTTCCTTTTCTGTCTTTTCGATGCAGATGATTTTGCTGCCCTCGGCCGGTCTCATAACGCGGACGCCCTGTGTATCGCGGCCCTTGGCCCCTATGGCGGCCACGTTCACGCGGATAATCG
Source organism: Candidatus Limivicinus sp. (assembly GCA_045640405.1). GTDB lineage: Bacteria > Bacillota > Clostridia > Oscillospirales > Oscillospiraceae > Limivicinus. Next base: position 4,309 of record JAZUEY010000027.1, read on the forward strand.
TGCCGTCGTCGGTGATGACCAGCAGGTCGTCGTCTTCGTTTACGAAGAGAACGTCGGCCACATGGCCCGTCTTTTCGGTTACTTTATAGTTCTTGATGCCGAGTCCGCCGCGGCCGTGAATGGAATATTCGCTGAGGTCGGTGCGTTTTCCGTATCCGTTCTCGGTTACCGTCAGCACGGCGCTTCCTTCGTGGGAGGCACCGGCACCGATGACATAGTCGCCTTCGCGCAGCTTGATGCCTCTGACGCCTACGGCATTTCTGCCCATGGCTCTGGCATCCGTCTCGTTGAAGGAGGCCGCCTGGCCGTTGCGCGTGGCAATCATGATGATCTCGTCTCCGCCGGTCGGCAGAACTTTAATCAGTTCGTCCCCTTCATCCAGCGTAATGGCCCGGATTCCGGAGGAACGTATGTTTTTCAGCGCACTCTGTTCCATGCGCTTGATCGTTCCGTTCTTCGTGACAAACACGAAGAAGGAATCTTCATCCAGGCCTCTTGCGGCGATCATCGTGCTGATTTTTTCCGGATTGTCTCCGTTTTCAACCGGCAGGATGTTCACGATGTTGGTTCCCTTGGCCGCTCTGGATGCGGCAGGAATCGTATAGCCCTTCTTGATGTAGACTCTTCCGGAGTTCATGAAGAACAGGATGTTGTCGTGCGTCGATGCCGTGAAGACGGTTTCGACATAGTCCTCTTCCTTGGTGGACATCGCGCGGATTCCCTTTCCTCCGCGTCCCTGCGCCTTGTATTCGCTTACATTCAGACGCTTGATATAGCCCTGATGCGTCAGCGTAAATACGCACTGCTCTTCCTGTATCAGGTCTTCGTCTTCGATGTCTTCTTCCACGTCCTGGATTTCGGTGACACGCTCGTCGCCGAACTTGTCGCGAATGGCCGTCAGCTCCTCTTTGAGAACGCCCTTGATCAGTTCGGGGTCGGCAAGCAGGGCCTTGTAGTAGCTGATCTTCTCGCCCAGCTCCTTGTATTCGTTTTCAAGCTTTTCCCGGTTGAGCCCCTGCAGCTGAATCAGCCGCATGTCGCATATGGCCTGCGCCTGCACGTCATCCAGCCCGAAGCGCTTCATCAGGTTATCTTTGGCATCATCATAGCTGGAGCGGATAATGCGGATGACCTCGTCTATGTTGTCCTGCGCAATCAGCAGCCCTTCGAGCAGATGGGCCCGCTCCTCGGCCTTGCGCAGGTCAAATCTCGTGCGCCGGACAATCAGCTCCTCCTGGAACGTCAGATACTCGTCCAGAATATGCCGGAGCGATAGAATCTTCGGCTGCTGCTGGTTGTTTACCAGCGCCAGCATGTTGATGGAAAAGCTCGTCTGCAGGGCCGTCTGGGCATACAGCCGGTTCAGCACCACCTGCGGATTGGCATCGCGCTTCAGTTCAATGACAACGCGCATGCCGTTTCTGTCGGTTTCATCGCGCAAATCGGAAATGCCTTCCAGGCGCTTTTCATGCACCTGGTCCGCAATGTTCTTGATAAGCTGGCGCTTGTTAACCTGATACGGCAGTTCCGTAACGATGATTCTTGTTCTCTTGTCGCGTCCGTACTCTTCAAAGTCCGCACGCGCGCGCACAACGATGCGGCCTCTTCCCGTGGCATAGGCCTGGCGTATGCCGCTCCTGCCCATGATAATCCCTTTTGTCGGGAAATCCGGCCCCTGAATATGGTTCATCAGATCCTGAAGCGTGGCCTCGGGATTGTCCAGAACGCATATGCAGGCGTTGATGACCTCTTTAAGATTGTGCGGCGGTATGTTCGTCGCCATGCCGACGGCTATTCCCGTGGAACCGTTTACAAGCAGATTCGGGAAACGGGACGGCAGAACTCTCGGTTCCTTTCTCGACTCGTCAAAGTTGGGGTCCCAGTCGACCGTCTCTTTGTCGATGTCGCGCAGCATCTCGTTGGAAATCTTGCTCAGCCGCGCCTCGGTATAACGGTAGGCAGCGGGAGGGTCGCCGTCCACGGAACCGAAGTTTCCGTGTCCGTCGACCAGCATGTAGCGCATCGAAAAGTCCTGCGCCAGACGCACCAGGGCATCGTAAACCGAAGCATCTCCGTGCGGATGGTAGTGACCCAGCACATCGCCGACACAGGTTGCCGACTTTTTAAACGGTTTGTCCGAGGTCAGTCCGCCTTCGTACATGGTATAGAGTATGCGGCGGTGGACGGGCTTCAGACCGTCTCTGACATCCGGCAGCGCTCGGCCTACGATGACCGACATGGCATAGTCGATATAACTCGTCTCCATTTCTCCGACGAGTTCCGACTCTGTAATCACCTGATTCGGGAAGGCTATGTCTTCAGGCTTGTAATCTCTTTTATGTGCCATTGAAATCCCTCCCTTTTATATGTCAAGATTGACAACGTATTTGGCGTTGTCTTCAATCCACTGGCGTCTGGGTTCCACATCTTCTCCCATCAGCACGTTGAATATGCGGTCTGCCGCAACAGCGTCCTGCAGCGTAATTCTCCGCAGGGACCTCTGTTCCGGATCCATGGTTGTCTCCCAGAGTTCGTGGGGGTCCATTTCGCCGAGACCTTTGTATCGGGCGATGTCTATCTTGATGTTGGGGTTGCCCTCCCGCATCTCGCCGGATATTCTGTCTCTCTCTTCGTCCGAATAGGCCACTCTCTGCTGCTTGCCTCTCGTCAGCTTGTAAAGCGGAGGCACGGCCGAGTAAACATAGCCGTTTTCGATGAGCGGGCGCATGTAGCGGAAGAAGAACGTCAGCAGCAGCGTCCGGATGTGGGAACCGTCCACATCGGCATCCGCCATGATGATGATTTTGTGGTAACGCAGCTTTTCTATGTCGAACTCTTCGCCGATTCCGGCGCCGAGTGCCACAATCAGGGGATACAGCTTGTCGTTTCCGTATATTTTATCGGCTCTCGCCTTTTCGACGTTCAGCATCTTGCCCCACATGGCGAGAATGGCCTGGAATCGGGAGTCTCTTCCTTGAATGGCCGAACCGGCTGCGGAGTCGCCCTCGACGATGTATATTTCGCACAGCGCCGGGTCTCTTTCGTTGCAGTCCTGCAGCTTGTCCGGCATCTGCCCGGATTCCAGCCCTGTTTTTCTGCGGACGGTTTCTTTTGCCTTTCTTGCCGCCTCACGGGCGCGGTTGGCAAGCATGGCCTTTTCCAGCACGGCCTTCGCCGTGGAAGGATGCTCTTCAAAATATTCGGTCAGCTGCTCGGAGACGATGTTGTCCACAAGCGTTCGGATGTAGGCATTGCCGAGCTTCTGCTTGGTCTGTCCTTCGAACTGGGCTTCCGGCAGTTTCACCGAAATAACGGCGGCAATGCCTTCGCGAACATCGTCACCGGTCAGTTTGTCGGAATCGGTTTTGATGATGTTGTTCTTGATGCCGTAATTGTTTATGACTCTTGTCAGGGCCGCCTTAAATCCGGCTTCGTGCATGCCGCCTTCGGGCGTATGCACATCGTTGGCAAAGGAAATAATGTTTTCATAGTAGGAATCGGAATACTGCATGGCAATTTCCGCCATGGCGTCATCCTTTGTGCCGGCCATGTAAATGACGTCATCGTGAATAAGGGTCTTTCCGATGCCGTTGTTTATGTAGGACACATATTCCCGGATTCCGCCGTCGTACTGCAGGATATCGCTCTCTCCGTCTTCGCTGCGCTTGTCCGAAATGCTGATTTTGAGGCCGGCATTCAGGAATGCCTGCTGACGCATGCGTGTGTGCAGCGTTTCGTAGTTATAGACGGTATCGTCGAACATCTCCGGGTCCGGCTTGAAGCGGACGGTCGTTCCGGTGTGGTCGGTCTCGCCGATTACCTTGATTGACTCCGTAATGTTTCCTCGGGAGAACTTCATCTCATAGACTTTTCCGTCTCTGTGAACATGAACTTCCAGCCATTCGGACAGGGCATTCACAACCGAGGCACCGACTCCGTGCAGACCTCCGGAAACCTTGTATCCGCCGTTGCCGAATTTTCCGCCGGCATGCAGAACCGTGAAAACCACTTCCAGTGCCGATTTACCGGTCTGCTCCTGAATGTCCACAGGGATTCCGCGTCCGTTGTCGCGCACGCAGATCACGTTGTCGGGTTCTATGATGACCTCGACATGATCGCAGTATCCGGCCAGGGCCTCGTCGATTGAGTTGTCCACAATCTCGTATACAAGATGATGCAGACCCGAAGACGATGTCGACCCGATGTACATGCCGGGGCGTTTGCGCACAGCCTCCAGTCCTTCCAGAACCGTTATCTGCGAAGCGTCATATTCGGTGTTTATTTTTTCGTTCATGGTTTTTGCGTTTTCATCCATTTTTAAGCTTCATCCTCTATTCTTCTGATTAGCGTTGCCGTTGCCGGCTGTGAAATAAATACGTTTCCTTCCTTTGTCACAACAAAGGACTTCGGAATGTCCTCGGAGGCGTTTATCACTTTTCCGGATCTTTCGGCGGCATTGAGATATTTTCTCGTTAAATGCGACTGGGATGTTATATCCAGGTCAAAAATTCCTATAATGTCCGTATTCGCGGCAAATTTGCCGTTTCCGAGAGATATGTACATCAGCATATTCTCCCGTTTTCGATAAAGATGACTTTTCCGCCGGTCCGGCCGGAAATGTCTTCGTCTTCGCAGCAGGTGATCAGCGTCTGCCCTCCTCCTATGCGATTGAGTACAAACTCCTGTCTGGAGGCGTCCAGCTCGGAAAGAACGTCATCCAGCAGAAGGATGGGATACTCTCCCGTTTCTTCCAGGAGAATTTCCCTCTCCGCCAGTTTTATCGAAAGCGCCGCCGTTCTTGTCTGCCCCTGCGAGGCAAAGGCTCTGGCAGCATTTCCGTTTATCGTCATTTCCAGTTCGTCTTTATGCGCTCCGGTCAGACATTGGCCGCTTTCCAGTTCCGCCTGTCTGTGTTTTTCCCAATGGGAGAGAACCTCATAGTAAATGTTCTTTTCCGTGCTGAGCGGGTCGCTTACCGTACTGATGGTTTTGTATTCGATTCCCAGATTCTCTCCGGTCGAGAAGTCCGCATGTATTTTTTTGGCTTCTTCGGCCAACCTCAGGGTATAGGCCGCGCGGTATCTTATCAGCTTTGCGCTGCACCGGCACAGCCCGTCGGAAAACTCGTCGAGAGGTTCCAGAAGAGAAGGTTTCTCATGCCAGTCCTTCAGAATTCTCGTTTTGTTCTCATACAGCCGGTTGAAGTCGGAAAGGACGGCGGCATATTGCGGCTTTATCTGGGATATGGCGTTATCCAGAAGCCTTCTTCTTATCGCGGCACCGTCTTTGATCAGCCCCAGGTCATCCGGGCAGAAGAGAACGGTATTCACCGTTCCGACCAGTTCGGACGAAGTCTTTTTTACTCCGTTTACGAGAATCTTCTTCGTGGTTCCTGGTTTAAGTTCGATGCTGATGGTCTGGCTGCGCCCGTGGGAATCCACATCGGCAAGAATGGAAGCCGATGAATAATCCAGGTTGACAAGTTCTCTGTCATATCTCGTCCGAAAGCTTTTTCCTGTCGAAAGCAGGCAGACCGATTCGAGCAGATTTGTTTTCCCCTGCGCGTTTTTTCCGGATATGATATTGACTCCGCTTTTGAACTCTACGGTTTCGAATTCGTAGTTGCGAAATCCGGTGAGTGCTATGCGATTAAGCTGCATGAATTACTTATGCAGTCTGACGGGGAGAATCATATACGTGTAGTTCTCTTCCCCGTCGCTGGATTTGATGACACAAGGTGAAGACGATGTATTCAGGCATACCTTTATGCTGTCTCCGTCCGCCGCCTTCAGAGCATCCGTGAGATATCTGTCGTTAAAGCCTATCAGCAAATCTTCTCCGGAACCGGTGCAGGGGCACATGTCGTCCGCTTTGCCGAGAGGTGTTACGCAGTTACAGTCGATAACTCCGTCGCCGAAGGTCATCCGGACGGGATTGCCCGCCTTGTCGGAAAGCATCAGGGCAACACGGTCGATCACCGAGGTCAGCTCATGTCTGTCGACCGTCAGTTCATAACGGAATTCGTCCGGCACGGATTTTTTATGATTCAGGAAGTCCCCTTCCAGTCTTCTGGAGATGACAACGGTATCGCCGATGGTGAAAGAGATGTGTTTGTCACCGACGGCTATTTTTACGGGCTCGTCTTTTTCTTCGCAGATTTTTTCTATGTCGGAAAGGGCAAATCCGGGAACCACGAAAGAGCAGTCTTCCAGCTGTGCATTTTCTATTTTTTCAACTCTTCTGGCCAGTCTGTACCCGTCGACCGAAACAATCGTCAGAGTATTCCCTTCTATTTCAAAAAGGGAACCCGTATAGACCGGACGCACTTCGTCTTTGGAAACGGCGAAGATTGTTTTTTCAATCATCTTTTTCAGCTGGTTCTGCGGAATGCATACATTGTTCATTCCCTCGAACTTCGGAATGTCCGGATAATCCTTTACGTCGTATCCGATAAAGTTGTATTCGCTGCGGCCGCACTTCACGTTAATGCTGTTGTTCTCTTCGTCGGCCGTAATCAGTACGATTCCGTCCGGCAGACGGCGTATCATCTCGGAAAACAGTCTTGCGTTTACAACGATCTGGCCTTTCTGTACGACATCGGCATCAAAAACGGTATAGATTGCTTTTTTTAAATCGTATCCCGTTATTTTAACGCTTTCTCCGCATTCGATTAAAAGACCTTCGAGGGAATTGATCGGGCTCTTGGAAGGAACGGCTCTTGCCGTAACGGCAATGGCTTCCTGCAGTATGTTTTTGTCGCATGAAAACTTCATTTTTTATATCTCCGTAATTAAATTATTTTTATATAAATAAATAATATATTCAGTAAAAGTAATAGTAGGGCAAATTTATGTTGATAACTTAAAAAAAGCCAGGTTTACGGCCGTTTTTTCGGGTTACCGGTTTGTTGATATCTTTCAAAAAACCGAATGTTTAAATCCAATAAAATTTATCAACAGTGCTTCTTCTGCTTTTCAACAGAAAAATGTGGATTATCCCGCATTGATGTTGGAGCTGATATCCCTGATTTTTGCCGACATCTGGGGATCGTTCTTCAGCATGTCTTCTATTTTCTTTATTGAGGAGAGAACGGTTGCGTGATTTCGGTTTTCGTATTGCTTGCCTATGTCAACAAGCGAAAGATTGGTGAGAGAACGTATCAGATACATGGAAACCTGTCTGGCTTCGGCAATGTTCTTGGAACGGTTCTGTCCTCTCAAATCGTCGGTTTCGAGATTATAATAGCGTGCGGTTTCTTTGATTATCTTGTCCGGCGTGGGAATGTCGGTTCCTGTCCGTATGACGTCTTCTATGGCACGTTTGACGGAGTCCGTGGTAATAACTTCGTTCAGGATCTCGCGGTACGCCGTGAGCTTTTTAATGACGCCTTCGAGCTGACGGATGTTGGCGGTTATGTTGTTGGCTATGTATTCCACCGCTTCGTCCGAAAGCTGCAGACCGAGCCCCGCCGCTTTATTGCGGATGATGACAAGCCTTGTTTCAAAGTCGGGAGGCTGAATGTCCGCAAGGACGCCGCCTTCAAATCTTGTCCGGAGCCTGTCTTCCAGGGTGGACATTTCTTTCGGCGGCCGGTCCGAAGTGATGACGATCTGATGGCCGTCTTCGTATATGGCATTGAAGGTGTGGAAGAATTCTTCCTGGGTCTGAATCTTTCCGGCAATAAACTGCACGTCGTCCATTAAGAACAAATCGACATTTCTGAATTCGTTCCGGAATTCTTCCATTTTGTGTTCGCCGAGTGCCTTAACAAGCTTATTGGTAAATTCGTCGCCTTTTACGTAGGCGATTTTCTTTTTAGGGTCGGCTTCTTTAATGGCATGCCCTATGGCAAGCAGAAGGTGCGTTTTTCCGAGACCCGAGTTTCCGTATATGAACAGAGGGTTGTAATCGATTCCGCCGGGATGTTCGGAAACGGCTTTGGCGGCCGCGAAGGCAAAGCGGTTGGAGTTGCCGACAATGAACCGGTCAAATGTGAAAAGGGCCATGTCGGGAATCTTTTCGTAATTGGATGCATCCTTGCTCGCCTGATAGTCCTCCAGTTCATCGGGCGTCAGAACGCGGAGCTCGAATTCGCAGGAGAAAAGATCATAGAGGGCGGCCTTGATTTTTGTGCCGAAGCGGTTGGTTATGATGTCTCTTTTAAAGTCGTTGCCGGATTTTAAAACAAGTTTGTAATCGTCCAGTTCTACCGGTTCGCAGTCGTCAAACCAGGTTGAAATGGCCGTCGGAGTCAGTTCACGGCCGAGGACGCGGATTATTTCATTCCAAATATCATGCAGCGAATTCATAGAAAACTCCTTTGTTTGCATAGTATCCCATTCTTTTCAACAGTATATCATTCCAATGTTGAAAAGTCCATAGCTTTATTATAATATAGTAGAAAGATTTGAAGAGAATATAACAATAACCGGCCTGTGAACGGACACAGACCGGTTATTGTTATAGAAAGGCTTGGTTCAGTGTTTCGGAGTAAGAACCTTGGTTCCGCCCATGTAAGGCTGAAGAACTTCGGGAATCGTAACGGACCCGTCTTCCTGCAGGTGATTCTCAAGCAGGGCTATCAGCATTCTCGGCGGAGCCACCACGGTGTTGTTCAGAGTGTGCGGAAGATACATCTTTCCGTCTTCACCCTTCACGCGCATTTTCAGCCTGCGCGCCTGGGCATCACCGAGATTGGAGCAGGAGCATACTTCAAAGTACTTCTGCTGGCGGGGTGACCAGGCTTCGATGTCGCAGGACTTCACTTTCAGATCGGCCAGGTCGCCGGAGCAGCACTCCAGCTGGCGTACCGGAATATCCATTGAACGGAACAGTTCAACGGAATATCTCCACATCTTTTCGTACCAGTCGAAGGAGTCTTCCGGCTTGCAGACGACAATCATTTCCTGCTTTACAAACTGATGGATTCTGTATACTCCGCGTTCTTCAATGCCGTGGGAGCCCTTCTCTTTGCGGAAGCAGGGAGAATAGCTGGTCAGTGTCTGGGGAAGCGAGTCTTCCGGAATAATCTGGTCGATGAACTTTCCTATCATGGAGTGTTCGGAGGTTCCTATGAGGTAGAGATCTTCTCCTTCAATCTTGTACATCATGGCGTCCATGTCATTCTGGCTCATGACACCTTCGACAACGTTGCCGTGTATCATAAAAGGCGGAATAAAGTACGTGAAGCCTTTGTTGATCATAAAGTCTCTTGCATAGGCCAGCACGGCGGAATGCAGTCTCGCAATGTCGCCTTTCAGATAATAGAAGCCCTGTCCGGCAACACGGCCGGCGGCGTCCATTTCGACACCGTCCAGGCTTTCCATAATGTCCGTATGATAGGGAATCTCATAATCGGGAACCACTGGCTCGCCAAAGCGTTCCACTTCAACGTTTGCCGAGTCATCCGGGCCTATGGGAACGGAAGCATCTATGATATTCGGAATCAGGAGCATGATGGAGCGGATTTTTTCGGCCAGTTCGGTCTCCTTTTTTTCAAGAAAAGAGAGACGGTCCGCATTGGCGGCTACCTGTTTTTTTATTTCTTCCGCTTCTTCTCTTTTTCCCTGCCCCATGAGCATGCCTATCTGCTTGGAAAGGCTGTTGCGAGCAGCACGCAGGTCGCTGGCCTCCGCAATGGCGGCGCGGTTTTCCGCATCGTACTGAATGACTTCGTCAACCAGGGGGAGCTTTGCATCCTGAAACTTCTTGCGGATATTTTCCTTTACGACATCCGGATTTTCTCTTAAAAACTTTATGTCTAACATGATTCCAACCTCATTATTTGATATTTCTTAATTGTGATATGAGCACTTCGCGGTCATCCGCGCCGTAGAACTCAATTTCTATGCGTCCGGTTCTTTTTCCGTCCAACAGCCGTACCTTGCGTCCGAGCAGAGCGGAGAGCTCATCGGAGAGTTCTTTGCTGTAATCGATTCCGGCCGGCGCGGCTTTTTCGCTTTTGCCCGAAGCGTTGACGATTGTCGCGGCCAGGGATTCGGCTTTTCGTACGGAATAGCCTTTGGCTATGATGGTCCGGGCCGCTTCGAGCTGAAGCGCCGGGTCGCTGACGGGAATCAGAGCCCGGGCGTGTCCGGCCGAGAGCTGACCGGATTCCACAAGCTCGGCAACGGCGGGGCTGAGACTCAGCAGCCGCAGAGCGTTTGCCACAGCCGGTCTCGACCGGCCGACGCTTTGCGCCGCTTCGTCCTGCGTAAGACCGAAATCCGTCATAAGCGTCCGGTACCCTCTCGCCTCTTCCAGAGGATTCAGGTCCTCTCTCTGCAGATTTTCTACGAGAGCGAGTTCTGCGGTACGTCTGTCATCGGCCTCCATGATGTTTACGGGAATTTCGCTCAGGCCTGCCAGCCGGGATGCCCGCCATCTGCGTTCTCCCGCAATAATCTGGTAATATCCGTTTTCGAGCTTGCGCACGGTAATCGGCGTTATGACGCCGTATTTGCTTATGGATTCCGCAAGAGTAGCCAGCGCTTCTTCGTCGAAAGTGTCGCGCGGCTGGTCCTGCCGGGGTTCTATTTTGCTTATCGGCAGAGTTAACGTTTCGCCGCCTGCGCTCGCTTCGTCTTCACCGAAAAGAACGCCGAGGCCGGTTCCGAGGGCTTTTTTCTCTCTTGCCATTACTGTCCTCCCTGTTTGGACAGAAACTCCTTGGCGAAAGCAACATATCCTGCGCTTCCGCGGTTGTTTCTGTCGTATTCTACACCGGGTATACCGTGACTGGGTGCCTCGGACAGGCGAATCGAGCGCGGTATTACGGTTTTATATACTTTTTCTTTCAGATAAGAGCGGAGTTCGTTTTCCACCTGTACGGTCAGATTCGTGCGTCCGTCGTACATGGTCAGAACGATTCCCTCTATCTCAAGAAGCGGGTTCAGCCTCTTCTTGGTCATTTTTATGCTGGTCATCAGATCCGCGATGCCCTCGAGAGCATAGTATTCGCACTGCATCGGTATCAGCACGCTGTCCGCTGCGGAAAGCGCGTTAACCGTCAGCAGTTCGAGCGACGGAGGACAGTCTATGAATATGAAATCATAATCCGCATAAAGGCTTTGCAGGGCCTTTTTCAGCACATGTTCCCTGTCATCGAATTCAGCCAGTTCGATGGAAGCCGCGGCCAGATTCTTTCCGGTGGGAATGATGTCCCCGAAATCTGTGTGATTGATGCATTCAAATGCATCGGCGCCTTTTATGAGCATGTCATAGGTTCCCAGGCCGCTGTTTTTGTCGACGCCGAATCCGGACGTGGCATTTCCCTGGGGATCGCAGTCGGCCAGCAGAACGCGTTTGCCCGCCGCATGCAGAGCCGCCGTCAGATTCACGCAGGTGGTCGTTTTCCCCACGCCGCCTTTTTGATTTGCAACAGCAATTATTTTTGCCATATGAATCATCCTTTTTTCGTTTTGCTTTGAAATTATAGCAACAAAAAATGGCTTTTTCAATGTTTCACGTGAAACTTTTTACGGTGCCGCAAACAATGTTTCACGTGAAACAAAAAAAGTCCTTGCATTCCGTAGAATTCTTTGCTATAATCACTAAGCTAAAATTTTGTAGGAGGAGGTGCACTCAATGGCAAACATTAAGTCTTCCGCTAAGAGAGATGAAAAGTCCAAGGAGCTCAGAGCCAAGAATCGCGCTGAGAAGACCGAACTCAAGACCAATATCAAAAAGTTCGACGCAGCCGTTACCGCCGGTGACGCAGCCGCTGCCGCCGATGCCTATAAAGTTGCAGTTAAGTCCGTTGACAAAGCAGCCGGCAAGAACCTGCTGCACAAGAACAACGCTGCTCACAAAAAGTCTGCGATGGCAAAGAAGCTCAACGAGCTTAAGTAATTATTAAAAAAGGACATTAGAGGCGCTTTAGCAGCGCCTCTTTTTACTATTATGAAGAAACTGATGCTGATAGTGAACCCGGCGGCGGGAAGGTCGGGTTATAAGATGTTTTTCGCCGAAGCGCTTGCGGAACTCGGTGCCGCAGGCTATGCCACGACGGTGTATTTTACATCCAAGCGCGGGGACGCGACCGAATTCGCTGCGGAACACGCGGAGGAATACGATGTTGTAACCTGCGTCGGAGGAGACGGGACGCTTTCCGAGGTGATTTCCGGTCTCATGCGGACGCAAAATCCTCCTCCCATGGGTTATTTCCCTCTGGGGACGACCAATGATGTCGCCTCCACCTTTGACATTCCGAAGAACAACTGCCTTCTGGCAGCTAGAAGAATCATAAAAGGAGAGCCGCATCCCTTTGATGTCGGAGGCTTCGGGAAAGACAGGTATTTCGCTTATGTTGCGGCTTTTGGCGCCTTTACCGAGGTCAGTTATCAGACGCCGCAGGCGCAGAAAAAGGTTCTGGGTCATCTCGCCTATGTCCTGCAGGGCGCCGCGTCGCTTCCCAGCATCGAGCCGATTCATGCCCGGGTTGAATTTGACGACGGTGTCATCGAGTCCGATTTTCTTTACGGAGGCCTGTCCAATTCCACATCGGTTGCGGGCCTCGTCAAACTGCCGGAGGAGATGGTTTGTCTCGGAGACGGCATCTCTGAACTCGTTCTGGTAAAGGATCCCGGCAGCATAGAAGGCATTACGAACATTCTGAATGCCGTCATCACGAGGACCTTCAGCAGCGATAAGCTGGTGATTCTCCATACGAAAAACGCAAAATTCACCTTTGACAAACCGATTGCCTGGACCTGCGACGGAGAAGCCGGCGGCGAGTATACGGAAATAGAACTTTGCAACTATAAAAGCCCGATACAATTGATTTTCTGACAAAGAAAATATATACTTATAAAGTTACGACTATAAATATAAGAGGCGGAATATGGACAGACAAAAAATAGCGGGTATCTATGAAGCCCCGGAAAGCTTCGGTGGAAAGACAATAACGGTCATGGGCTGGGTTCGCACAGTCCGCGATATGAAGAATTTCGGCTTTATTGAACTGAATGACGGCTCGTGCTTCAAATCGGTTCAGGTTGTTTTTGAAAAAGAAAAGCTTTCAAACTACGATGATATTGCAAAGCAGAATGTCGGGGCAGCGCTTATCTGCCGCGGCGTCCTGGAACTGACGCCGGATGCACCGCAGCCTTTCGAACTGAAAGCCGAGGAAATAACCGTAGAAGGCGTGTCAACGCCGGATTATCCGCTGCAGAAGAAGCGCCACAGCGTGGAGTTCCTGCGCACAATCCAGCATCTGAGACCGAGAACCAATCTGTTCAATGCCACTTTCCGCGTAAGAGCGGAGGCGGCACAGGCGATTCATGAGTTTTTCCGCAGCCGCGGCTTTACCTATGTACATACGCCCATCATCACGGGGTCCGACTGCGAAGGGGCCGGTGAAATGTTCCGCGTTACCACGCTCGATCTCAACAATCTTCCGCTGAAGGAAGACGGGACGGTGGACGACAGCAAGGATTTCTTCGGAAAAGCCACCAACCTCACCGTATCCGGCCAGCTCAACTGCGAGAACTTCGCAATGGCCTTTGGCGATGTCTATACCTTCGGGCCGACCTTCCGGGCGGAAGTATCCTATACACAGCGTCATGCCGCCGAGTTCTGGATGATAGAACCGGAAATGGCATTTGCGGACCTCTCCGATGACATGAACCTGGCCGAAGATATGGTGAAGTTCGTCATTAACGATGTTTTCGAGCACTGCCCGCAGGAGATGGAATTCTTCAACAGTTTTGTCGATAAGGGGCTTATAGACCGCCTGCACAATGTAGCGGACAATGAGTTTGGCAGAATTACCTATACCGAAGCCATCGACATTCTGGAAAAGTCCGGAAAGAAGTTCGACTTCCCGGTAAAATGGGGTATCGATCTGCAGACGGAACATGAGAGATATCTGACGGAAGAAGTATTCAAAAAACCGATTTTTGTTACGGATTATCCCAAGGAAATCAAGGCCTTCTACATGCGCCTCAATGATGACGGCAAGACGGTGGCTGCGGCAGACTGTCTCGTCCCCGGCATAGGCGAAATCATCGGCGGAAGCCAGAGAGAGGAGCGTCTTGATGTTCTTCTCAATCGTATGCAGGAACTCGGCCTTAATGAGGAAGATTACTGGTGGTATCTTGACCTGAGAAGATACGGCAGCTGCCGTCATGCCGGTTTCGGCCTCGGCTTTGAGAGGCTGGTAATGTATCTCACGGGTGTCAGCAACATCCGCGATGTGGAACTGCACCCGAGAACCACGGGAAATGCCGACTTCTAAGGAGCAGAAATCAACAGCAATAGTAGGGCTGATTGTTCTCATAGTCATTGCGGCGCTGCTCATAGCCGTGGCACTTGTCTTTCTTGCCAGAAACTACTTCGGTGCGGATGCATCCGGTGAAAGAGATCCTGTTGCGGCGACGGAGAGCTATCTGCATTCCCTGCCGATGGTTACGTCCGACGGGTCCAGGCTGTTCATTGATGAACAGCCGGTCGGAAGTGACGGTCGGCTCCTGTATGAGGCACTTTCCGGAAAGTGGTCCTATGCCATCAGCACGATAGACGTCACCGGTCGCAAGGGCGTTTCGGCCGTCCTGATTACCTGTCCGGATTTTGCATCAATGGCATCTGCCGTCCGGGAAGAAACCGCCCGGGAGCTTGCCGAGGCACTTGAGACCTCCGACAAGAGCGATATCTATAACGAAGATGACAGCTTCCGCCCGGAGGCGGTGGATGCCGCCTACCGGAAGGCTCTGGAAACGGTCTGTGCTCAGGCGGAGCAGTACAGCGTAACGGTCAGCGCCAAACTGATGCTGGAAAGAGCATTTGGCATTTGGAATGTGGCCAATGCCGCCGAGCTGACGAATACGTTTGACGAGCATGCCTCACAGCTTCGGGAAATCGCAACCGACAATATTGAATACATATCGAAGGTTTACATAATACCAGAATCGGCCACAGCGGCCCCCGTTCCCAATCCGGTCTGCTTCGGAGAAACGGAAGACCCCGCTGTGGTTTCGGCACTTCTGGAGAACAAATACGCCAAAAACCTCCTGAAGGGTCAAAGCCTGGTCTGGAATCCGGGTATTCCGCTTCTGCCCGGCTCTACCATAAGCTACTATCTGGATGAAAGCATCCTCATGATTCAGTGGCAGCAGGCGGAGGAGCATATGGTCGCCACCTTCGGCGAGACGGTGGTGGCAGACGGGTCGCAGATAAGAAAAAAGATTGCCGGTGACAGCTTCGGCGACATGCACTTTGAGACGACAACGCAGTTTGCAGACGATGTGCATGCGGTTCTGGCTGTCGGAGGGGATTTCTATAACCATGGCAGAAACTGCGGAATCGTGGTCCAGAATCGTGAAATAGGCCGTTTCGACCTGACAAGCTGCGATGTCTGCTATATTGATTCCGCCGGTGACATGCTTTTTTCCTATCGCAATCAGTTTCAGACACCGGAGGAGGCAGCGGCATTTGTAAGCGATAACGATGTTCTGTTCTCGCTCAGCTTCGGCCCGGTTCTCATCGACGACGGGCAGGATGTTACCCCCTCGAGCTACACATGGGGCGAGGTAAACGATACCTACGCCCGTGCGGCGCTCGGGATGCTCGGAGAGCATCATTATCTGACGATGAACCTCAACTGCGGCAGCGGGGAGACCTACGGTTATGCCACCCTGCGCCAGGCGGCTGATGTTATGATCCGGCGCGGCTGCCTGAAGGCCTATACGCTGGACGGAGGGCAGACGGCCACAACGGTTGTCAACGGTGTGCTGAAAAACCCCGTTCAGTTTGGATACGAAAAAGCCATAAGCGACATTCTGTATTTTGCGAGTGCGGTTCCCAATGACTGAAAAAGAGAAAAATATTATTTTATATTTCTTCGGCCTGTTCCTTTCCGTTATCGGGCTCTGGTGGATCTGCGTTTCGGTTGTGCCGGGCGGCATAGTAAAACCGGAACCGCTGACGAACGATCTCGTGGTAAGGCTGACGTCCGGTGTCAACAATTCCAAAGCGGAAGCGCTGGGAGAACTTGCCTATATCGAAAAAATATACAAGATTCCCCTTTCCGCAACCGTTGCACCGGAACCGGACGAGAGTTGTTTCGGCCAGATTGCCGTTGAAAATGCGGCGGAAGTCGAAGCTGTCATCGAAGAGGCAAGACAGCTGGGGCTTTTGGACGGACAGGATATGATTTTCTCAACGGACAGGGAATTTTTCGGAGAGGACATTAAATATTATCTTGACGAAAGCATCCTTGTTCTGTGCTGGCAGGAAAAAATTAACGGCTGCATATGCTGCCTATCCGAGATAAAGGTGCGAGATGCCTCGCAGTTCCGGCGCAAGCTCTCCAACAACACTTTCAACTCCGGCGTCACGGACAGCCTGATGAAAATGGGCCGGGAAGCCAATGCCATCGTTGCCATGAACGGAGACTATTATAATTTCCGTGACTACGGAATCTGCATTTACGACAATGAGATCTGCCGTTTCAAAGAGAAATCCTTTAGTCCAGGTACAAAGAGCTATAATTATATCGACAGTCTTCTGATAGACGAAAACGGAGACTTTCATTTCTTCCGCCAGGGCGAGGAGACCACGGGAGGAGCGCTGGAAAAGTTTGTGGATGATAACGGTATCATGTTCTCTCTGAGTTTCGGCCCGGTGCTGGTGGACGATTATATCGTACAGGAAAATAACGCATATCCCATCGGCGAAGGTAATAGAACGGCATCCCGTGCCGCCATAGCCCAGGTCGACCGTCTGCACTATCTGTATCTGAACGTTTCCGGTACAAAAAGCGAAGGTGTGGGCGCCGATTTCGGAAAGCTTGCGGATATTATCGGTAGTTTCCATGTAAAAGACGCCTATAATCTGGACGGAGGGCAGACGGCGGAAATCACTTTCAAGAACCGTGTTTTTAATTACATTGACTATAAGTCCGAGCGCTATACGAGCGACTGCATCTTCTTTGCCACGGCAATGCCGTCGGCCTGAAAAATAAGAATAAATAAGCGACTGCCTCTTGCAAAAAAGCAGGAGGCAGTTTATAATACCTTACAAGAAAACAGATTTTTAAACCGGTGCGGGACGCCGGCAAGATTGATTATATAAAAGCCGTTTTCGGCTGTGTTTGTCGTGTCTTGTCGGTTTCCGATGAGGCATTTTTTTATGAAAGAAAAAGCCCTTTTGATGGATGAAGCGGCTATGAGCCGTGCCCTGATGCGTATCTCGCATGAGATTACCGAAAAGAACAAAGGTGTCGGCAATGTCTGCCTGGTCGGCATAAAACGGCGCGGGGAACCGATTGCGGAAATCATCCGGAACAATTTAATTAAAATAGAAGACATCGAAGTTCCCTGCGGCAGCGTGGACATCAGCTTTTACCGGGATGATTTAACCAGCTGTTTTAAGGACCCGCAGGTCAGCAGAACCTCCCTGAATTTTGATGTGAACGACAAAGACGTCATTCTGGTGGATGATGTCCTTTATACGGGCCGGACGGCCCGCGCCGCCATAGAGGCGGTCATCAACTGCGGGCGGCCCAGAACCGTTCAACTGGCCGTGCTTGTGGACAGAGGCCACAGAGAGCTCCCAATCAGAGCCGATTATGTGGGAAAGAATGTACCGACGAGCAAGAATGAAATGATAGAAGTAAGATTACCGCTTTATGACAGCGAAACGGCGGTTTATCTTATGGATATAAATTAATTCATTAATTTACTAAGAAAGGTAAAATGAAAATGGCAAACAAAAACGACGCAATCTATGATGCCAGAACCCTCGGCACACCGAAGATGCTGGTGCTTGGTCTGCAGCACATGTTCGCAATGTTCGGTGCTACAGTCCTCGTCCCGATTATTACGGGTCTGAGTGTATCCGCAACGCTCCTGTTCGCAGGAATAGCAACCCTCTTCATGCACCTCGTAACCGGCA
>JAZUEY010000028.1:0-43170 GCA_045640405.1 Candidatus Limivicinus sp.
GTATGAAGAAGATGACACGATAATCGGATGTATATTTGCATTATGTAAGATATCGGGAAGTAAAAAAGAAATATATATCAATGTGATGGCAGTATTACCTGAAAGACAAGGGCAAGGAATTGGAAGACAATTATTGAATGCGATTTTAGATTTTAGCCGGGAAGCTGGATATGCAGGAGTTGTACTTTACACCAGTGAATATGCCCCTGCATTCAAGTTCTATGAAAAAAACGGTTTTAAATTGTCGCAAGGTACCATTTGTATGTATAGCGAGTAAAATTGACATTTTGGTGCGACGGCCTCAATATCTTAATTTAACGGCATAAACCCTGGTTTTTTTGTGATACGATTCGTATCACGCTATGTGACAGAACGTTTCTTGTGATATTGAGATTCATTTGTTACTTTCGTAGTGATCTCCGATGATAAATGCGAAAGGATGAATGAAATATGAAAAACAACAAAAAAGTATTATGTACAGGCATCAGCTCGCTGCTTGCTTTTGCAGCATGGACGATCCTTATTCAGACGGTAGATGTACAGCCTGCAGGCGTAAACGGAACAACCATTGGATTAGCAGCCATCAACACATGGTTTCATAGATTGACAGGTGTACATCTGACAGTCTACATCATCACAGACTGGCTTGGCCTTGTTCCGATTTTTATATGCTTGTTGTTTGGCATTGTTGGACTGGTTCAGCTTGTAAAACGCAAAAGTTTGTTCAAGGTTGATAAGGATATTGTTCTCTTAGGCCTCTATTATGTGATCGTTATGATTGCATATTTGACCTTTGAGATGGTTCCAATCAATTATCGCCCCATACTTATTGATGGATTGATGGAGGCTTCCTATCCGTCATCCACAACACTTCTGGTGTTAAGTGTTATGCCAAGCTTGAAATTTCAAATGGCCCGGAGAAGCAGAAATGTTGCACTTCGAAACACAGTCAATATGTTTGCAACAGCATTTTCAGCGGTTATGATGATCGGCAGATTGCTTTCCGGGGTTCACTGGTGTACAGATATCATTGGTTCGGTACTGCTCAGCACTGGCCTGTTTAAGCTGTATCAGTTCTCAGTCGGATTTGTGGAGCAAAGAAAATCCGAACAGAGTCTGGAGGTGTCGAATGGAGTTTCATGAAAAACTACAAGAACTGAGGAAAACAAAGGGGATTACACAGGAGGAACTTGCACAATCTCTTTATGTATCCAGAACAGCTATTTCAAAATGGGAATCCGGAAGAGGGTATCCAAGCATCGATTCCCTGAAAGAAATAACAAGGTTTTTCTCCGTGACAATTGATGAACTGATATGTCCCGAGGAAATCATGGTTGCAGCAAAAGATGATAAAGAAAGTTCCTTACATAAACTCATCGCACTTATTTGCAGCCTTTTAGATGTATTTGTTGGACTGCTATTGTTTATTCCGGTATTTGGAAACGGGACAAGTTCTCCATCCGCAGTATCACTTCTGTCACTTACAAGGATTCAGCAATGGATCAAGTATCTGATTTTAGGTCTGATTATTATGACTGTACTAAATGGGATTTTCGGAGTGGTCATAAGCGGTATGGATAAGCCTATTTGGGGCAGACATAGAATCGTTACCGGGATGATAATGATGGTTATTTGTTCTGCAGTGTTTATTCTCACCAGACAGCCATATGCAGGAATCATTTGCTTTTCGGGGCTGATTGTCAAAGGATTCTTAATGCTCAGAAACGGCAGCAAATTTACATTTGTGGAGGAACAAAATGAGTAAAGCACTTGTTGTCATTGATATTCAAAACGATATTACAAAACATTACAAAGATATTGTTGAGGGAATCAACAAAGCGATTGATTGGGCAAAGGAAAACGGGATGTATATTGTGTATATTAAGCACAACAATACTACCGTAGGAACACGTACATTCAAGCCGGAAACGAAAGGCGCGGAGCTGGCGCCGGAACTGAATGTTGTTTCAAACAATATTTTTGTGAAAACCAAAAGTAATGCGTTAACCAGCGAAGCGTTTGCCGCTTATATATCCGAGAATTAAATCAATGAATTCTACGTCTGCGGTGCTGATGCTACCGCTTGCGTTAAATCCACCTGTTTCAATATGACTAAAGCGGGTTATTCCGTTCATGTGATTTCTGACTGCGTCACGAGTTATGATTTGAAAAAAGTAGATGAAATGCTTAAATACTATGAAAGCAAGGGCTGCGAAGTGAAAGCACTTTCTGAGTATATAGCATAATTTTCCGCTTTAAGACAAATCCCAGTTTGTCGATATGTTCCCTTACTCGGGCAAAGGTAATAAAATATTCCCTGTTACGGGCAAAATCAGGAAAAACATAGATAACATGTTTCCGGTGTCGGAGAAAGACGATAAAATGTTTCCTGACTCGGACAAAGGGAAGAAAAAACCACTCAAAAGCGATTTTGTATCGCTCGACTGAGTTTAAGACCTATCAAGGCATGTGGAGACAGTAGTCTTGATGTCTCGAGCCTGAGTTGAGACTACAGAACTATTGTCAGAGTGACAAATTAGAATCTATAAGGTGAAGATAATGATTTCAACAGCTCGTTTGAATATTGAAGTTGCATCGGATGATGAGATGCGTTTACTTATAGAAAAGCAAACAACTGAAGAGATGAAAGCGGCATATAGCGAAATGCTTGCCGGCTGCCAGATAAACCCGGAACAGCGTCAGTGGTATGCGGTGTGGTTCCTTCGTTTAAAATCGGGAGAAATAATCGGTTACTACTGCTTCAAGGGGCTGCTTGCGGATGGTAGTGCAGAGATTGGCTATGGTCTTGAGCCGGAATATTGGGGGAAGGGTTATGCAACCGAAGCGGTAATTGCTGCGGTAGATTGGGCACTGAAACAGCCCGGTGTAAAACGAATTGAAGCTGAAACAGAACCGGGAAATGCTGCATCTCAGAGAGTGCTGGAAAAAGCGGGATTTATTCCCACCGGTACAAACGGTGAAGAAGGCCCGAGATTCGTTCGGAACGGATAAGTCTTAACAGCAACATTTTTAGTTTGTTGGGACGATATGTTCCCGTATACTGCGGGGTAGATTTGTTTCAGTGTTGTTTCGACATTCACAGCATCGTCTCAACCCACGTGGAGACGGTGATGTTGATGTCAAGAAAAGATAAGTAAAGCAAAATGGATGATTTTAAATACATTAATCTAAAAGAAATGCCATCGCTTAAGGATGAAGCTGCGGGTTGGTTTCACAGCAAATGGAGTGCTCCGAAAGAGGCGTATCTTGAATGCATGGAAGCCTACTTGAACGGCGAAACGGACTACGGCTGGTATTTATGTCTGAATGGAGACAGAATTATTGGAGGAATGGGAGTCATTGAAAATGACTTTCATAACAGAAAAGACCTGTCTCCCAATGTGTGCGCTGTTTATACAGAAGAAGAGTATCGCGGTAAAGGCATAGCAGGGCGGCTGCTTCATATGACAGTTGAGGACTGCAGGCAAAAAGGAATTTCGCCGCTTTATCTTCTCACGGATCACACGGGCTTTTATGAACGTTATGGCTGGGAGTTCTTCTGTATGGTTCAGGGCGATGGCGAACCCGAAATGTCCAGAATGTATATTCATCACTGATTATTATTTTTTAAAAGAATTTGGAGAGTGTTTTATGGATTTCACTAATTGGAAGTGGCTGAACGAAAGTAATATTTCTATTCAGGATGATGAAGTCATTATATATGCACCCGGTCATGAAGACTGGTTCTGCAATCCGGTACCGGATGAAAACGGAAAACTGGATGAACCGGTATACGGAGCGCCGTTTTTCTATACGGATGTTGAGGGAGACTTCGTTATCAGTGCCAAAGTAAAACCCAATCATAAATCGACTTATGATGCTTGTGCTTTAATGGTAATCGAGAACGAAAAGCTTTGGACAAAACTGGCATTCGAAGCCTCGGATTTCGGTACTAATCTGATTTGCTGTGTAGTTACCAATGAGGTATCGGATGACGGCAACGGATGTGACATTGCACAGGATTCTGTCTGGCTTAAGATTGTGCGTTCGGGTAATGTTTTTTCCACACACTATTCGCTGGACGGCGAGAACTATCACATGGTGCGGCTTTTCAGACTTCCGGTTCAAAATACTGTCAAAGTAGGTATTGAGGCACAATGTCCGACCGGCGATGGCGGAGAAAGAATGTTCTGCGATGTCAAAATTGAAAGACGTACCGTAGAAAATCTCAGAAAAGGCCAATAAATGAAATTCATTAAAACAGCAGCGGTTGTTCTGGCGTTATCCTTTCTTTTAACAGGCTGCTCCGGGAAGAAGGCAGAGGCATCGCTGCATATCCATCATGACAATGATGTGTATGGCAGCGAAGAGTATCTCGAGTCGACAGTTCTGGTAGCGGGCAGTTCCGTTCCGCAGGAGAAGTCTTTTACTTTGGCTGAGATGGAGAAGCTTTCATCGGAAAATGAAGGTTACCGATATTCCGGATATTACAGCCAGATGAGCAGCGGGGGAGAATTTCACTATCATTATTTCTGCGGTTTGAAATTATATGAATTTCTCAAATTCTGCGGAGTGAGTGATTCCTGCCCCGATGATACGCCTGTAAAGTTTTACTCCGTAGACGGTTTTTCGCATGAGATTCCTTGGGGAGACATAAAGAACAGCACGGACAACACCTATTCCCAAAAAGGGGACACACTGCCAAAATATAAAAACGTTCCGAAGATTCTCGCTTTTTCAAGTGACGGAATTCCTCTTGTGGGACCTGTCGGGAACATTGAGCTGGGACATGTTTATACCGAAGAAGAAGGATATTCGGAAAAGGCCGAGAATTTCGGCGGTCCTGTCAGACTGGTATTCGGTCAGAAAGAGCCGAATACATCCAATGCGCCGAGAAATATTCAATGGGTTCGGCAGATTGTCGTCGGCCAGGATGCTCATGAGGCGGAACACACTCAAATGCTGGAAAAAGAGCAGGAACTTCGTTCCAATGATTTGACCGTTGTGGACGATACGCAGGGCACCTGGAATCATTTTTCCGAACTGTATTCCGCATATCTTTCCGATGAGCTTAAAGTATACGGTTCCGGTACGAAGGCTGAAAAAAACTATACGCTTTCCGAAATCGAGAACCGGGCGGATATTACGGTTACGGATTCGTTCGGAGCCTCTCTGGGCGTGAATGCCTATAAAGGCATAAGGCTTCGGGATATCGTAAATGAAAACCTGAAGGCTGAAATTGACAGACCGTCGAGATTATTTGTTTTGTCATCGGACGGGTATGAGACGGAATTAAATGTTGACGATGTACTGAACGGTGTTGAAAGTAAATACCAGGCAGGACAGAACAGAGACGTTATCATTGCCTATGCCAAAAACGGAGAACCGCTCCTTAACGGGGAAAACGCTTCCGGATTTGAAGGAGATAACGGAACCGGGCCCATGCAGCTTATTGTCGAGAATCAGATTTCAAAGTGGGTTGAGCATGTTGCAGCCATACGGATAGAAAGCGATTAAGGGGATTTATGCAGAAAGAAAAGAAAATTAAGATTCTGTATACAGTTATTGCTGCACTGACGATTGCCGCCATTGTTTTTGCCTTTCTTTATGTAAAAGAAAAGCAAAAAGCCGTTATTGTCGGACACTGGAACAGCGATGCCGTTGAGGCCGACGTAGCAGCGGGTGATGGTTATTATATTGACGAATATATGCAGCAGGCAATCAAAAGTGCCCTTGATAACGAACAAGGCGGTCCTATCGGGGCAGTCATTACCAGAAAAAACGGCGAATTGGTTGTTTCGGCATGCAATCAGAATTCTACGGTAAACACGCTCAGGCATGCCGAAATGTGTGCTATTGAAGAAGCCCAAAGAATACTCGGAACCAGAGACCTGTCGGACTGCATTTTATATACGAGTGCTGAACCCTGCCTCATGTGTGCTTCGGCGATAGCCAATGTAAAAATGTTTCGGGTATACTATGCTGCCGATTTTAAAGATTCCGAATCATTCGGTTTTTCGGATGAAAAATACTACGATGAAATCGTAAGCGGCAATACGCTGACAGACTGGGTGCATGTCAAAAAAGATAATTGCCTGGAACCTTTTGAAGCCTGGTACCAGAGAAAACATTCCAATTTGCCACAGCCTTAAGTATTCGTAGCTTTTTGAAATGCTTTTTGATAGAATATCAAATATATAGAATTGTCGGCCACGGAGAATAGATAATGGATAAGTATTATAATCTTGCATTATTTTTAGCTTTTCAGACTCCTTTAATCTGTCTGATAATTTGTAGCTATGCCTTTTTTGCTCTCCGTAAAAACGGCCTTACGCGCAAAGAATTGATCTGCCTGCGTTTGATGGCAATCTCCTGCATTGGAGAAATGGTTCATGAAGTGTTGGCCGGCTTCCTGTATTATGATGTTTTGGATTACAGCATTCGTTCCAATATTTTTCTTTATACCATTGCGTTTTTCTTTATGGCTCTTGCGGCAGCCTCCTTTACGGAATTCTGCATTTCCAGATTGAAAAAACCATCGGGCGTCATGTGCGTTATTATTCGGCTGCTTTATGCTGTTATTGCAATGATTCTGGTTGCCAGAATCGCCCTCAGAGACACAGGATATTTTACTTTTATATCTCCTGACGGGTCCATAGGCTTCGGTAAGTTTGATGACAGTCAGACCTGGTGTTGCATTGTTATTATCGTATTGAATACTTTGCTGATTCTGGCAAGTTATTTTGACAGAAACGAGTATGTCCAGCGTGAAAAATACGGAAAACTGCTGGCGGCATCTCTGGGCATATTATTTGTATTTTTTATTTATTTATTCACCTATATACCGTTTATCATTTCAATCGGCTACATGCTTGTTTTGCTGTTTACTGTTGTCTCTAACCAGAGCCTAATGATATATACGGATGAACTCACTCAGCTCAACAACCGGCGCTGCATGCTTAAAAATGTCGACTTTTATGACAGCGAGAATAAACCCTGGAGCTTCATAATGGCCGACATAAACAACTTTAAACAGGTGAATGATAAATACGGTCATAATCAGGGTGACAAAGCTCTGACGATTTTTTCCGATCTGTTAAATACCGTTGCCATAAATAACGGAGCAACGGCATACAGATATGGCGGTGACGAATTTGCCGTCATTGTTCCGAGCGATGATGAGAGAGTTGTTTCCACCATCTGCGATGAATTCGATAAGACTTTAATGCTCTATAATGAAGGAAATAAACTACCTTATATGCTTTCCGCAAGCACAGGTTATGCTATTTGCGGGGAAGACGGCTTGTATGAGATTCCGGATATCATAGAATCGGCCGATAAGAAAATGTACGAAAATAAACGTTTACAAAAGGAAATGATTTCGTGACGGAAATACAGAATAAACTCTTTGAATTAAAAGACGAAAAGTATGCCGAATTTCAGGCAAAGCTTACCCCGACTGTTCCACGTGAGGCATTCATCGGCGTGCGTGTACCCCTGGTCAGAAAGCTCGCCAGGGAGCTGAAGGGGAGTGAAGCAGCGCATGCATTTTTGAGTTGCCTTCCTCACGACTATTACGATGAAAACATGCTGCACGGCCTTCTAATCTCCGAATTAAAGGACTATGATGTTTGCCTTGCGGAGACAAAGCGCTTTCTTCCTTTTATTGATAACTGGGCTGTATGCGATATTCTGTCTCCCAAAGTCTTTCGTAAACATCGTCCGGAACTGATTGAAGAGATAAAAAAATGGGCAGCATCGGAAGACGAATACACGGTTCGTTTCGGAATCGAAATGCTCATGAGCCACTTTCTGGATGATGCATTTAAACCGGACTATCTTTCCATTCCGGCCGGCGTTGTCAGAGATGAATATTATATAAACATGATGCTGGCCTGGTTCTATGCTACGGCCCTTTCCAAACAGTGGGGAAGCACGATTCCTTATCTTTTGGATAACAGGCTCGGCAGCTGGGTTCATAATAAAACGATTCAAAAGGCGATAGAAAGCTACAGAATTACCGACGAACAAAAAGAATATCTACGTACTCTCCGTCGTTGAGATATACGAACTGACGGCAGCTTCGGCTGCCGTCTTTCTGTTGCAAGTTGACATAAGATGTGCTATATTAACTTTGTATGTTTAATAATATAGATAGTCTTAAAAAGCAATATGAGGAACTGCAGCAAAGGCTTTCACAGCCGGAAGTATATTCCGATGCTTCTTCATACAACCGGTTTATGAAGGAACTAAAGGATATTGAGCCGATTGCACTGGCCTATAATGCCTGGCTTTCCTGCGACGATGACATTGCAGCGGCTATTGAACTGGAAGATTCCGGAGAACTGAAAGCCGCCAGAGAGAATAAAGCTAAGCTGGAAGAAGAAATTAAGATTCTTCTTTTACCGAAAGACCCTAATGATGAGAAGAATACCATTCTCGAAATCAGGGCAGGTGTCGGCGGGGAAGAAAGTTCTCTTTTTGCTGCGGATTTATACAGAATGTACCAGATGTATGCCGAGACGAAAGGCTGGAAAACCGAGATAATGAACATTTCCGAAACCGAACTTGGCGGCATAAAGGAAATCGTTTTCATCATTGAAGGAGAACGGGTTTTTTCCCGTATGAAATACGAAGCCGGCGGTCATAGGGTTCAGCGTGTTCCCGTTACCGAGTCAGGCGGGCGTATTCACACCAGCGCGGCTACGGTCGCGGTTCTTCCCGAGATTGATGAGGTTGATTTCAAGCTGGATATGAATGATGTTCGCATCGATGTGTTCCGCTCTTCGGGTGCCGGCGGGCAGAAAGTCAATAAGACTTCCTCCGCTATACGGGTGACATATCTTCCAACAGGGCTTGTCGTTGAGTGTCAGGATGAGAGAAGCCAGTATAAAAACAAAGACAGAGCTTTGCAGATATTACGCAGCAAGCTTTATGAAGCCGAACAGGCCAAACAGGATGCTTCCGTTGCAGCCGAAAGAAAAAGCCAGGTCGGTTCGGGCGACCGTTCGGACAGAGTCAGAACTTATAATTTTCCACAGAACAGAGTTACGGATCACCGTCTTGAAGGGGAATTAAAAAACTTCAATCTTTCGCAGATTATTGACGGGAATCTGGATCCGATCATAGATGCCCTCATTACAAAAGACAGGGCTGAAAAGTTAAATGAAAACAGCAGTATATAAAAATGCAATCGGCAATTCTGCCGAGATAATTCAAAACGGAGGCCTGGTTGCCGTTCCGACCGAAACCGTCTACGGTTTAGCAGCCAGCGGCCTCAATGAAGAAGCCGTAAAGAAGATTTATGAAGTCAAAGGAAGACCATCTGTCAAGCCTCTTTCGTTGATGGTGTCCGGCCCCGAAACCATGGATGACTATTGCCATGACGTTCCGGCTGCGGCTCGAATATTGGCCGAAAGATTCTGGCCCGGCCCCTTGACGATTGTACTGAAGGCTAAATCGCAGATTCCTCTCATTGTTCTTGCCGGAGGGTCGACAGTCGGTCTGCGCTGTCCGGACAGCGAGTTGACGCTTTCGCTTATCCGACAAAGCGGATTGCCTCTTGCGGCTCCTTCTGCGAACCCGTCCGGGGCGCCCAGCCCCAAAACGGCGGATGAGGTGATTTCCTATTTTGACGGAGCCATTGATGCCGTCATTGACGGCGGCCCCTGCACTCTCGGAACCGAGAGCACGATTCTGGATTTTTCATCCGGGCTCAGTGTTCTCCGGGAAGGTGTTCTTCTTAAAGATAAACGGATTATCGGCATTACCGGCCAAAGCGGAGCCGGAAAAACGACAGCCCTTGATGTCATCCGTGATGCCGGCGGTACTGTCATCGATTGCGATGATTTATATCATAAAATGCTTTCATGCAATGAAGAGCTCAATGCTGCTCTTGAAAAAGTATTTCCAAGCTGCTTTGAAAACGGAAGCTTAAACAGAAAAGCTCTTGCCAAAATTGTCTTTTCGGATTCCGAGAAGCTTTCTCGGCTTAATTCCATTACGCACGACTTCATTCAAGGTGAAGTTTGTTCGATTATTCTATCGGGAAAATCGGGTCTTTACGCTATAGATGCCGTTGAGCTTATTTCCAGCGATATCAATGCCATCTGTGATTTTACGGTTGGTATAACCGCTCCGGAAGAGGACAGAATAAAACGCATTATGCTAAGAGACGGCATCAGTCACGAAGCGGCAAGCGAGCGCGTTAAGGCCCAGAAACCGGAAGAATATTACCTTGCCAACTGTGACAGAACTATTCGTAACAACAGTGATATGAATTCATTTCAAAAGGAGTTTGCTGAAATATGTCAGATTTGAGAGACGAACTTTTTTATAAGCCAAATAACGGCTATGACCGCATTGATTCTGCCGAGCATGTAAAAATTGAAGAGTATTGTCATGATTACATGGAATTTCTGGACGATTGCAGAACGGAGAGAGAAGCTGTCGAGCGAGCTGTCGAACTTGCCGAAGCAAAAGGATTTAAGGCTTTTAACGCCAGTGTCGAGATTAAGGCCGGAACAAAAGTTTATTGCAATAATCGCGGAAAGAGTCTGCTTCTTGCCGTTATTGGGAAAAAACCGCTCTCCGAAGGTTGCTGCATTGCTGGCAGCCATGTGGATGCTCCGCGTCTCGATTTGAAGCAGATCCCTTTATACGAGAGCGATGAGCTTGCTTTTTTCAAGACACATTATTACGGCGGTATCAAGAAGTATCAGTGGGTCACCATTCCTCTGGAGCTGCATGGCGTTGCTGTCCTCAAAAGCGGTGAGACGGTTGATATTTCTATCGGCCGCAGAGCCGATGAACCCAAATTCGTGATTACCGATCTTCTGCCGCATCTTGCCAAAGACCAGATGGAAAAGAAGATGAGCGAAGGCATAACAGGGGAGGGCTTGAATATCCTTATCGGTTCTGTCCCGTATGCGGATGAAGGCAAAGACAGAGTCAAGCTTGCCGTTCTGTCTGTTCTCAATGACAACTACGGCATATCCGAGGAAGATTTTATCAGTGCCGAACTATGCGCCGTACCTGCTTTTGATGTATGCGAAATCGGGCTGGACAGAAGCCTTATCGGCGGTTATGGTCATGACGACAGAGTCTGTGCCTATGCCGAACTTAAAGCGATTCTGGAAACCGAAAAACCGGAGCTTACTTCCGTTTGCATTTTCTCCGATAAAGAGGAGACCGGAAGCGACGGTGTAACCGGAATGAAGAGCATGGCTTTCGAAGCGTTTATTTCGGAACTTTGCCGTCTGCAAAAAACGGACATCTATCACTGCTTTAAGAACAGTTTCTGTATTTCTGCAGATGTAACCGCTGCTTTTGATCCGAATTATCCCGAAGTATCGGAAATAATGAACGATGCCAAGCTGAATTACGGTGTCGGCCTTTGCAAGTTTACCGGAGCTCGCGGTAAAAGCGGTACTTCCGATGCCAGTGCGGAGACCGTAGCCAAAGTTCGTAAGCTTCTGGATGACAACTCCGTTATCTGGCAGATGTGCGAGCTTGGTAAGGTCGATCAGGGGGGCGGCGGTACGATTGCTATGTATATGGCAAACCGCAACATTGATACCATTGATGCCGGCGTTCCAGTTCTTTCGATGCATGCTCCCTTTGAAGTCGTATCCAAGTTTGACTGCTATATGACCTACAGAGCCATGTACTGCCTCTATAATTCATGACATTCTGGGAAGCTATACTTTTTGGCCTCATACAGGGCTTTACGGAGATCATGCCGGTTTCATCCAGCGCGCACCTTTCCATTCTTGGAAATTTATTCGGAATTTCCTCCAACGCCGCTAATTATCCGTTGATGACGGTTTTCCTGCATATGGGAACGCTCGTTTCCGTTCTGGTTGTATATCTTCCGGCTATTGAAGAGATGCTTGATGAAATCCTCATAATGCTGCGTGCGGGTAACGGAGAAATACGCGGCCGCCGTCATTATCCGGCGACCCGGCTTGCTTTGATGCTTGCCATATCCTGCCTGCCGCTGGTTCTTCTTTTTCCGTTTTTGGATTTTATCGACAGGCTGTATTACAACAGCATTTTCATAGGGGTTACTCTTATTCTTTCCGGTTTTGTCCTTTTTATCAGCGACAGGCTGCTTTCCGGTGAAAAAGACGAAAGAAACATTACTTTTCTTGATGCGCTTCTTGTTGGATTCTGCCAGCTTGTAGCTGCTATTCCTGGCATTTCCAGAACCGGTACGGTTATGACGGCCTGCAAAGCCGTCGGCATGAATAAGGAGTTTTCTTTAAAGTACGCGTTCCTTCTTTCGCTTCCTGTCGTATTCGTTATGAATATTGTTCACTTTGTGGCTGCAATGGAATACGGCTTTGTATGGAAAGAGGTTCCGTTGTATCTCATCGGGATGGTGGTTGCTTTTCTTGCCGGAACGTATGCCATGCGAATCGTTCGTCACGCTGCCGAGAACGGAAAATTCCATAACTTTGCTTATTATAACTGGGTTGCCGGAGTTTTGTTTATTATCCTAACAATGATTTTCTGAAGTAAGAGGTATTGATGAATGGCTGATGCCAAGAAAAAAACTACAGGTTCAAAAGGCGTTAAGGCTGCCACGACAAAGAGAAACGGCAAGCCTTCAAAAAAAGAGCCTGAACAGCGCTTTGCCACGGCCCAGAATGAAAACGGCAGAAATATCGGGGCTTTGGTTATGCTGCTGCTTGGGGTCCTGGCTGTTGTCAGCATGTTCAGTTCCGATGCGGCTTTACTTTCCTGGACGGCAAAGTTTCTTAAGGGAATTTTTGGATGGGGTTACTGGATAATCGGATTTTCGTTTATATACATCGCGTATCTGCTCTTTTTTGTAAAGAGCAAACCAATCGGGTTCCGGGTTATCTGCCTTGTCCTGATGCCGGTATTCTTTTCGTCCTTAATCAACATTGTCGGTGATTTTACCATTGACTCCAACGTTTCCGATTTGTTCGACAATGCACAGCGGCTGAATTGCGGCGGTGTTCTCGGCGGAGCTTTTGCGGCCTTGCTGGTTAATCTGATTGGAAAAATCGGCGGGGGAGCCGTTCTTGTCATTCTTCTTGTGGTTATGCTTTTTGGGGCGCTCGGTGCCGATTCCGACACTTTCAAGCGCAACGAAGCCGTTTTGGAGGATGATGGGTATCCTCCTGAGAGAAAGCCTTCCATTTTCGAAGGGAAAAGTATTATCAATTCGGTTCAGTCGGTTCCTGCCCAGCAGGTACGCGCCGGAGACTATAACTTTGAGCTTCAGTCCGCAAAGAAGCCCAGAGGCAAAAAAGCACAGACCAGTCCGGCCGGCAGCAATAAGGCCTCCGGATACGATATTCCTATGCTTGAATCCGAAGAGGAAACGAAACCGGCAAGACAGACAAGAAAATCGGCTGTATCTTCTGTCAAAGTGCCGGAGATTGAGCCCGTTAAAAGTGTTGACGGTTCCAGAAAGGTTCCTATCAGTATAGAAAAACCTCTTTCCGCATCCACACCTGAAGATGTCAAGAAACCCGAAAAAATCTCCAGGAAAGATGTCGAGAAGGAAACCGAGGCTGTTGCAAAGGAGATATCGGATTCCGAACAGTCCGCAACCGTCTATACTTTCCCGGGTACCGAATTGCTGAATTACGGGTCCAATAACGGTTCGGATACCAATGCCACTCTCTATGCTACCCAAGACAGACTCGAGACAACCTTGCACAGCTTTGGCATTATGAGCAATGTGGTTAAGATTACTCCGGGACCGACTGTTACCAGGTATGACATTGAACTGGAGCAGGGTGTAAAACTTGCCAAAGTCACCAATCTCGCGGGGGATCTGGCTCTTGCACTTGGCGTACTCAATGTCCGTGTTGCACCGATTCCCGATGAAATTTCCACAGTCGGCATTGAGGTTCCCAATAAAATCGTTAATACGGTTTCGCTTCGTGAGATAATAGAGAGCAAGGAGTTTTCAAACGGAAAAAGCCGCCTTACTTTTGCTATCGGCAAAGATATCGGCGGGCATTCCATTGTCGGGGATATATCCAAGCTGCCGCATATGCTGATAGCCGGTACCACCGGGTCTGGCAAGTCCGTTTGCATGAACTCTCTTATCATAAGCCTTCTCTACAAGGCAAGACCGGATGAGGTCAAATTCATTATGATTGACCCCAAAATGGTAGAACTTGGCATATACAATGCCATTCCGCATCTTTATGTTCCGGTTGTAACGGAGCCTAAAAAAGCAGCCGGTGCCCTCCAGTGGGCTGTTGTCGAGATGCTCAAGCGCTACAGGCTTTTCAGCGAAGCCGGCGTGAGAGACCTTGAAACCTATAATAAATGGGCTTCTCATAATGAGGAGCAGACTCTACCACAGGTTGTTATTTTAATCGACGAGCTGGCAGACCTGATGATGGCAGCCTCAAAAGAGGTCGAGGAGAGCATCTGCCGTGTTGCACAGATGGGGCGTGCCGCCGGCATGCATTTAATCATTGCCACGCAGAGACCCTCGGCCGATGTCATTACCGGCCTCATGAAAGCAAACATTCCCAGCCGCATTGCTTTTGCGGTTTCCAGCGCGATGGAATCCAGAATCATCATGGACACCTCCGGCGCCGAAAAGCTGGTTGGTCACGGTGACATGCTGTATTCTCCGCTCGGCAGCGGAAAGCCTCTCCGTGTTCAGGGCTCCTTTGTCTCGGATGAAGAGAGAGAAAGAGTCATAGAATTTATTAAGGCAAATTCCGACTGCAAGGCCGAGCATAACGAAGAAATTGCACAGTACATGAATAAAGAAAGTACTGAGGCGGAATCGGCAGCAACGGAAAAAGCATCGTCTCCTGCGAATGAGTACGATGAAATGCTTCCGCAGGCCGTGGAAGTGGTTCTCGAGATGAAGAGCTGTTCGGTTTCCATGCTGCAGCGCCGTCTTAAACTCGGTTATTCGCGCGCTGCCCGCATTGTTGACCAGATGGAGGAACTCGGCGTTGTCGGTCCTTATGAAGGCGCAAAGCCGAGGACGGTCCCGATTACAAGAGATGACTGGAATGAGATTCAGGTGAGCATCGGTCTTGCTTCCGAAGATGATTTTGCCCTTGCTTCCGAGATGAGCGAAGAGGCCGACGAAGACGTTTACGTTCCCGATGAAATCGACTGAATACGGAGCCCTTACGCTTGCCTATATTGGCGATGCCGTTTATGAACTTAAAATGCGCCTGGCTTTTCCGGACCACAAAGAGACTGTCCGACGAGTATGCGCCGAGGCTCAGAGCCTTGCCTTTGATAAAATAGAAGCTTTGCTGAATGATGATGAACTTGCTGCCTATAAACGCGGCAGAAACGCTAAAGTGAACTCGGTTCCTCAGCATGCCAGTGTAGAGCAGTATCACAGAGCTACCGGCCTTGAAGCTCTATTTGGTTTTCTTTATGTGGAAGGCAGACTGGAACGAATTGACGAATTGTTTGATGTAATAATTCATGATTGACGCTAATACCGTATCTCTATTAAAAGATGAATTGAATCGGGAACTTATCGGGGGGCGAATCGATAAGATTCAGCAACCTGCAAAAGAACTGCTGCTTCTGACTGTCCGGAAAGACAGAGAAAACAAAAAACTTCTGATTTCCTGTACCGGAGGCAAGGCACGTGTTCATCTGACATCGCAGGATTACGAAAATCCTAAAGAGCCGCCTATGTTCTGCATGCTGCTTCGTAAGCATCTTACCGGTGCTGAAATTCTAAGCATCGAGCAGCCGAATGATGACAGAATTCTGATTTTTCATCTTTCCAATGCGGATGTTTTCGGCAGAGGCGCCTCTTTTGAGCTTGTTTGCGAGATGCTCGGAAGATCTCCGAATGTCATTCTGTGTGATGAATCGAAGCACATTACCGATTGTCTTCACAGAAACGAATACCGCAATCCCGGGCTTATCTATCGTCTGCCGGAGAAACCGGCAGTTATTCCGCTAAAACCGGTTGAAAGAATCGATGGCTCTCCGTCCGTTTATCTGGATGCTTATTATTCCGCTCTTGAAAAAACGGAACTGTATAAAAGTAAAGCAAGAGAAGTCCGTACGGTGCTCAATAATGCCGTTAAGCGCACGGAAAAGAAGCTCGGTGCCCGTATGATTGAGCTGGAACGCACGGGAAAGCGTGATGAACTTCGAATGCAAGCGGATTTGATTACCGCAAACATTTACAGAATTAAAAAAGGAGATACCCAGCTCAAATGTACCAACTGGTTCGAAGGGGATAGGGAAGAGATCATTGAGCTGGATCCGCTCAAAACGCCGCAACAATATGCCGCTAAGCTATATAAGGATTATAACAAGCTCAAAACCGCCGAGATATACCTGACCGGCCTGATTGACGAAGCTTCCGCTCAGCTTGATTTTTTAAAGAGTGAGCAGGATCTTCTTTCCAGGGCTTCTACTAATTCCGAGATAGAAGCCATAAAAATCGAACTTATTGCGCAGGGCTTTATGAAACAGGCTCGTGAAAAGGGCAGAGCCGTTAAACAACAAAAAAATGAAGCTCTTCGCGAAACGGCTCCGTCCGGAAATACAGTTCTTATCGGCCGAAGCAATACGCAGAACGACGAACTTACTTTCAGGATTGCCGGCAGAACGGATTACTGGTTTCATGCCAAGGACTGGCACGGCAGCCATGTGATTCTCATTTGTGAAGGCTTAGAACCAACGGATGAAGATATTCTCTTTGCTGCCCGAAAAGCAGCCGAACACTCGGAAGCTGCCGGAAGCTGTCTCGTGGATTACTGCCCCATACGGAACGTGAAAAAACAAAAGGGGAGCCTCCCCGGCAAGGTAACCTATACTGACTATAAGACTGTGAGGATTAAAGGATGAAAAAAATACTTTCTTTTGTTCTGGTTTTTGTTTCTCTGCTTTCCATCAGTGTTGTTTCTTTTGCAGAGCCGTCACAAAGGCTCTATAACGTCATTTTTGATGAGAACAAAACTTATCAGGTTGAAGATGTGGTCAACTTTGATGATTGGAAGCCGCTTGAAGGGGAGCCGATGCATAATGCCGGAACCTATGTAATCAAATTACAGAATCCAAAGAATAAAGATGAAATCCGGTCCTTTTCCTTTGTCATAAACCGTAAGGAATGCCCTCCTCCGAAGATGGTGGTTATTGACCCGGTTTATGACCCGGCAAAGCATTATACTCTTTTCACCATGTACGAGACTTACGACTGGAACGGAACGTTGTATTGGGGAGACATTTCTCCTCAGGACTACAAGGATGCCGGCGAAAACAACATCTATGTCATAGCATCCGAAAACTATTACTTCAAAGACAAACCGCGAAGATATACCGAAGTGTTCCGGATCCTTCCGGCAACTGCTTTTATTACGGTTGAGGATGTTGTCTGGAACGAAGGGGAAGCCAAACCGGAGCTCCGTTTTACAACCGAAGGATTCCTCGGTGAAGAAGGTATCGAATCCGTGGAATACGACCTTTCTGCCGTTGATTTTACCAAGTCGGGAGTATATGAGGTTACGGCAAAGAATCCTGTCATGAGCGAAGGAAAGCTTGAAAACTACAGCATTGTTTATGCACCGGGCAATTATACCGTTAAATTGAAAGACAAGGTTCCGGAAGAGTCGACTGACACTGCCGAGCAGTCTGATGCCGAAGATGTCGAAACAACGCTGGAAACTTCAGAAACCAATTCGGAAAATACAAGCTGGTTTATCCGGTTTTGGAAATGGCTGTTTGGAAATAATTAATAATTCGGTTTAAAAAGGGATGCTTCTGCAGCATCCCTTTTATCTTATATTCTTGACAAGAATGTAGATTCCAATTATACTTTTCTCAGTGAGTTAGCAGGGGGTAACTGATGTCGGTTTTCTTGTGGGTAATTATAATAACAGCAATAGCCGGAATCGGCGGAACCGGGCTCGGCGGTCTTGTCGGGGCGGGGCTTCGCAAGGATTCTACTAAAGCCGTCAGTCTTCTCCTGGCTTTTGCCGGCGGCGTGATGATGTCGGTTGTCTGTTTTGATTTGATTCCGAGTGCCTTCCGGCCCGAAGGCTCGGACAAAGACATGCCTTTGATGCTTGTAATCGGCGGTGTATTGTTCGGCTTTATTATAATTTACTTTTTAAATCGGCTTATTGATAATAAAACAAACCCCGAAGTTCATCACATTGATGAAGATCATCCGCAGACAGCGGATGCCCTGGATGAACTGATTCACGAAGACCATTTCGAATTGCATAAAAAAAGCGGTTCAAGCTATGAGCTCTTCGTGGCAGGTGTTGTGATGGCTTGTGCCATTGCACTTCATAACATGCCGGAAGGCATGGTAATCGGTGCATCTTATGCCGGAGATGCCGGTGACATCATAGGCGGAGCCGGTTTTATCATTGCGGTTGTAATCGGTCTTCATAACATTCCGGAAGGCATGTCCGTTTCGGTTCCACTGATTTCCGGCGGTATGAATAAATGGAAAGCCGTAGGCATTACAGCTCTTTCCGGTGTTCCGACGGTAATTGGTGCCATTATTGGCTACAGTCTTGGACTTTTAAGCCCGGTCTGGCTTTCTCTTTCTCTCAGCTTTGCCGGCGGAGCCATGCTGTATGTTGTTTTCGGCGAACTGTTTCCCGAATCCTTCCTGATGTGGAAGTCCAAAGCTCCTGGTGCGCTTGCGCTGATTGGAACGCTCGTCGGTGTTGTGCTCGTCAGAGTTTAAATTGTATAAATATAGCGGACGAATTTCTTCGTCCGCTATTTCTTTTATTTAAGCATTTCCTCACAGGCCTCACCGAGAATCTTGATTCCTTTTTCAATGTTTTCGTCGGTGCTGTTGGAGTAATTGATTCGGAATGTGCTTACGTTGCGTTCTTTCTCATAGAAAGGATCACCCGGGCAGATGGCAACACCTCTTGCAAGAGCAATGCGATAAAGGTCTACGGAGCTCATGCCGTTCGGAAGCTTTGCCCAGAGGAACATACCGCCCTCGGTGGGAGTGAACTCAACACCGGCCGGCAGGTATTTGCGCATGCAATCCATCATTAATTCGGCTTTCTGCTTGTAGAGTACCTTGGTTTTTTCAATGTGCTTGTCGATATCGTTAGCTGCCAGATACTCGGCCAGAACCATCTGCGAGAAGATGTTGGTGTGCAGGTCTGCCGTGGCTTTATAGCTGAGCAACTTTGCTTTGAGTTCCGCATTGCGTACACAGACCCAGCCTATGCGCATGCCCGGCGTGACGATTTTTGAGAAAGTACCCAGCATGCAGCACTGTTCGCCGAGTTCTTTGCCGAAGCTGTCCGTAGCGGTTCCTGCGAAGCGCAGTTCGCGATAAGGATTATCTTCAAGAACGAGGATGTTGGTTCCTTTGAAAATATCAACCACCTTGTCGTGTACTTCCTGGCTGTAGCTGAGACCGGTCGGATTCTGGAAGTTGGGAATAATATAGGCAAATTTTGCATCGGGGTTCGCTTCGATGGTTGCTTTGAGTTCGGCACAGTCGATTCCGTCGCTGTTCATAGTGACAGGCAGGACTTCCGGATCGAAAAAGTGGAAGGACTGGAGAGCAACAAGATACGTCGGATTTTCTACAATAACTTTATCACCGGGATCAAGCATGCAGGCACCAAACATTGTGAGAACCTGCTGCGAACCGTTGGTAATGATAATGTCATCGGCTTCAACCCCCGTGACGCCCATTGTTTCATAGCGCTTTGCAATCCACTCACGGAGAGGTTTGTAACCCTGGGTTCCACTGTACTGGAGAGCAATGACTCCGTTCTCTTCAAGTACCTTCTGTGTGGCCTTTTCCATTTCGGCAACAGGGAATGATACGGGGTTCGGAAGACCGCCGGCGAAGGAAATTAAATCGGGAGAAGCGGCAGCTGCAAGAATACTTGCTGTGAATTCACCCTGAAAATCCGGGCGAATGAGTTTTTCGGACATCTTAAGGTTCATGGATAATTCTCCTTTAATTACTTATAGCGGATGAATTATATCATAGAAAGTGGAAAAAAATAAATAGATACATTATTAGGAAAATGCTATTTTTTGAATCTTTGTTGCATTTGTTTTAAAAGTGCGTATTATGATATGCAGATGTAAACAAACCGCTTTTAGGAATTGTTATTCCGGAAAGGAAATAAACATGAATTCTAAACAGTTAAGAAAAAAAGCTTGGAATGCTCTTAAAGGGCGTTATTGGTGGACGGTTCTGGCCGCTCTCATTGCCTCCGTGTTCGGAGTTCTCTCTTTCGGCACTTCTTCCGGTGCAGCCGGCCATGTACAGGACGTTGGCGAGAAAACCGAACAGATTTTCATTGATCTCCCCGATAACGGGAAAATTGCCATCTTTATTGTTGTTGCAGCCATTATCATTATCGGTATCGGCATGACGATTCTTGGCTTTGCCATTAAACTTGGATACCGTCGATTCAACATGGATCTTTTCACCGGTGTTGAGAAACCGACTATGAACCTGCTATTCTCCCGTACCAACATTGTATGGAAATCTCTTTGGATGGATATCCTCAGAGGTATACTCATTACAATCGGCTCTATTCTCTTTATTGTTCCGGGTATCATTGTGGGTCTTATGTATTCCCAATCCGAATACATACTGGCGGAGAATCCCGAACTGAAAGCAACGGAAGCCATGAAAAAGTCCCGTGAATTGATGAAGGGAAACAAGTGGGCGCTCTTTAAACTCGATCTCAGCTTCATTGGTTGGATTATTCTCTCCGGTATCGTTCCTGCCGGTCCGCTCTTTTTGGCGCCTTATACCGAGGCAGCTGATGCGGCCTTCTATCTTGACCGTACGGGTCGTCTGAACGAGGAAGCCAAGGACCTCGGAGACCTCGAATCCAAAGCATAAATTTGAAAAAAACTTTGAAAGGAGTGCCAGAAGCACTCCTTTTTTGTTTGTAAAAATAATGGATTATGTTTATAATAATTACATAAATTATAATTATGAGGTATTGATAAATGACAGATTACAAATATGACGGTTCCAAAAAGTTCAAAATCAAGAATTTTGACTGCGCCGATAAAGGGGAATTCAACAGCCGGCACGAGTCATTGAAGGAATTCACAAAGAATCTCGAAAAGATTAATGAGTATCAGCAGAAGCTGTTTGCCGAACAGAAGGAGGGCATCATTTTTGTTTTTCAGGCAATGGATGCTGCCGGCAAGGATGGCGCTGTGCGTGCCGTGCTAAGCTGCCTGAGTCCGCAGGGGGTTTCGGAACACAGTTTTAAGGTTCCCAGTTCCGAGGAGAACAGACATGATTTTCTTTGGCGTTTTTGGCGTGCCATGCCGGAGAAAGGCCACATCAGCATTCTCAATCGCAGTTATTACGAAGACGTCCTTGTGCAGAAGGTTCATAAGATTTACGAGAATAATCTTTTCGCCGATAGAATTGAAATGGACAGCATCATAGACAACCGCTATGAAGCCATCCGTAATTTTGAAAAATATCTTTGGGATAACAGTATCCGCGTTGTAAAGATTTTCCTTAACGTCAGCAAAGACGAACAGGCAAGGCGTTTTATTTCCAGAATCGATACCCCAAAGAAAAACTGGAAGTTCTCATCCGGCGACATAGAGGAACGCGAGTATTGGGACGATTACATGGATGCTTATGAAAAGTGCATCAATAAAACGGCCAGAGAGCATTCACCCTGGTATGTTGTTCCGGCCGATCACAAGTGGTATGCAAGGCTCGTCATTTCCCGCATAGTACTGAATGAACTGAAAGACATGAATCCGGGCTGGCCGATTCTCGATGAAGAAGAAATGGGAAAAATGAGCAGCTACAGAGACAAACTTGTTTCAGAAACGGACATACTCGATGACGATAGCAATGAAGATGACGGTGGGAAAGTGAAGCCGGCCGATGTTGCCATTGATAACGCCATCCGCGCCGATTTCGAAGCCTTGACGGAAAAGGCCATTAAAGATTTTAATAAAAAGAACAGAAAAAAATAATTATTAAAAAAACCGGGCTTATGAAAGCCCGGTTTTCTCTTTGAGTTTTTCCAGCGCCGCTTTGGCGTCTTCTTCTTTATCTATAATCAGATTGGCGAATTCTTTTCCGGCATGTTCCAGAATCAATCTCCAGTAAGAATAATTCTGAGAAAACTCGTCCTCCGAACATTCCGAAATGCGGTTGAATGCATTGTCAATATAGGGATATTCGCAGAAATAGTATTTCCCGAGGTCTTTCCAGTAGAGACCGAGATTACCGAAGGTCACACGGCCAATTTTATCGGAGGAATTGAAATCATTTTCATACGAATCACCCTTTACAGTCTTTTTATCCGGCGTTCGGAACGAGAGCTCGTAAAACTTCCTGCCGTATATTTTGCTCGGAAGTTTGGAAGCAATCAGGGTTCCGACAATTCCAGCAAACAGACCTACGATGACTCCGCCAAGAACATCCGAAGGGAAGTGCACCGCAAGATAGATGCGGGATATGCCCATAAGAAAGGCAAAGATGAAAGCCGTCCAGGAATACTTTCGGTTGCCGGTCAGATAAACGGCCGTCATGGCAGCGAAGGCCGCTGTCGTATGACCGGATGGGAAAGACTTATCGGACTCTGTATGCATGCCGACTTTCTGCCAGATGGCGTAGTAAATCGAGTTCTGATCCGCATAAGGCCGGGGTCTTGCAATAACTACTTTAAGAACGCAGTTTGTTATCAGTGCTCCGATTGCGAGCGAGATACCCATAGCTATTCCGAACCGACGCGTTTTTTTAAAGCACATAAGGATAACGGCAAGAATAATGAGCGGTATTCCGTCATGCCCCAGGAAAGAGATGAATTCGAAAAATGGGGTCAGAATTCCGCCGGCGAGACCGTAAAGCTGATGTATGAAAAGCGTTATGGCCGTGTCAAAATTGGCAAACACGGTGTTTATCCAAATAGCTGCTGCATTTGCTGTCATAATGTAATTCCTTTACTAAATATTTTGTGATATTATATCAAGCAGTATGGATAAATTCAAGTTGGTGTCACAATACAGGCCTACGGGTGATCAGCCCGAGGCTATCGATGCGCTTGTTTCCGGCATTGAAAACGGGCTTGACGAACAGGTTCTTCTCGGCGTTACCGGCAGCGGCAAAACATACACAATGGCCAATGTCATTGCCAGAGTAAACCGGCCGACTTTGGTCCTGGCTCACAATAAGACGCTGGCCGCACAACTCTGTGCCGAGTTCAGGGATTTTTTCCCAGAAAACGCCGTTGAATATTTTGTATCGTATTATGATTATTATCAGCCCGAAGCCTATATTCCACATACCGATACTTATATCGAAAAAGACTGTTCCATCAATGATGAAATAGACCGTTTGCGCCTTTCCGCAACGTTTTCTCTGCTGGAGAGACGCGATGTTATCGTCGTTGCTTCCGTTTCCTGCATCTACGGTCTCGGAGAGCCGGACGATTTTATGAACATGGCAACCAGCATCCGTCCCGGCCAGACGCTTCCGATGGATGAGCTTATGCGAAGCCTGCTTAATGCCCGTTACGAGAGAAATGACATGGCATTCGAACGCAATAATTTTCGCGTTCGCGGCGATACGGTTGATATTTTCCCGGCTTATTGGAAAGACAAAGCCATTCGCGTGGAATATTTTGGGGATGAAATAGACCGAATCAGCGAGATTCAGCCGCTCACGGGCCGCGCCGAAAAGAATCTGTCGCATGTAGTTATATATCCCGCCAGCCACTATGTTACCTCCAGCGATAAGCTTAAGGCCGCCATTGAGAGAATACGTCTTGAGTGCGACGAACAGGAAGCGATGTTCAAGGCAAAGAACAAGCTGATTGAGGCACAGCGCATCCGCCAGAGAACGGAATACGATATCGAAATGCTTCAGGAACTCGGTTTCTGCAGCGGCATAGAAAACTACTCCCGGCAGATTGCCAATCGTGCCCCCGGAAGCCCGCCGATGACGCTTCTGGATTATTTTCCCGACGATTTTCTCCTGTTTGTAGATGAGAGCCACGTTACGCTTCCACAGGTGCATGCGATGTACAACGGAGACAGAGCCCGTAAGGAAAGCCTCGTTAATTTCGGTTTCCGCCTGCCTTCCGCTTTTGACAACCGTCCTCTTAAATTCGAAGAATTCGAACAAAGGATACATCAAAGAGTCTATGTTTCGGCTACTCCCGGGGATTACGAGAGAACCCGTGCCGGACAGATTGCCGAACAGGTCATTCGCCCAACAGGGCTTCTTGATCCGATAATCAGCGTCAGACCCGTGCAGAATCAGGTGGATGATCTGATTGATGCCATTCATGAAAAAACGGAAGCCGGCTATAAGACGCTTGTAACGACTCTCACGAAGAAAATGGCAGAAGACCTGACGGATTATCTTACAAACATCGGAATCCGCTGTCGTTACATGCATTCAGACATAGGCACCATCGAGCGAATGGAAATCATTCGGGACCTCCGTTTGAATAAGTTCGATGTGCTTATCGGCATAAACCTTCTTCGTGAAGGGCTCGATATTCCGGAAGTCGGTCTGGTTGCTATTCTGGACGCGGACAAGGAAGGCTTCCTTCGCAGCGAGACCTCTCTTATACAGACGGTCGGAAGAGCCGCCAGAAATGCCGAGGGAGAAGTCATTATGTATGCTGACAGCATAACCCGCTCCATGCGGATTTGTATTGATGAAACAAATCGTCGCCGTGAAAAGCAGGAGGCCTATAATACTGCCAACAACATCGTTCCGAAGACCATTGTGAAGGATGTTCACGATATCATCGAGATTTCCTCCGAAATCGCAAAGAACGAAAAAGGAGTCAAAATGACGCAGCACGAACGGCTGGAAGCCATAGAAAAGCTCGAAAAGCAGATGAAGCTTGCCGCATCGATGCTGGAATACGAACTGGCCGCACAGCTGCGTGATGAAATTATCAGACTCAGGGGAATAAAATGAAGTTAATCATCCTCGACGGAAATTCCATAGTCAACAGAGCCTTTTTCGGCGTCCGGATGCTCAATGCGCCGGACGGTACGCCGACCAACGCCATATTCGGTTTTTTCAACATCCTTCGCCGCATTGTGGACAATTATAGTCCCGATGCCGTATGTGTTGCCTTTGACGTACATGCACCCACGTTCCGGCACAGAGCCAATGCGGAATATAAGGCAACGAGAAAGCCGATGCCGGATGACTTATGCGTGCAGATGCCGATTCTCAAAAGCATTCTCGAAAAAATGGGTATTGCCATTCTGGAAAAGGAAGGCTATGAGGCCGATGACATTCTCGGTACGGTTGCCGATATATGCGAAAAGCAGGGCTGGGAGTGCATCGTTGTAACAGGAGACAGAGATTCTCTTCAGCTTGTTTCTGAAAGAACAAAAGTATGTCTCATTAAAACCAGCGAGGATGTTGTCTATACGCCCGAACGTTTTTATGAAGAATACGGTTTTGCACCATCCGGCATTATTGACCTGAAGGCGCTTATGGGTGATTCGTCCGATAACATCCCGGGTGTGCCTGGCATCGGTG
The DNA here is from genome assembly GCA_045640405.1 of Candidatus Limivicinus sp. Classification (GTDB taxonomy): domain Bacteria; phylum Bacillota; class Clostridia; order Oscillospirales; family Oscillospiraceae; genus Limivicinus. The sequence continues at coordinate 25,502 of JAZUEY010000028.1, forward strand.
AGAAAACGGCTCTGGACCTTGTACGCCGGTTCGGCAATCTTGAGTCTATTTTGAAAGATCCGGATTCTCTCGATGTGAAAGACGGTGTCAGGAAGAAACTGCTGGCCGGAACCGAAAGCGCCAGAACTTCCTATTGGCTTGCAACCATTTTCCGTGAGGTTCCGCTGGATTTCAGCCCTGAAGAGGCTCTGTTCAAAAAAGAATATGACCCGTCCCTGCATTCATTTCTGGCGCAACTCGGACTTAATAAAATCATTGATCGCTGGCGTATACCTCCAACAAACATTGAGATAGCCGAAGAGGAGGAAGCCGAAGTTGTTCCCGAGGGAATAACCGTCACCGATGACGTAAAAGCACTTTACAGGGAAGGATTCGAGGGCGATGTCTTTGATACAACCATTGCCCAATATTTAATCAATCCGACCGCGAAAGAATACGATAAAAAAGCTTCTTATGCAAAACTGAATGCCCGTCTCAAAGAGTTTGGCCTCGATAAACTGTATTATGAGCTTGAACTCCCGCTCGCACGTGTTCTGGCACGGATGGAAAATAACGGTATCCGGACGGACAGAGAGGCGCTGGAATCTTTCAGTCTTGAACTCGGAGAGAAAATCGAAGCACTGCAATCCAACATCTGGTTCCAGGCCGGACATGAGTTCAACATCAACAGCCCCAAGCAGCTGTCCGCCGTTCTTTATGACGAAATGCATCTGCCGAACAGCAAAAAGGGAAGTACTGCGGCCGAAGTTCTGCAGGAACTGCGATTTTTCAATCCAATTATCGAGGATATTCTGGATTACCGCGAACTGGCTAAGCTCAAGAGTACCTATGCGGACGGACTCCGGGAATTCATAGCTGAAGATGGAAGAATTCACACTACCTTTCAGCAGACGGTGACCGCTACCGGAAGGCTTTCCTCCGTCAATCCGAATCTGCAGAACATTCCCATACGCAAAGAGTCTGGTTCCGAACTGCGGAAGATGTTCATAGCGGATGAGGGCAACGTGCTGGTAGATGCCGACTACAGCCAAATTGAGCTTCGTCTTCTCGCCGCCATTTCGGGGGATGAGAACATGATAGAAGCTTTTAATTCCGGTGAAGATTTTCATGCTGTTACGGCTTCCAAAGTTTTCAATGTTCCGCTGTCGCAGGTTGATTCCGTTTTAAGAAGCCGAGCCAAGGCCGTTAATTTCGGCATCATTTACGGCATTTCTGCGTTTTCTCTTTCCAATGACATTGGTGTAACCCCAAAAGAGGCAAAAGCCTATATGGAGGCTTATTTTGCCAGATTTGAAGGAGTACGTGCCTATATGAATGCCATTAAGGCCAAGGCTTATGAGGATGGGTTTGTTACCACTCTTTACGGCCGCCGCAGAGACATACCCGAGCTTAAAAGTTCCAATTTCAACATGCGTCAGTTTGGTGAAAGAATCGCTCTCAATATGCCGATACAGGGAACGGCTGCCGACATTATGAAAATGGCCATGTGTTCCGTAGACAAGGCGCTCGAGGGTACCCGGGCAAAGCTTCTTCTGCAGGTGCATGATGAACTGATTGTCGAATGCCCCGATAGCGAGAAAAATATTGTAGAAGACATATTAAAATCCTGTATGGAAGGAGTTGCCTCTCTTCCTGTTCCGCTGCTTGTTGAAACTGGCTGCGGAAAATCCTGGTGGGAGGCTCACTGAGATGAAAAACATAGAAGTCAGATACGCACTGCAATCGGATTATGATGCCATACTCAAGATGGAGGAGGAGTACTTTACACGTCCTCATTCTCTGAGCCAGCTGCGTGACGAGGAAATTCTCGTTGCGGCCGATGACGAGGTTCTCGGCTATGTCGGCATCCGGAAAGTACTGGACGAGGGTTATATTTCCAACATCTGTGTCCGGGGTGATGTAAGACGGCAGGGAATTGCCGACATGCTCATCTGGAAGCTTGTCGATGAATACAACGATCTGAGTTTTGTAACACTAGAAGTTCGTAAAAGCAACGAAGCGGCTATTGCACTCTATAAAAAACACGGTTTTGAAATTGCCGGCGAAATGCATAACTATTACACGGCTCCCAAAGAAGATGCCCTTATTATGACTTTGAGGTTTGATAAGAATTGAAGATACTTGCTTTTGAATCAACCTGCGACGAGACCGCAGTTGCCATTGTCGAAGACGGAAGAAATATCCTGAGCAATCAGATATTCTCCCAGGCGGATTTGCATGCCGTTTACGGCGGTGTTGTTCCCGAAATCGCTTCCCGCTCTCATGTGGAAGCCATCTCTCTGCTTACGGAAAGAGCGCTTTCCGAAGCCAAGCTTGAAAGAAAGGACATTGATGCGATAGCCGTCTCCTATGCGCCGGGCCTCATCGGTGCCGTGCTCGTCGGGGTAAATTTTGCCAAGTCTGCCGCCTTTGCACTGAATGTTCCCCTGATTCCCGTGCATCACATCCGAGGACACATTGCGGCCAACTATCTGGCCTATCCGGAGCTGGAGCCACCTTTCCTTTGTCTGGCTATTTCCGGCGGAAACACTATTCTCTGCGAAGTGCGCGACTATACGGATATGAAAATTCTCGGTTCTACTCGCGACGATGCCGCCGGAGAGTGCTTTGACAAGACGGCACGAGTTCTCGGTCTGCCTTATCCCGGCGGAAAGCCGATCGATGAGCTTTCCAAGACGGGTGACTGTCATAAGTACAGCTTTCCGCAGAGCCATATAGCCGAAAACCCTTATGATTTTAGCTTTTCCGGACTGAAAACGGCTGTTATCAACCTGGTCCATAATACAAAGGAACTCGACAGAGCTTCTCTTGCAGCCTCCTTCACAAAAGCTGTATCCGATGCTCTGCTTACAAGGACGGCTCTTGCCGTCGAAAACACCGGTTTTACGAAGCTTGTCATTGCCGGAGGCGTTGCTGCCAACTCTATGATTCGGGCTGATTTTGAAGCCTTTGCTAAAGAAAAGGAATTGGAGCTCTTTGTTCCGCCGCTTCGTCTGTGCGGAGACAATGCGGCTATGATTGGTGCACAGGGATATTTTGAATATCTGGCCGGTCATACGGCCGGAACGGATCTCAATGCCTACGCAACCCTGGATATCAACGGAACCGTCTGATGGCCGAAGGACACAGAAAAAGACTCCGTGAGGATTATTTGAAATCGGGGCTCAACGGGTTTTCGGACCTGCATCTGCTTGAGCTCCTACTGACTTATTGTATTCCGAGAGTTGATACCAATCCGCTTGCCCACGCCTTACTCGACCGGTTCGGTTCGCTTAAAGGTGTATTCTCCGCCTCCGTAAACGAACTGCAGCAGATTGAGGGAATAGGCGAGAGTACGGCCGTGTTTCTCAACATGTTGCCGGAAGTTTGGCGTCGCAGTGAACGCTTCGAAAGCGAGAAGCTTTTAAGCAGTGAAGATGTTCGTTGTTATGTTCTTTCCAGAATGCGCAGTCTTCCCGATGAGAGATTCTATCTCATCTGTCTTCGGCATGACGGCAGCGTCTGCTACAGCGCCTATGTGGAAGAGGGAAGTGCTGGTTCCGTTAACGTCAATACGCGTAAGATTGCGCGATTGGCTCTCGGTTCCAATGCAGCTCTTGTCATTGTTGCGCACAACCATCCGTCCGGGGCGGCTCAGCCCTCCGAGGCCGACCGTTCCGTAACCCAGGCACTGCGGAAAGCCCTTTATGAAATCGACATTGAATTGGCCGATCATATTATCGTGGCAGGAGAAGATACTTATTCTTTTGCCGAGCACGGTTTTTCTTGACAACTGATAAATTTGTGTTAGAATAACAAAGGTTCTGCGGCTTTAGCTCATCTGGTAGAGCGCCACCTTGCCAAGGTGGAGGTAGCGAGTTCGAGCCTCGTAAGCCGCTCCATAAACTACTTGTTATTTTGCAAGTAGTTTTAATTATATTAGCGGGTGTGATGGAATTGGCAGACATGCGAGATTTAGGTTCTCGTGCCGAGAGGCGTGCAGGTTCAAGTCCTGTCACCCGCATTTTTTTCAAGGAGGTTTCATGCCCGAGGAGAGAGCTCATAAAAGACATATTCGAGCATACAGGTTCTTTTACCTGCTTATCGTTCCCTGGGTAAGACGGAAGCTTAATTTCGTCTGTGATGACCTGCGCGAAGTTCCGGAACCATATCTGCTGGTGAGCAATCATAACACGGATTTTGACCCGATTTTTATTGCCAACTCCCTGCACCGAAAGAAGAGTTTTATCTATTTTGTCGCCACGGAAGCGATAACGCGCATGGGGTTCCTCGGCTGGTGGGTCCGCCGGTATTTTGATCCCATTGTGCACTATAAGGGCAAGCTCGGCATCAACACGGTGAAGGAAATGCTCGCCAAGCTTAAACGAGGCCATAATGTTGCGGTATTTCCGGAAGGAAACCGTTCCTTCAACGGGCAGACCAACGAATTTGTTTCGACAATCGGGAAGCTGGCCAAAAAGAGCGGCGCCACGCTGGTAACATACAGAATCAACGGCGGATACTTTGCATCGCCCCGCTGGGGAAAAGGCGTGCGTAAAGGTAAAGTTTACGGCCAGGTGGTTAACGTCTATTCCCCAGAGCAGCTTGCGCCCATGCAGGAAGACGCCGTCAATGCCGTCATTCATAATGACATTTACGAAGATGCCTATCTGCGTCAGGAGACGGAGCAACAGACCTATATCGGAAAAGACAGAGCCCTTGGTCTGGAGTCTGCGCTGTTTCGCTGTCCTTCCTGCGGGAAAATCGGTACATTGCATTCCGTCGGAGACCGCTTCTATTGCGACTGCGGATTTTCCGCCGAATACGACGATTACGGTTATCTTCGTTTTGATGACGGAACCGTGCATACCATTACGGAACTTGATTTGGATAACAGACGTTATATATCCGAAATCTCCTCCGGCGAAGGGGAAGAATTGCTATTTGAGGACGATGTGACGCTCAAGGAAATCGATACGCATCATAACGTCATCCGTACGGTCGAAACGCATCTTGAAGCATACCGAGACAGACTGCAGCTTGGCAGTGAGAGTCTTTACTTCCGCGATATTGACGGGGTTGCCATCAACCAGCGGAATCTGCTGATTTTGCATATAGGCGACAAACATTATGACATTTCCGGGCCGATTTCTTTCTCGGCACTGAAATATAAATATCTCTATGAAAAAATCTGATTTCTGGTTTGACCTTCCGGAGTCGCTCATCGCACAGACTCCGATTGAAAAAAGAGACGGTTCCCGGCTTCTTCTGCTGAACAGGAACACCGGTGCCGTAGAACACAGTCATTTTTATAATCTGCCTTCTTTTCTGAAAGAAGGCGATTGCCTTGTTCTGAATAATTCCCGTGTTCTGCCAGCCAGACTGATTGGAAGCAGACCCACCGGCGGAGCCATAGAGCTCGTGCTCCTGCGAGATCTCGGCGAGGGACGCTGGGAATGCCTTTCCCGTCCCGGCAGAAAAACGAGACCGGGACAGGAAATCCTTTTCGGAGACGGGGAGCTGAAGGCCGTTGTCGAGCAGGTGATTGAAGGCGGCAACCGCATCGTCCGCTTCGAATATGAAGGCATTTTCCTCGAAATTCTCGAACGACTCGGCAAAATGCCGCTTCCTCCGTATATTAAAGAGGAGCTGAATGACCCGGAGAGATATCAGACGGTTTACTCCAAAGAACTCGGCAGTGCCGCAGCTCCGACGGCCGGGCTGCATTTTACAAACGAGCTTTTGGACGAAATCCGTGCAAAGGGAGTCAAAGTTGTCTTTGTTACACTCCACGTCGGCCTCGGTACCTTCCGGCCCGTCAAGGATGATAACATAGAAGATCACCCTATGCATTCGGAATTCTGTATTATTCCAGAGGATGTAGCCAAGGCTGTTAATGAAACAAAAGCAAACGGCGGCAGAGTCATAGCTGTCGGAACGACCTCCTGCCGTACTCTTGAAAGTTTTGCAAAAGAAGACGGAACTCTTGAACCCTCATCCGGCTGGACGGATATTTTCATCTATCCCGGTTATCGTTTTAAATGCATCGATGCGCTCATTACCAACTTCCATCTGCCCGAAAGCACGCTGATTATGCTTGTCTCCGCTTTGGCCGGCAGAGAGAACATACTAAATGCATACAACATAGCAGTGGATGAAAAATACAGATTCTTCTCATTCGGAGACGCAATGTTTATATCATGAAGATACTGAATCAGGAAGGAAAAGCCAGACGGGGCGAATTTGAAACCCCGCACGGCTCTATACAGACACCGGTTTTTATGAACGTCGGTACTGTGGCAGCCATAAAGGGCGGCCTGGCGGCGGAAGATCTTGAAAACATTAAAACACAGGTGGAGCTCAGCAATACTTATCATCTGCATGTGCGTCCCGGCGACGAACTCATTAAATCGATGGGCGGTCTGCATAAGTTCATGACCTGGAACGGACCAATCCTCACGGACAGCGGCGGATTTCAGGTTTTCTCCCTTGCCAAGCTCCGCAAGATAACGGAAGAAGGCGTCGCTTTCAACAGTCACATCGACGGCAGACATCTCTTCATCGGCCCCGAACAGAGCATGCGCATCCAGGCGAATCTCGGCTCGGACATAGCGATGGCGTTTGATGAATGCATCGAAATTCCATCTCCGAAAGAATATGTAAAAAAATCCGTGGAGAGAACCACTCGCTGGCTCATTCGATGCAAGGAAGCCCTCGAGGCTTATGACAACGAGGAAGATGCCGTCAATCCCGGTCAGATGCTCTGGGGCATCAATCAGGGCTCGATATTCCACGACATTCGCATTGACCACATGAAGGAAATAGCCGAACTCGACCTGCCCGGTTATGCCATAGGCGGCCTCGCTGTCGGTGAAACGCATCAGGAGATGTATGATACCATCGAAGCCGTTGAGGAATATATGCCGAAGGACAAACCCCGCTATTTAATGGGTGTCGGGACACCCGGCAATATCATAGAGGGTGTATATCGCGGTGTTGACTTCTTTGACTGCGTTATGCCGGCGCGCAACGGACGCCACGGGCATCTCTTCACCTGGGATGGCATTATCAACATAAAGAACGAAAAATACATCAGCGACGAAAATCCCATTGATGTCCGCTGTGACTGCCCGGTATGCCGCCGCTATTCCAGAGCCTATATCCGCCATCTTCTGGCTGCCAAGGAAGCTCTCGGCCTTCGCCTGACGGTTATGCACAACCTGTATTTCTATAACAATCTGATGGAAGAAATCCGCAGAAACATCGAGCAGGGGAGCTATGCAGAGTTCAGAGCCCGCTATGTCTCCGTTCTTGACACCCGCATATAATTAAATGTATAATCAATCGAATTAATTTTGGAGGTTTTCACCATGTTCAATACGTTTCTTACCGCCGCACCGGCAACAGCCGAAGGCAGTTCCATGTCCATGATTATTATGATCGTTGCCATGTTCGCCATCTTCTATTTCCTGATTATTCGTCCGGAAAACAAAAAGAAGAAGGCAGCCGAGGAAATGCGCAGCAGCCTTTCCAACGGCGATGAAATCACCACCATCGGTGGCATCACCGGCAAAGTCGTTCAGATTACCGAAGACACCGTCACCATCGAGACCGGCGAAGACAGAGTTCGCGTTCAGCTCAAGAAGTGGGCTATTTCCACCACCGCAAAACAGGAAGCCGAAGAGGCTGCCAAGGCTCAGCCCAAGGCCAAGAAGTAATAATTTTGTTTACTGTATAAGAAAACTGACATAAGCTGATTTCCATAAAAAAGATAACGAGACCGCAGAATCCGTATGATTCTGCGGTTTATTATATGTTGCGTTGACATAAAATTGGAAATTATTTTTTATTTTTTTGTAAAAAGTACTTGATAATTTTTCCAATTTGTAATATATTGTCATCACTCAATTATGTTAAGTTTGTAAACCAAGAGAAAGAGGGTGCCAATTTTGTCAAACGCAGAAGTATTGGATCTGTTTGAAAAATACCTCAGGAATGACAAGAAAGCATCTGATAATACGCTTGCTTCGTATCTTCGCGATATAAGACAGCTCTGCGATTATCTTGATTCCAACACCTCGCATACAATCGAATCCGCTACCGATTCTGACCTTGAAGGTTATATCGGCATGCTCAGGGGAGAAGGCAAGTCCGTTGCAACGGTATCCCGTTGCATCGCTTCCATCAAGTGTCTGTACACCTTCCTTTGCATCCGTCAGTACCTGAAGAAGAATCCCGCCATGAAGCTGACACCCGACAAGAGCACGCAGAAGCTTCCGGAAATCATGACTGCCGAGGAAGTTGACCTTCTTCTGGCTCAGCCCAACTGCGTCGATGCCAAGGGTTACCGCGACAAGGCCATGCTGGAGCTTCTCTATGCTACGGGAATCCGTGTTACGGAGCTTATAGATCTGAACGTGAACGACGTCAACCTGGGTGCCGGCATTATCCGCTGTCACTCCAGAACCAAGGAGAGAGCTATTCCGATGTACCCGGCAGCCGTCAAGGCCCTTTCCGAGTATCTCGAGCTGGTCAGGCCTCAGATGGTGGCCGACCCCGAGGAACAGGCGCTGTTCGTCAACGTAAGCGGGGAGAGAATGTCCCGCCAGGGATTCTGGAAGATTATTAAGTACTACACCAATAAAGCCGGCATCGAAAGAGACATCACACCGCACACTCTGCGTCACTCCTTTGCCACGCATCTGCTCGAAAACGGAGCCGACATTCATGCCATTCAGGAAATGCTCGGCCACGCCGATATTTCTTCAACGCAGGTCTATTCAAATCTCGTAAAAAAGCAGCTAAAGGATGTATACAACAGTGCACATCCGCACGCCAAATAAGAATCTCACGGGATGCAAAACAGTTGTTTTGCATCTTTTTTTATGCTAAAATTTTCACGTTATGAGAATACTCGGCATTGACCCGGGGATTGCCACTATCGGCTTCGGGCTTATCGATTTTAATAAAAACACCTATAGACTGCTGCAGTGCGGTGTGATAGAAACGCCGGCGCATACGGTGCTTTCCGAGCGCCTGGAGACCATTTATAACGACCTTTCGCAGCTTCTGGAAGCCGCCAAACCGGATGCCGTTGCCATTGAGGAGCTGTTTTTTAACACCAACATCACAACGGGTATTTCGGTTGCGCACGGAAGGGGAGTCATTCTTCTGGCCTGTCGTAAGGCCGGAGTCGACATTTTTGAATACACGCCTCTGCAGGTTAAACAGTCCGTCGTCGGATATGGCCGCGCCGGCAAGAAGCAGGTGCAGGAGATGATTAAGCGCCTCTGCAATCTGCAGAATATCCCGAAACCGGACGATGCCGCGGACGCCGTGGCTCTGGCTCTTTGTCATGCCAGAAGCTCCACGTCGCTTTTGTATAAAGGAGAAAATGCCCCATGCTCTACCAATTAGAAGGAAAAATAACCGAACTGAACCCCGAGTTCGCCGTGGTGGACTGCGGCGGTGTCGGTTATGAAGTCTATATAACGCCTAATACAGCCTCCGCACTCCGGACGGGAGAGATTTCCCGCCTGTACATTTCCGAAGCCATTGGAGAGGATCATTTTGACCTTTACGGATTTCTGACTCAGAGCGAAAAGAGATTTTACAAACTTCTTATTTCCGTCTCAGGCATTGGACCGAAGGCCGCTATGAGCATTCTTTCCTACAACACGCCGGATTCTCTGGCTGCCGCCATTGTCAACGGTAACGAAGCTTCGCTCACGGCCTGTCCCGGAATCGGCAAGAAGACGGCTCAGCGCGTCATTCTTGAGCTGAAAGACAAGATTGCCAAAGAGTCCGCCGGGGTGGACGGTTCTGCGATTATTCCGCAGACGACGGGGGCTTCCTATGACGAGGCGCTTGCCGCGCTTTCTCTGCTTGGCTACAGCACAACGGATGTGGTTCCGATTCTCAAGCAGATCAAGACCGAAGACATGACGTCTGAGCAGATTATCAAAGCCGTTCTGAAATACATGATTTGAGAGTACTATGAGTATTACATTTTCCGAAGAAAACAGCGAATACGTAACCTCCACCCGAATTCAGCCTGAAGACGGGAACGAAGGTAATCTCCGCCCGAAGAAACTCAGCGAGTATATCGGCCAGCAGAAGGCCAAGGGCAATCTGGAGATATTTATGAATGCGGCCAAAATGAGAGGGGAGAGCCTTGACCACGTTCTTCTCTTCGGGCCTCCGGGCCTCGGTAAGACGACGCTTGCCTCCGTCATTGCCAATGAGATGAATGTCAACATGCGCATCACCTCCGGTCCTGCCATTGAAAAGCCGGGTGATCTCGTGGCACTTTTAACGAATCTCAATGAAGGGGACATTCTTTTTGTTGACGAAATCCATCGTCTCAACCGGGCCTATGAGGAAATCTTATACCCCGCAATGGAGGATTATGCCATAGACATCATCATTGGCAAAGGTCCTTCCGCCAACTCTATTCATCTTGATTTGCCGCGTTTTACTCTCATCGGTGCCACAACGCGTTCCGGTCAGCTTACGGCTCCGTTAAGAGACCGTTTCGGGGTTACGCTTCGCCTGGAGCTCTATACAACCGAAGAACTGAAGCTTATCATTCAGCGCAGTGCCGGTATACTCGGCGTTGAGATAGATGAAGGCGGTGCCGAGGAGATTGCTTCGCGTTCCAGAGGAACGCCTCGAATCGCCAACAGGCTCCTCCGTCGTGTGCGTGACTTTGCGCAGGTTACAGCTGAGGGCAGAATCAACCGCAAGGTTGCCGATGAAGCGCTTTCCCGCATGGAAGTCGATAAACTCGGCCTTGATTCTCTCGACAGAAAGATGCTCCGCGCCATAATCGATTATTACAACGGCGGTCCTGTCGGGCTCGATACCCTGGCTGCCACCATTAACGAGGAATCCGTTACACTGGAGGATGTCTACGAGCCCTACCTTCTGCAGATCGGCATGATGACGCGTACCCAGAGAGGCCGCTGCGTTACGAGGCTTGCCTATGAGCACCTCGGGCTGGAATTTAATGGACAACAACAGCTTGAAATGTGATTTTTCTTGACTTTTTCCCCACATTATGCTTATTATTAACCTGATGTAGAAGGGTTTATGACAGAAGAGGAATTAGTCAGAAAATATACCAAAAAAGTCCTGATTCTTTCCAGGCAGTATTTCCTTCTGGGTGGAGACAGCGATGATTTATTCCAGGAAGGCATGATTGCATTGGTTTCTGCCATTCGTTCGTATGATCCCGAAGGGAAGGCCCAGTTCTCCACATATGCCGAGAGCTGCATCCGCCGCCGCCTGATTGATACCATCAAAAGCAAGGGCTATTCCGCTTTTACTTCGATGGAAGATATCATCCCGGAAGATACCCTTCCGAGTGCCGAGGATGAAATCATCAACAGGGAAGTGTATAAGGACCTGCTGGAGAGTATCCGCAATAAATTATCCGCCTTCGAGTATTCCGTGCTTTCCCTTTATCTTCAGGGATACACGCATTCCGAAATTGCAATCAAGCTGGATAAGAGCGTCACTTCGGTGTATAACGCCATTCAGCGCAGCAGAAACAAGCTTTCTGCCCCTTAATCCGAGAGTACACAGCGCAAGCTGAACTCAAATAAATTTTTTATTCTAAAAAGGAAGACCCCAATGTACGAAGACAAGACATTAGTATGCAAAGAGTGTGGTAACGAGTTCGTATTTACCGCCGGTGAGCAGGAATTTTACGCAGAGCGCGGATTCCAGAACGAGCCCCAGCGCTGCAAGGCATGCCGCGATGCTCGCAAGAACGCTGCCCGTGGTCCCCGCGAATATTTTACTGCCGTTTGCGCAGCTTGCGGTGGGGAAGCCAAGGTTCCCTTTGAGCCGAAGTCCGATCGCCCGGTATACTGCAGCGAGTGCTTCGCTAAGATGAGAGAGGCCGAGCAGGCTTAATCAGCCCCCTTATCGGATGAATTTTGGGGCGCTGAAAAGCGCCCCAATCTTTCTATGCTTATAATTAAAAATTGGAGATAAATTTTATGGAAATCACGAGAGAAACCCTTATTTCTGAAATCGTTGAAAATTGTCCCGAAGCTATGCCGGCATTCCAGGCAATCGGCATGCACTGCATGGGATGCGCCCTCGCCAGCGGAGAGAATCTCGAGCAGGCCTGCGCTGCTCACGGTGTTGACCCGGACGAGTTCCTTACGGAGCTGGAAGCCTATCTCGCTACTTTATAATAACTGATTAAATGCCGGATTCGTCCGGCATCTTTTATATGACCGAAAGACTTGAAACAATACTATCTTTGATAAAAGAGGGACGCGGTGTCATCGATGTCGGTACGGACCACGCATATGTGCCTATCAAGCTCGCTCAGAGAGGCTACAAGGGCCGTATACTTGCAACCGATATCAATTCCGGTCCGTTGCAAAGTGCCCACAAAAATGCCGTAGAGGCCGGTTTGGAAGGGAGAATTGAATTCCGCCTTTGTGACGGGCTCTCCGAATGCGACGGGTCCGAAGCGGATACCGTCATTCTGGCCGGCATAGGGGGCGATCTCATCTGCCGCATTCTAGATGAGGCGGAATGGACCATGAACCCGGATTACAGCCTGATACTGCAGCCGATGACGAAGGCCGAGGTACTTCGCTACTGGCTTGTCTATAACGGATATAACATTTTGGAAGACCTCACGGTATCCGACAGCGGACGGCTTTATTCCGTGCTCTTTGTGCGCTTCAGCGGCATTAACGAGAATTACAGCGACGCGGAGCTTTATGTCGGTCGGTATCCGGATAAAAGGCTTGTTCAAATGACCATCGAATCGCTTGCCAAAAAACCGGATTCCGAGTTTTTCGGTTCCATAGCGGAAGAATTGAGGAATATCTATGAAAATTCGTGAAATATATGAATATTTAATTGAAATGGCTCCGCTGGAGCTGCAGGAAGGCTACGACAATGCCGGCTTTCTCTTCGGCAGTCTCGATACGGAGATTTCCAAGGTCCTTTTAGCGCTTGATGCTACGTCTGAGGTCATCGAAGAAGCGCATAAAAAGGGCTGCAATCTGATAATCACGCATCATCCGCTGATATTCGGTTCCTTTAAAAATGTTCTCACAGAGGATGTTACCGGCCGGAAGCTCATGAAACTTGCCAAGTATGACATCAACGTCCTCTCCATGCACACCAATCTGGACAAGGTTCTTGTCAATGAGGTTCTTATCAAAAAGCTTGGTGTCCTCACGTATCAGCAGGTGATGGATTATATGCGCGTCGGCTATCTCGAAAACCCGATGCCGATGAGCGAATATCTGCCGTTTTTGAAAAAGCAGCTTTCCGATACCGGATTCCGGTATTACGATGCCGGCCGTCCGGTTTATAGAATCGGCTGTATAGGCGGAGCCGGAGATGAAGGGCTCTTCGATGCCGTTGCGCAAGGATGCGATACCTATGTTACCGCAGATGTCGGGCATCACGTCTGGCTCGCGGCAAAGGAACTCGGCATCAATCTCATTGATGCTGACCATTTCAACACGGAGAATCCGGTTATTCCGGAACTATGTGCCATATTAAGCGATAAATACCGGAATATTCCGTTTATCACGGCAGAATCCGGCGTTCAGGTGGTAAATTATGCCTAAAACGAAAACCTTATTTGTCTGCACGGATTGCGGAGGGGAGACTTTGAACTGGGCAGGGAAGTGCCCAAAGTGCGGTTCCTGGAATACTCTGAAGGAAGTCACTTTTGCCGACGGAAAGAAATCCGGCGCCAAGACGCCTCTTGAGAGAAAAGCGCCCAAGCTGATAACCGAACTGGATACGGATTCCGAAATACGTTTTACAACCGGCATTTCGGAATTTGACAGAGTTCTCGGAGGCGGTGCCGTGGAAGGTTCGCTGGTTCTTGTCGGCGGTGCGCCCGGAATTGGGAAATCTACCATTCTGCTGCAGATGTGCGGTTTGGTGGACGGACTCAATGTGCTCTATGTCACGGGTGAGGAATCCGAGCGACAGCTCAAGCTCCGGGCCAACCGTCTCGGCGTGAATTCCAGGAATCTCTACGTCTTATCGGAAACGGATATTTCCGCCGTCATTGCCAGTCTGGACGACATCAGTCCCGACATTTTGATTATCGACTCGATACAGACCGTGTCGGACTATACGAGCGATTCCGCTCCGGGCAGCGTTTCACAGGTTCGCGAGTGCACGATGCGTATCATGCGTGTGGCCAAAGAGCGCGGTATTACAGTGTTCATCGTAGGTCACGTCAATAAAGAAGGCAGTATAGCCGGCCCTAAGGTTCTCGAGCACATGGTGGACTGTGTGCTGTATTTCGAGGGTGAGAACAACACTTCTTTCCGGCTTCTTCGTGCCGCCAAGAACCGCTTCGGATCCACGAATGAAATCGGTGTCTTTGAAATGAGCGACTGCGGGTTGAAATGCGTCGATAATCCCTCGGAAATGCTCCTCAGTGGCCGTCCGGATAACGCTCCCGGTACCTGCGTCACCTGCGTGATGGAGGGCTCCCGTCCGCTTTTGGCCGAAATTCAGGCCCTAGTTTCTCCATCTAATGGTTATAATGCCTCCCGCAGAGCCAACGGCATCGATTACAACCGGTCTGCGATGCTTCTGGCCGTGCTGGAAAAGCGGGGAGGGCTTCCCGTCAACAGCTGTGATGCCTATATCAACGTTATCGGTGGGCTGGATCTCGATGAACCTGCGGCCGATTTGGCTACGGTTCTGGCGCTGGCATCCTCGTTTCTCGATGTTCCTCTGGGAACGGATTTGGCAGCGCTCGGCGAAGTTGGCCTTTCCGGCGAAATCCGCTCCGTCAGTGCCATCAATCAGCGTCTGAGCGAAATCGCCAGGCTCGGATTCAAGCGCTGCGTCATTCCGGCGCATGTCAGGGGAGAGCTGGCCGAATTCCCGGGGCTCGAGCTGATTCCCGTTAAAAACGTTCACGAAGCCATAAAGAAAACAGGAAGAGATTAATCTTCCTGTTTTTCTTTCTTTTTACGTCCTATCGGGTTTGCCAATGCTGCTTCGTGAAGGGCCGAATTGTCTATATGCGTGTAAATTTGCGTAGTAGCCAGATTGGAATGACCTAAGACTTCCTGCAAAGCCCTGGTATCCACACCGTTTTTAAGCATCAGCGTGGCCGCCGTGTGGCGAAGCTTGTGAGGGGAGTATCGCGTAGGGTCCAGCCCGGCTTCCAGAAGCCGTTTTTCGAGCATTTCCTGAATGCCACGGGCACCGAAGCGACCGTGTTTTTGGCTGATAAAGAGGGCATTGCGTGCTTCATCCTTGATATGCCCGTCATCCCGTACTTCCAGATAATCGTCGATAGCTTCACGGCAGCCTTCGGCAAAATAGACGATACGTTCTTTGTTGCCTTTACCGAGCACGCGCACATGGTCGGCATATACATCGCTGAGATTCAGGCCCACGAGTTCCGATATTCGGAGCCCGCAACTCATAAACAGCATGATGATGGCATAGTCCCTGTATCCATAAGGACCTGTTATAGATGAAAGGAGCGTTTCGCATTCGGATTGTTCGAGATATCTGGGAAGCGAAGCTTTGCGTTTCGGCATGTCCAGCTCCAGTGTTATGTTGCGCTCGAGAAGGTGACGCTTGTTAGTCAGATAATTGAAAAATGACTTAACCGAGGATGTCCGCCGGCAGCGGCTGGATGCCGCGAGACTTTTGCCGGGTTCCGTACTGAAAGACTGATAACGATACAGTTCTTCGATTCGCGTATTCTCAATGAAGTCCAGGTCGACATCGGTGATGTCTATTTCATCAAAAGGGGTGGTTGTCGGTACCAGATGGCGGCGCTGCTTTAAAAAACGGAACAGAATTTTCAGGTCCGTATAATAAGCGGATATGGTTTTGTCGGAATGACCGCGTACCGTTGAATGGTATTCGAGGAATTCCATTAAAATATCCGGTGCGTCGCTAATTTCATCTAAAGTCATAAAAACCTCTGAAAATGGATTACATAATGATTCGGCGCTTTTTTACCTATAAAATCTCGTTAAATTTATATTATGCGAGATTTTATTATATTTGCACCCCTTACCCTGTTCGCATTGAGAATTGAAAAACAGGCTGCTGCAATGTCCAGCAGAATTGCCAGCCAGGGATTAACAAATCCAAGAATCGCCATTACGATTATCAGAACCTTTACGATAAACACGAAGAACGCATTGCGCACGGCAACTTCATTAACTCTCCTGCTCATGTATGGGATCATCGTTAAACTGTTCATGCAGTCCGGCAGAACTGTGGCATCGTCCCTTTCATCTGGGATGTTGTTGATGCAGATGTTAATGTCTTTTGCGCAAATTTCGCGATTTTCGGGGTAATAAATGCCGATAATTGCTTTCTTTGACGTCTTTTCGGTATCAAATCGGCTAGATAATGTGCATTTTATGCCATTTTCGTCAAAAGCGGTCACTATTTCGGCCGAATCGAAGGCCTCATCATCCGATATTACAACAGTTCCAATGCAATCCTTTTCAATGCATAGGTAGTAGTACTGCCCACGAAGCAGCGGGTTGTTCTGCCCTGCTATGTTCACGCCGAGTTTAGTGACCAACGCGTCGTTTCCGAAGATTACGCGTATGCCGTTAACGAAACCCTGTATGCCGTATCCCGGGATGTCGGTAATCTGGCTAATCAGATTCGGGTCATAACTCCCCTTTACACTATCCTTCACCGCGATGGCAAAGGGCTGCTGCGATTCGTATACCAGATGGAATATAAAGTTCAGAAAAGCATCGTGATTCATCCTTGCACAGTTGGCATAGATGATGCCGGCATTCTTTTTCTCTTGCAGGATATTGTCATCCAATACCGCGATGCGGGCATCTTCCAGACACTCCAGAGTAGCTGCATTGGAGAAAACAACTCCGTTCGATGCACAGTGGCAAAGAGCCACAGAACCGATGGAACGGAAGGAAGCCGTCATAGCAAAGGGCGTTGAGACAAGAATCATGGCAAGCGCTCTGTGTATTGAGGCCTGCACCGTAAGATTTTTCAAAAAAGGCATAAATATCGCATATGCCAGTGCGCACAGGAAGGATATTACGAAAACCGGGTTCACACTTGCCGTTACGGTTTGTTCCGTCAGCAGCTTATCGCAACCGGGCTTGTCGAAGGTTTCGTACAGCATATTTACGCAGTCGAGGTTCTCCCCTCCCATCCTATTAAAAGCAACTGTCCTCGTCATGTCCGTCAGCTCATCAAGAGCAAACATCCCGAGATGCATCATCAGCAGCACTATCGGCGCTTCGAAAATGAATCCCGTGATAAATAGAACGAGAGTTACAAAAAGAACGAGAAAATAGGGATTGATGTACTCCCCTTTCTTCATCAGCGCCATGCCGTCCAGCCAGATGTCACCCGCACAGAAAAGAGCCGAAAAAATGAGCAGCAATATCTGTATCCCCCGGCCGAAAAGCGGCACGAATGCAAGCACAATCAAAGCGATGGCGGCGATTATGCGGAACAAACGGGTCTTATAAAATATGCTGCTCAATTTATCCATGTTTAATTAAAAGGTTGTTTAAAAGCTTAAGGTTCAGGCCTTTCCGTTGCATCCAAGAACGTCAACGAGTTTATGTTTTACCATGGCCTTGATAGCCTCTCTGCCGGGTCCGAGATACTCGCGCGGGTCGAACTTCTCGGGATGCTCTGCAAAGAACTGGCGGATGGAA
>JAZUEY010000029.1:0-32099 GCA_045640405.1 Candidatus Limivicinus sp.
GGGGAGGTGGGGCCCCCCGCAAACGGACCCAACGCCCGGCGAGACGACGATGACGTTTTCATTGCCCTTGCCCAGCTTCTTGATATAGTGCTTGGCAAAGATGCTGCCGCCGGAGAGATTGTCCACAGGGATGTCAAAGAAGCCCTGAATCTGCGCGGCGTGCAGGTCCATCGTCAGGACTCTGTCGGCACCGGCAGCGGTTATGAGATTGGCGACGAGCTTTGCGGAGATGGGGTCACGGCTTTTTGCCTTGCGGTCCTGTCTGGCGTAACCGAAATAGGGGATGACGGCCGTAATGCGGCCGGCAGAGGCACGCTTGACGGCATCAATCATGATGAGGAGTTCCATCAGATTGTCGTTTACGTGGTTGCATGTGGACTGGACGATAAATACGTCGTTGCCACGGACAGGCTCGGATATGGAAATCGAGCATTCCCCGTCGGCGAACTGGGAGACGGTGGCATTGCCGAGAGGCTTATAAAGCTGCGCGCAGATGTCTTCTGCAAGCTGGGGGTTGGAATTACCTGCGAACACCTTTATCTCTTTGCCGTGTGAGATCATTACTTTGTTTCCTCCGCTGATACTGAATTTTAGCGAAATAATTATAGCATGGCGTTTTTGAAAAAGAAATATGGCATAATATATAAAAAGGTAAATGCCCTTCGTCGCTTTCTTTTTATTTACATTATTTTTTAATTCGTGTATAATAATTCGGCTATGCTTGAATTTGAAGAATATAAAGTAAAACTGAACAATATTCGCCCCTCGCTCGACGGCCTGCAGGATGCTCTCAAGCTCGAAGCCGCCGCCAAGGAAATCGAGGAGCTCGAAAAGGCCTCGGAGATGCCGGGGTTCTGGAACGATGTGGAAAAATCCCAGAAGGTCCAGAAGCGCCTCAAGAATCTCAAGGCAAAATCCGAAAAATACGCCTCGCTCTGTTCCTCCTGGGACGACATGATGACCATCTGCGAAATGGCCATCGAAGAGAACGACGAATCCATGCTCGAAGAGCTGAAGGACGAGTTCTCCAAGTTCTCCGAGGATCTCGAAGCCACGCGCCTTTCCACGCTGCTCACGGGTGAGTACGATGCCAACAACGCCATCTTAACGTTTCACGCCGGTGCCGGCGGAACCGAAGCGCAGGACTGGGCATCCATGCTTTACCGCATGTACAACATGTGGGCGGAGCGTCACGGCTATACCGTCAAGCTCATGGATTACCTTGACGGGGACGAAGCCGGGCTCAAGAGTGCCACGATTATGATTGAGGGCGACAATGCCTACGGTTTCCTGAAGTCCGAAAACGGTATCCACCGCCTTGTCCGTGTGTCTCCCTTCGACGCCGCGGGGCGCCGGCACACCTCGTTTGCGGCCGTGGAAGTCATGCCCGAGATTACCGACGATACCGAAATCGAGCTGCGTGACGAAGACATCAAAATGGACGTGTACCGTTCTTCGGGTGCCGGCGGCCAGAAGGTCAACAAGACGTCCTCAGCCGTCCGTCTTACGCACATACCGACCGGCATAGTCGTTGCCTCGCAGGTCGAACGAAGCCACTTCCAGAATCTGGAAAACTGCCGGAGCATGCTCCGCGCCAAGCTGGCGGAAATCAAGGAACGCGAGCACCTCGAAAAAATCAGCGACATCAAGGGTGTCCAGCAGAAGATTGAATGGGGCAGTCAGATAAGATCCTACGTTTTCATGCCGTATCAGCTGGTCAAGGACCATCGCACCGAGCATGAAAACGGAAATATAGATAATGTCATGAACGGCGATCTTGACGGGTTCATCAACGCCTTCCTGGCAATGAAAGCAGGAGAGAATAAATCATGAGCGCATCAACCGAAAAGAAACTGAGGGCTCAGGCCCGTGCCGAAGGAACCGACAAGAAAACTCTTGCCGAGAAAGAAGAAGCGGCAAAGCAGGCTAAGACAAAGCGCCGCACCATATGGGCAATCATCGGCGTTGTCCTTTTTGTAGCCATCGTGCTGTTTTTAAATTCCACCTTTATGTACAAGAACACAACCGCACTGACGGTCGGCGACACCAAGTTCAGCCCGGCGGAAGTCGGCTACGTATACGGTACGCAGTATCAGAACTTCGCCAGCACCTACGGTGACTATGCCTCCCTCTTCGGCCTCGACACGTCGTACGGCATTTCCGGTCTGGCCAGCCAGGCCTGCTCGATGATGGACGACGAAAACGCCACCTGGAAGGATTACTTCCTCCAGCAGACCGAGGAAAATCTGAAGCAGCTTGTTGCGCTGAACAAATACGCCGAAGAAAACGGCATCACGCTTTCCGAGGAAGAAAAGCAGTCCATCGACAGTGCTTACACCAACCTTGAGGAGACGGCCAAGACAAACGGCTTCGGCAGTGCGGACAAATACGTTTCCGCCGTTTTCGGCAAGGGCGTAACCGTGGACGTAGCCAAGAAGATGGATACGATGAATGCCATCGGCTACACGGCCTTCGCCGCCTACCAGGACGGCATCGAAGTTTCCGATGAAGAAGTCGAAGCGGAGTACCCGGCCATCAACGTGCGGCACATTCTCATCAAGGCCGAGGCCGATGAAAACGGAGAATACAGCGATGAGGCCGTTGCGGCTGCCGAAGCCAAGGCCAAGGATATCCTGGATGAGTTCAACAAGGGCGACAAGACCGAAGATGCCTTTGCGGCTCTCGCCGAGAAGTACTCCGAGGACGGCGGCTCCAACACCAACGGCGGTCTGTATGAAGATGTTCTGCAGGGCCAGATGGTGGCGGAATTCAACGACTGGTGTTTTGACGCCTCCCGCAAGGTCGGCGACACCGGCATCGTTCACGGCAACAACGGCTCTTATGACGGATATCATGTCATGTACTTTGCCGGCAATGTGAAGCCTGCCGACAATGCAACCGGCATCAGCAACGTAAAGAGCGAGAAGGCAAGCGCCTGGGTCGAGGACCTCACGAAGACTTTGGATGTCATCGAAGGATCCTGGCTCAATCTTGTCGGAAAGTTTTAATGCGAGAATCTTTTAAACGCGAGGGCATGCTCCTGGGTGAGCCTGCCCTCGAAAAATTACAGGGGAGTCATGTGGCGGTTTTCGGCCTCGGCGGCGTCGGAAGCTGGTGCGCGGAAGCCTTGGCACGCTCCGGCGTGGGAGAACTGACGCTTGTGGATTCGGATGATTTTTCCGAGAGCAACATCAACCGGCAGCTGGGGGCGCTCTCGTCCACGGTGGGTCTTGCCAAGACCGAGGTGACGGCCGCCCGTTTGAAGGACATCAATCCGGAGCTCATCCTGCATGCGAAAAAGGCCCTTTATGCCTCCGACATGATCGAAGGCTTCGATTATGTGGCGGACTGCATCGACACGGTTTCGGCCAAGCTGGACCTGATATCCACATGCCTCGAAAAAGGCGTTCCCGTCATTTCCTCCATGGGAACGGGAAACAAGCAGAGAGCGGAGCTTCTCGAAATCGGCGACATTTCCAAAACCCGGAACGACGCCCTCGCAAGAGTCATGCGCAAGGAGCTGAGAAACCGCGGCATAAACCACGTGCCTGTCGTCTGGTCTCCCGAGCTGCCTCTGGAAGCGGAGCCGACCGACGAGCTCCCGCCTGAGGGGCGGCGCTCGATACCCGGGTCCCTCGTCTGGGTTCCGGCCGCCGCGGGGCTGCTGATGTGCCAGCACATCGTAACCGAGCTGATAAAATGAAGAACAAGCGAATTCTTTCGACTTTGAGCGTGCTCTGCGCCGGAATCCTCTGGGGCTGCATGGGTTATTTCCGGCGCCGGCTCGGGGACATCGGCCTGGAAGCCGGGAACATCATCCTGATACGCTGCGGAATCGCCGCGGTGGGTTATGCTCTCATCATGGCAGTGGCCGACCGGAAAGCCTTTATTATCCGGCCAAAAGACTGGTGGATTTTTCTGGGGCTGGGCATTGTTTCGGTCCTGTTTTTCACGGTCTGCTACTTCCAGGCCATGATGCTGATGAGCCTTTCGGCGGCGGCCATCCTGCTGTACACGGCACCGGTGTTCGTCATTCTGCTGTCGGCGCTTCTGTTTAAAGAGAAAATCACCGCCCGCAAGATTCTGGCCATGCTGCTGGCGTTTTCCGGCTGTTGCCTGACCTCGGGCATCATCGGAAGCAGCAGTACGGTCACCTTCGTCGGCGTACTCTACGGGCTGGGGAGCGGAATCGGCTATGCCCTATACAGCATATTCGGCAAATTCGCGATACAGCGCGGCTACGGTCCCTTTTCCATAACGTTCTATGCCAGCTTTCTGGCGGCTCTGGGGGCCGGTCTGATCTGGGGCTTCGAAAAACCGCTTGCCGTCATGACGGCTTCTCCAGCCAACGTTCTGCTGTGCCTGGGTGCGGGCATCATCACCTGCCTGCTGCCGTATCTGCTGTATACAAAAGGCATTCAGGGCATGGAAGCGGGAAAAGCCTCCGTCATCGCCTCGGCCGAGCCGGTTGTGGCGACACTGGTAGGCATGCTGGCCTTCGGAGAAATTCTGACACCCTGGAATGCCATCGGCATCGCCCTCGTCCTCACCGCCATCGCGTTGATAGGATAAAAATAGCAGACAGCAAAAAAGCTGTCTGCTATTTACATTTGATACGTTTATCCGAGGTTGCCGGTGGCGTACATCGCGGCGCTGAGCGCCACGACAGGGGCCGTTTCGCAGCGCAGGATTCTCTCGCCTAGAGAACAGATACGGAACTTGAGAACCCTGGCAAGGTCGGCTTCAAAGGGGGCGAAACCGCCTTCGGGACCCGTAAGGATGGCCATGGTCTTCGCATCCTTGCTGCCTTCCAGAACGGTGTTGAGGCTTTCGCGCTCGCCCGTCTCGTAGCAGAAAACAGCCAGATCCTTCTGATTGGCCTCGTTGAGAGCACCCGTGAAGTCGCCGGCCCATTTTACCGCGGGGATAATGCCGCGGCCGGACTGCTTGGCCGCCTCTTCGGATATCCGGTTCCAGCGCTCGAGCTTCTTGGCGCGGGCGGAATCATCGTCGATTCTGGCGACGCAGCGGTCGGATGCAAAGAAGAGAATCTCATAGGCACCGGCTTCGACACATTTCTGGATGATGTAGTCGGTCTTGTCGCTGCCCTTCGGAAGGCCGCAGAGAACGGACACTTTGACATCGGGCTCGCTCTTGCAGGGGACGACCTCGATGACTTCGGCCTCCACTTCTTCGCGGTTGGCCTTGACAATGCGGCATTTGTAATCGCTGCCTTCGGTATCGCAGAGAATCACATCGTCGCCGGGTTTGAGACGCAGAACATGCACATGTTCGGCATCGCGGCCCTTCATGATTGCCATTCCATCGAGTATGTTGGTTCCCGCTATAAAGAATCTGGCCATAGATGACACCTGCCTGTCTTAATGTTCGCAATTAAACTACCATACTTTTATTCTATTTGCAATTGTATTATAATAGGTAAAAACACGTGGAGGTAGGGCAATGCCAAGCACCTGGACTGTATCCCCGGAAGAATTTCACAGAGTATATCTTGAGAACATGGACGCCTTTTACAAGACCTGTTCCGGCGCCATCATGGCGGAAATCGACGACGCGGTGACGAAATGCGCTCTGCAGCTCTGGAGCCGGACCGGTTCCATAACGGAAAAGCACGTTGCGTTTGCAAACGAAATCTATTCCCGCGGCCAGCCGAAGCCCAGCTGGATGCTGTGGGGGCTTACGGAAAAAATATGCGACGGGAAGGAATTCATGCCGCCGCTGTTCTTCTGGAATCTGGCCGAACTGGATGCCAAGAGAGGAACGGACTGTTCCCGCGTTTATATACGATCCCTTTCCAATATCCTGCTTCATCTTGCCGCGGCGGATGACGACGTCAATCTGGCCGAGGCCGAGTATATTACCGACTGCCAGGAAAGGCTGAAGACGATATGCGACACCAGCGGCGTCATAAAGAGTAAGGACGCCGTGGACCCGAAGCGCTTCATTACCAGCGCGGAGCCTTCCTTTATCGAAAAGCATGCGCAGAGCGGCGGCACGGCCGAACCGGCATCTGCAACCGAGCCCCAGACGGCGGAAGAGGCCGAAAAGCCCGACTTCGAGGAGCTGATGGCGCAGCTGGATGCGCTGGTCGGTCTGGAAGAAGTCAAGAAGGACATCAAGGACCTTATGAATCTCGTTAAGGTCCGGAAGCTCCGCGAGGAGAACGGTTTGCCGAACTCGGCGATGAGCCTGCACATGGTGTTCGTGGGCAATCCCGGAACCGGCAAGACGACGGTTGCCAGGCTGCTTTCGGGGCTCTATGCCTCCATAGGCGTTCTTTCCAAGGGGCAGCTTGTCGAAGTGGACAGGTCCGGCCTGGTGGCGGGATACGTAGGGCAGACGGCCCTGAAAACGCAGGAGGTTATCCAGTCCGCCCTCGGCGGCGTGCTGTTCATAGACGAGGCCTATTCCCTCTCCTCCGGCGGCGAGCAGGACTTCGGCCGGGAAGCCATCGAAACCCTTCTGAAGGGCATGGAGGACCACAGGGACGATCTGATTGTCATCGTTGCCGGGTATACCGGCCCGATGGAGACCTTCATCTGTTCGAATCCGGGCCTGGAAAGCCGCTTCAACAAGTACTTCCTCTTCCCGGACTATGACGGGGACCAGCTCTTTAAGATATTCGAATCGCAGTGCAGCAAGAACGGCTACAAGCTTTCCAAGTCGGCCAAGACGGCTGCCAAAAAGATATTCGCGCAGATGTACGAAGAGCGAAGCGACAACTTCGGCAACGGGCGCGATGTCCGCAACTTCTTCGAAGACACCGTTGTCCGCCAGGCGAACCGGCTGGCCAAGATGGACAGCCCGACGAAGGAGGACCTGGAAACCTTTACGCCGGCGGACCTGAAGGAGGATTGACAGTGGAAAAGAAAATACCGGTCATAGCAGGCTTCTGCGCAGCGGCCGTTGCCGTTCCGCTTTATCTCACGGCCCCGGGGCATGCCTCCAAGGCGCAGAGAGCGCCGTTTACCGGCCGCAACTTCGCCCACCGCGGGCTGCATTCCCGGGACAAGAGCGTGCCGGAAAATTCCCTCGAGGCGTTCCGCCTCGCCGCGGAAGCCGGATACGGCAACGAACTGGATGTGCAGCTGAGCAAGGACGGGTACGTCGTCGTATTCCACGACGACACGCTGAATCGCGTCTGCGGCGTGGAGGCGAAGGTCTGCGACAAGACTTATTCCGAACTGAGCCGGATGAAGCTCTGCGGCAGCGACCAGACGATTCCGCTTTTCACGGACGTTCTGGAGGTTATCGGCGGCCGGGGGCCCATCATATGCGAACTCAAGACCGGAAAGCGCAACCGGGAACTCTGCGAGAAGACGCTGAAGATTCTCTCCGCTTATCCGGGAGAGGTCTGCATCGAAAGCTTCAATCCCATGATTGTCGCCTGGTTCCGGGTCCACGCCAAAAACATGGTCCGCGGCCAGCTGGCCAACCCGACGAAGGACTATGCCGGAGAGGTGAACCTGCCGACGGCCTTTGTGCTGAGCCATCTCCTGCTGAACTTCCTGGCAAGACCGCAGTTCATCGCCTATAAGCTGGCCAGGCCGACGCTGCCGGTGCGAGTGAATTACGCTCTCGGTGCGATGAAGGTCTGCTGGACAAGCCACGAACCGCGGAACGAAAAAGGCAAAGACGCCGTTATATTTGAATTCTACAAACCGAAAGTGTTTTTTAGATAAGAGCTTGGAGAATAAGCGGCGAGCAGCGAGGGGTTAGCAGCGAGGGAAGGAAGGCTCGCAAGAGTGCGAGCCAATGGATTTATATAAAAAACATCAGGTTTGCGCTCTCGCAAACCTACACTCACTCACTGCTCACTGCTTGGCTGCTCACTGCTAAAACATAATTTCATTCGTCAAAAAAACAAGAGCCGGGGGGGGCTCTTGTTTTTTCTACGGGCGGCCGAGCATGCGGAACATGTTCTTCTTGTAGGCCTCAACGCCGGGTTGGTTGAACGGGTTGACACCGCTCATGTAGCCGGAGATGCCGCAGGCGAGTTCGAAGAAGCAGACAAGAGCGGCAAAGCCCTCCTCGTCACGACGGGGAACGTGGATTTCAATGTTCGGCACGCCGCCGGAAATGTGCGCTTCCTTGACGGCGTCGGCGGCGATGCTGCAGACTTCGCTGAGCTTGCGGCCGGCGATGTAGTTGAGACCGTCGGAATCGGCAGATTCGAAAGGCACCTCGGTATCCGAGAGCGTCTCATCGAAACGGACGACGGATTCGAACAGCATGCGGGGGCCCTCCTGAACATACTGGCCCATGGAGTGCAAATCGGCCGTGTATTCGACGGAGGCGGGGAAGATGCCCTTTCCGTCCTTGCCTTCGCTCTCGCCGTAGAGCTGCTTCCACCATTCGGCCATGAAACGGAAGCTGGGCTCATAGCAGGCGAGAATTTCCGTGCCGTAACCGATGTTATAGAGATGCTGGCGGGCGGCGGCATACTGCCACACGGGGTTGTTTTCGCTGCGCTCGCTGAAGAGCTGCATGTCTTCGATGGCGCAGTCAATAATCTTGCGGATGTCGAGACCGGCCACGGCAATCGGGAGGAGACCGACGGCGGAAAGGACACTGTAACGGCCGCCGACGTCATCCGGGACGACGAAGCAGGGCCAGCCCTTCTGATCGGCCAAGCTCTTGAGAGCGCCGCGGCGGGCGTCCGTGGTGGCGAAGATGTGGCTGTCGGCCTCATCCCCATATTTGCGGACGAGGAGCTCCCGGAAGATGCGGAAGGAGACGGCGGGCTCCAGCGTAGTGCCCGACTTGGAGATGACATTGACGTCAAAATCCCTGTCGCCGAGGCGCAGGAGAATGTCGTTAAAATAATCGGGGCTCAGGCCGTTGCCGGCGAAGAGAATCTCGACATCGTCGGGCCCGGTGACGGGACGCAGCAGCTCAATGGCGCCGCGGGCGCCGAGATAGCTGCCGCCGATGCCGATGACGACCAGCACCTTGGAACGGGAACGGATGAGCTCGGCGGTTTCGACGATGGCATCGAGCTCGGTGTCTTTAATCTTTTTGGCCAGCGTAAGCCAGCCTGTGAAATCACTGCCGGCACCGGTGCCTTCCGCGAGAACGGAATGCGCTTCGGTAGCAAGGGAATAGTCGGGGCCGTTGCCTTTGAAGAAGGGCCGGGCACCCGAAAGATCAACTTTTATCATGTCTGTCAGTTCCTTTGTTATGATTTATAAAAATATTATATACTTAAATTGAAAAATAGGGAATACAAAAGTAATAAAACAAGGATTATGTAAACCAAACAGCCGGGATGGAGCGGTTTTTATGCATCCATCCCTGTGGAAAACCATGTGGGAAATGTTAAAAACCCCCAGATTTGTGTATTAACGGGATGTAAAGAAATTGTCAATATTCACTTTTTGGTAATATATTCATAATTGACGCAACCCGCGCGGGATTGTAAAATAATATCGGTATATGACAGAACGGAGGCAGAGATGAAAAGACAGTTCCGATGGGATAAAAAGTATTTGTACTGGGGCATCACGGCTTTCTGCGTGGTGGCGGCATCCATCCTGTTTTATTTTATATTGAAAAAACTTCCGGCCCTGGGGAAGGGTCTCAATAAACTGTTTGCCATTCTTTCGCCCTTCGTGTGGGGCCTTATACTGACGTATCTGATGGCTCCGCTCATGAAGAAGCTGGACAAACACATGCCGCGGTGGGTGGCCGTGCTGATCTGCGAAATTGCGTTGCTGCTGATTATCGCCGCGCTGATTTATCTCGTCATCCCGCAGCTGTATTCCAGCCTGGAGACCATCGTTTCCAGCAGCCCTGCCTATTATGAGAAGATGATGAGCTGGGCCACGGCGCTCATGAAGAACAACCCGGACCTGGAAGGACGCCTGACGGTTCTGGTGGGGGATTTCAACAACGGCATCGTCGATCTGATAAAGACCAAGCTGTTGCCGTCTCTCGGCAACGTGGTGAGCAACGTGACAACGGGCGTGGTTTACGCAGTCAAGGCGCTGGTAAACGGAATCATAGGGATTATCGTATCGGCCTACGTGCTGATGAAATACGAAACCGTGGGAGCCGGCGGGAGAAAGCTGCTCTACAGCATCTTTACCGTTCCGGCCGCGGAGAAAATCCGCAAGGGCATCGGCTTCATCGACAAGGTGTTCATGAACTACCTGGAAGGGAATTTGCTGGATTCGCTGATTATCGGCATCATCTGCTATCTCTTCTGCGAAATCGTTGCGATGCCGTATACCTTGCTGGTATCCGTCATCGTGGGCGTGACAAACATCATTCCGTTTTTCGGGCCCTTTATCGGGGCGATTCCCTCGGCTCTGATTATTCTGATGGTCAGCCCGGCCAAATGCCTCATATTCATCATATTCATCATCATTCTGCAGCAGATGGACGGGAACGTGATAAAGCCGAAGATACTCGGCACATCCGTGGGCATCAACGGCTTCTGGGTCATGTTTTCCATTATTCTCTTCGGCGGGCTGTTCGGCTTCTGGGGGATGCTGCTGGGTGTGCCCATCTGGGTCTGCCTGTTTACCGGCATAAAGGAACTGGTGAACCGGAAACTGAAAAGAAGCGAGCTCCCGACGGAGCCCGCTGCCTATATGAATCTGGATTATATCGATGCCGAGACGAACGAGGCCGTTCACCGGTGAGAGAGGGCGCGCGCATCGGAAAGACCCGAAACCAGCGCTTGGATATCCTCCTCGCTCGTATAGCGGGACAGACCGATTCGTAAAGCCCCGTCAATGACATCGCTTTTCAGGCCGATGGCCTCGAGCACATGGCTCCGCTTGCCCTGTTTGCAGGCGGAGCTTTTTGATACGTAAATCTCGCGCGCTTCGAGGAAGTTCATCAGGACCTCGCTGCGCCAGCCGGGCATAGAGACGCTGAGAATATGCGGGGCGGCCGTATCGATATACGTAAGCTCCGGGATGGCAGCCGTCAGCTCTTCGATGAGGGCGGACTTGAGGCGCGCCATCTGCTCATAAGCGGGAGGAAGAGCGCAGGCGGCGGCAAAGGAAGCAATCTGCGGCAGGGCCTCGGTACCGGCACGGCGGCCGGCTTCCTGCTCGCCTCCGACGAGAAGGGGCTTCAGCTTCAGGCCCTTGCGGATATAGAGCGCACCGATGCCCTTCATGGCATGGATTTTATGGCCGGAGACGGAAATCATGTCGGCCCCGAGGGTCTTGGCCGAGAAGGGAAGCTTCCGGAAAGCCTGCACCGCATCCGTATGCAAAAGGGCACGGGAGGCGTGCGATTGCAGCATGTCGGCGATGGCTTTGATATCGGTTACCGCACCGGTCTCGTTGTTGACCATCATAAGAGAAACGAGTATAGTATCAGTACGCAAAGCGTTTTCAACCGCTTCCACGGGGATGCGGCCGGTGGCATCGGGCATCAGGCGGGTGACCTCGTAACCCTGCGCTTCGAGCAGGGAGAGGCTCTTGCGGATGGCATCGTGCTCGACGGCGGAGGAAATGATGTGCTTCCCCTGCCGCTTCATGCTCTCCGCCCCGGAGAGAAGGGCCCAGTTGTCGCTTTCGGAGCCGCAGCTTGTGAAAACAAGCTCGTCACTCGAGCAACCGAGAGCGGACGAGACGGCCGCACGGCAGGCGTCGAGCTGCTTTTTGGCTTCGCGGCCCTTGGTGTGGGTGGAAGACGGGTTGCCGTATATTTTTGTCATTACAGCCAGCGCGGCCTCGGCTGCCTCGGGGCAGACGACCGTCGTCGCGGCATTATCGAGATAGTGTTCCATGAACTACATTATAACAACATTAGGATGCAAAGTAAATCAGTATGAGACCCAGGCGCTGGAGACGATACTGCGCCAGCGCGGGCATTTTCAGGGCAGCCCGGCGGACGTGGTCATCATCAACACCTGCGCCGTCACGGCGGAGGCGGGGAGAAAATCCCGGCAGATGATCAACCGCCTGCGGCAGGAGAATCCGGGGGCGCTGGTCGCCGTATGCGGGTGCTACAGCCAGCTGGAAAAGCCGGAGGCCGACATTGTCTTCGGAACAAACGACAAGCACGCTTTTGCCGACGCCATCGAGAAGCGCCTTGCCTGCCGCGTGGTGGACAATCCTTTTGACCGGCACGAGTTCGAGACCCTGCCGGCCGGAGCCGTGGACGGGCGGACCAGGGCCATGCTGAAGATACAGGACGGCTGCCACAATTTCTGCACCTACTGCATCATCCCCTATACGAGAGGGCGGCTGCGGAGCCTGCCCGTGGAGGAGGCGGTCCGGGAGACAAGGCGCATGGCAGAGGAAGGATACCGGGAAATCGTTTTTACGGGCATCGAGATTGCCTCCTACGGTGTGGATCTGGAAGGGAAGCCGAGTCTGGCCGACGTGATATGCGCCTGCGCCGAAGCGGCGGGGGACATGCGAATCCGTCTGGGTTCTCTCGAACCGACGGTGGTTACCGAGGGGTTCTGCGCGCGCCTGGCGGCCACGGGGAAAATCTGCCGACACTTCCATCTGTCCCTGCAGTCGGGCTGCAGCCGGACGCTGAAGGCGATGAACCGGAAATACGACTGCGACGGCTTCTATGCCGCCTGCGAGCTTTTGAGAAAGCATTTCCCGGGCTGCGCACTGACCTGCGACCTGATAACGGGATTCCCGGGAGAAACCGAAGAGGATTTCGAGCAGACGCTGGCCTTTATCCGGAAATGCGCCTTCTCGGCCATACATATTTTCCCGTATTCCAGAAGACCGGGTACCCCGGCGGATAAAATGCCGGAGCAGAACACGGCGGCCGTAAAAGAGAGCCGGGCCAGAAGGGCCAAAGCGGTGGCCGACGAAATGCACCGGGCGTATTTGGAGAGCTACCTGGGGAAAACCGTCCGGGTGCTCATCGAGAGCGGAAACCAGGGGCATACGGACACCTACGTTCTGGTGAAAACCGACGGCGACGCATTGCGGAACGAACTGGTTGATGTTAAAATTACAGGATTGAAAGACGATTATCTGATTGGTACGGAGATAGATTATGAGAGTATATAATTTTTCCGCAGGTCCCGGCGTGATGCCGGAACCGGTGCTGGAACAGGCGAAAAACGAATTGCTGTGCTATGGGGATGCCGGTATGTCGGTGATGGAGATGTCACACCGGAGCAAGGCTTTCCTGGACATATTTAATGAGACCAAGCAGAATCTGAAGGAACTGCTGCAGGTGCCCGACACGCATGAGATTCTTTTCCTGCAGGGCGGCGCAACAACGCAGTTCTCGGCCATCCCGCTGAACCTGCTGCAGACGGCGGCCGACTATGCCGTAACGGGCGAGTTCTCCGGCAAGGCCTGGCAGGAGGCCAAAAAATACGGCCGGGCGGAGTGCATCTTCGAAAGCTGCGACAGAATCCCGACACAGGAGGAACTGCAGTTCAACGCCGGGACGGACTATTTCTACTATTGTGCCAACAACACGATATACGGCACCGAATGGAACTACACCCCGGAGGCGGAGGCGGAGCTTGTTTGCGACATGTCTTCCGACATCCTTTCCAAACCGATAGACGTTTCGAAATACGGCCTGATTTATGCGGGAGCCCAGAAGAACATGGCCCCGGCAGGACTGACGGTTGTCATTATAAAAAAAGAGCTTGCCGGCAAAGAACAGAGCGCCACGCCGAAGATACTGAGCTATGCGCAGATGATTAAAAGCGATTCGATGCTGAATACGCCTCCCTGCTGGTGCATCTACATGCTGGGGCTGAATCTGAAATGGATTGCGAGCGAAGGCGGCCTGGAAGGCATGCAACAGCTGCGCGCGGAAAGAGCCGGGCTCGTCTATGACGTGCTGGATGCCTCGGATTTCTACATTCCGCACGCACAGAAGGATTCCCGCAGCTTCATGAACGTGACGTTCCGTACACCTTCGGAGGAACTCGATGCGGCGTTCGTCAAAGGCGCGGCCGAAAAGGGACTGGTCAATCTGAAGGGACATCGGGTTACCGGCGGAATCCGGGCATCGCTCTACAATGCCATGCCGCTGGAAGGAGCCAGGAAACTGGCAGAATACATGAAGGAGTTTGAATCAGCCCATGTTTAAGATAAAGACAATGAATACCATTTCCGAGAGCGGACTGGCGCTGTTTGAAAAGCGCGGGTACGAGTTCGGGAAAGAAACAGAGAATCCGGATGCCATGCTTATCCGTTCGGCGGATTTGCACGACTATGCGTTTAACGAGGAACTCGTGGCCATCGGACGCGCGGGAGCGGGAACCAACAACATCCCGGTGGAAGACTGCGCCGAAAAGGGAATTGTGGTCTTCAATTCTCCGGGGGCCAATGCCGAGGCGGTAAAAGAACAGGAAATGATGTCTCTCGTCATGGCGTCTCGCGATGTGCTGGGCAGCATCGACTACGTGAAATCGATTGCGGACCGGGGCGAGGAGATTCCCGCGCTGGTGGAAAAAGGGAAGAACTCCTTTGCCGGACCGGAACTCATGGGGAAGACGCTCGGCGTCATCGGCCTGGGAGCCGTGGGCGCGCTGGTGGCGAACATCGCGCTCGAGTTCGGGATGGAAGTGCTCGGATATGACCCGTTCATGTCGGTCGATGCGGCATGGCGGCTTTCGAGAGAAGTCAAGCATGCGGACAACCTGGATGAAATCTTTGCGGTGGCGGATTATATTTCCGTCAACGTTCCGTATACGGAGAGCACGCACCACCTGCTGAACGCGGAGGCCTTTGCCAAGATGAAGACCGGCGTGCGAATCGTCAACGAATCCAGAGCGGAAGTGGTGGACGATGTGGCGATGACGGAGGCGCTGGACAGCGGCAAAGTCGGAAAATACGTGACGGACTTCCCGAACGAAACGATACTGAAGGCACCGAACGTGATAGCCATGCCGCATCTGGGCGCCTGCACTCCCGAGAGCGAGGAGCGCTGCGCGGACATGGCGGCGAAAGAACTGATTGACTATCTGGAAAACGGCAACATCCGGAATTCGGTGGACATGCCGGACGCTTTCCTGTCGAGAATGGGCCGGTGCCGCCTCTGCGTCATCCACCGGAATGTGCCGAAAATGCTGACGCATATTCTGGACTTCATATCCGACAGGAACATCAACGTGGAACACATGATAAACAAGGCCCGGGGTGACTACGCCTATACCATCGTCGACCTGGAGAAAAAGATAGGACCGAAGACGGCCGAGGAGATGCGGCAGATAGAGAACATCCTGCGTATCCGAGTGCTTTACGTGGACTGAGCAAATTCAAAAGGACAGACATTCCGGAGGGAAAAAGATGTACTACAACGAGTTCAAGGAACTGAAGCTTTCCGCACTGGGATACGGAACGATGCGAATGCCCGTACGGTCGGGGCCGGCCGATGTCGACCAGGAGAAGCTGAATGAGATTGTGGATTACGCCATTGAAAACGGCGTGAACTACTTTGACACCGCCTATATGTATCACGATAACATGGGCGAGGGAGCCATCGGAAGGGCACTGGCACGGTATCCGCGCGAGTCCTGGTATCTGGCGGACAAATACCCCGGTCACCAGGTTATGGATGACTACGACTGCGACACGATCTTTCGGGAGCAGCTGAGAAGATGCGGCGTCGAGTACTTCGATTTTTATCTGCTGCACAACGTGAACGAGTTTTCGCTGCGGAACTATCTGAACCCCGAGCTGGGAATCAAGGAGTACTTCGTCAAGGCCAGAGAAGAGGGAAGGATAAAGCATTTCGGCTTTTCCTGCCACGGGGACTGCCAATGCATAGAGCAGTTTTTGGCGGAGTACGGGGACGTTGTGGAATTCTGCCAGATTCAGCTCAATTATCTGGACTGGACGCTGCAGGATGCCAAGGCGAAGTACGAGCTGCTGACGGAAAGGGGAATCCCCATCTGGGTTATGGAGCCCTGCCGCGGCGGGAAACTGGCCAACCCCGCAGAGGAAATCGCCGAAAAGATTAAGGCATTGAATCCGGAGGCAAGCATTCCTTCCTGGGCGTTCCGCTTCCTGCAGGGGCTGCCGAACGTAAAAATGATACTGTCCGGCATGAGCACGACGGTGCAGATTATGGACAACGTGAATACCTTCAGTGAAAGGCGGCCGCTTTCGGAAAAGGAAGAGGCGGTTCTTTTCGAAGTCGCTGAAGAAATGAAGAATGCGATTCCCTGTACGGGCTGCCGCTACTGCTGCCACGGGTGCCCGAAGCAGATTGATATCCCGAGGCTGATTGCCCTGTACAACGACTATAAACTGTATCCTTCGGTAAACATCAACATCCGGTTGGCGGCTGTGGAAGTGATGCCGGACGAGTGCATAGGCTGCGGACAGTGCCAGACCGTATGCCCGCAGGGAATAGAAATACCGAAATACATGCAGGAAATGGGTGAGGCTTTTTCTTCTCTCGCGAGCTGGGCCGACATCTGCCGTGAAAGAGAAGAGGCGCTTAAGAAAGGATGAACCTCCTCTTTTTCCTGAACGCGGTTCTTTTCGGCATAGCCCTGGCAATGGATGCTTTTTCGGTTTCGCTGGCAAACGGGCTGAACGAGCCGGATATGCCGGGCAAAAGAATGTGCCTGATAGCGGGAACGTTCTGCTTTTTCCAGATAATCATGCCGCTGATCGGCTGGATTTGCATACACACCGTTGCCAAGGCCTTTGCGGGATTCCAGAAGTTCATTCCGTGGATTGCGCTGGTTCTGCTTTTATACATCGGCGGGAAAATGCTGGTTGAGGCCCGGCATCCGGAGACGGAACAGAGACAGACGCAGCTGGGCTTCGGAGAATTGATGGTGCAGGGGGTTGCCACGGCCATCGACGCGCTTTCCGTAGGGTTTACGATAGCGGAGCTGGACTTTCTCCCAGCTTTCGTGGAGGCCCTGATTATCGGAACGGTGACCTTTGCCATCTGCATGGGCGGCCTTGCCATAGGCAAGAAATTCGGAACGAAGCTGGCCGGGAAGGCTTCCGTGCTGGGCGGATGCATCCTGATTGCCATAGGAATCGAAATATTTATCAAAGGAATATTTTTCTGAAAACCATAAATTCCCACTTGTAAAGTGGGAATTTATTTGCTAATATAATCCTACAAAATAAGTGGGAATTTACCGGAACGGAGGGTGGTTCATTTGAATGTAACGACAAAAGGAAGATATGCTCTCCGCATTATGCTCGACCTGGCGCAGCGCCCCGAGGAAGGCTATGTATCCCTGAAGTCCATTGCCGAGAGGCAGGGCATTTCGATGAAATATCTCGAGGCCATTGTGGGAGAACTGAAGCGGGCGGAACTTGTGGATTCCACGCGCGGCAAGGAAGGCGGATACAAACTGAACCGGAGTGCCGCGGATTACTCCGTGGGAGAGATTCTGCGGAACCTCGAGGACAATCTGGCACCGGTCGCGTGCATCAAGGCCGGGTCGATCGAGTGCGATCATGCCGGAGAGTGTATGACGGTTCCGATGTGGAAGGAACTGGATGACATCACAAACAGCTATTTAAACAGCGTAAGTTTAGAAAATCTGCTTACAGGAGATAAATGGAAATGACAGACAAGATTATTTATGCAGATAATGCGGCAACGACCTGCGTCAGTGCGGCCGCACGCGAAGCGATGATGACGTATCTGACGGACAATTACGGCAATCCTTCCAGCCTTTACTCTTTCGCCAGGATTGCAACGGATGCCCTGGAGGATGCCAGAAAGACGGTTGCGGAAATCATCAACGCCCAGCCGAGAGAGATTTATTTTACTTCCGGCGGCTCCGAGGCGGACAACCAGGCCATTATTTCCGCGGCAAGAGTGGGTGCCAAAAAAGGAAAGAAGCATCTGATTTCCACAAAGTTCGAACACCATGCCGTGCTGCACACGCTGAACAAGCTCCAGCGCGAGGGCTTTGAGGTTACTCTGCTGGATGTGCACGAAGACGGCGTTGTCACGCTGGAAGACGTCAAGGCGGCCGTTCACGATGACACGGCGCTGGTAACGATTATGTTTGCCAACAATGAAATCGGCACGGTGCAGCCCATAGCCGAAATCGGTGCCTTCTGCCGGGAAAAGGGCATTCCGTTCCACACGGATGCCGTGCAGGCGGCCGGGCACATGCCGATTGACGTGGAAGCGATGAACATCGACATGCTTTCCATGTCCGGGCATAAATTCCATGCGCCGAAAGGCGTCGGCGTGCTCTATGCCAGAAAGAACATGCCCCTGATTAATGTAATCGAAGGCGGTGCCCAGGAGCGCGGCAAGAGAGCGGGAACCGAGAATATTCCCGGTATCATCGCACTCGCAGCGGCCCTGAAGGAGTCCGTGGATAACATGGAAGCCAATACGGCCAAAATCATTCCGATGCGCGACAGGCTCTTTGAGGAGCTTTCCAAAATACCGCACAGCAAGATAAACGGCTCTCTCGAACACCACGTGCCCGGCACGGTGAACATGTGCTTTGAAGGCATCGAGGGAGAAAGCCTGCTGCTGATGCTGGATATGAAATACGGCATATGCGCTTCGTCCGGCTCCGCCTGCACGTCCGGCAGCCTGGACCCGAGCCACGTTCTGCTTTCCCTCGGTCTTCCGCACGAAGTGGCGCACGGCTCGCTTCGTCTCTCCATAGGCGAATACAACACGCCGGAGGAAATCGAGACCATCTGCAAGGCGGTTCCCGAAGTCGTTCAGTATTTAAGAGACCTTTCGCCGGTCTGGGAAGAACTCGAAAAAGGCGAAAGACCGCATTTAATATAATTTAGGAGGATATATCATGCCACTCTATTCAGATAAAGTTATGGATCATTTCGAGCACCCGCGCAATGTCGGCGAGATTCCCGATGCGGACGGTATCGGCGAAGTCGGCAATGCCAAGTGCGGCGACATCATGAGAATGTATCTCAAAGTCAACGACGAAGGCATCATTGAAGACTGCAAGTTCAAGACCTTCGGGTGCGGTTCTGCCGTAGCAACAAGCTCCATGGCCACAGAGCTCATCAAGGGGAAAAGCATTGAAGATGCTCTCAAACTGACAAACGGGGCCGTTGTAGAGGCGCTTGACGGACTGCCGGCACACAAACTGCACTGCTCCGTTCTGGCGGAAGAGGCCGTGAAAGCCGCCGTTAAGGACTATTATGACAAAAAAGGCATCGAGTATAATATAGAAGACTTCCCCGAGCACTCCTGCGAAGAGTGCCACGGCGGAGACTAAAAAAAGAACACTTGCAAAAGCAAGTGTTCTTTTTTGTTGGTGCTCCAGCGGGGACTCGCCCTCGTTGCGACTCGGGGCCACGGCGGTTGTAAAGCCCCACCGGGGCTTTACCAAGAGCCGCCTTTCGAGTCCCATGAAAAGAAAAAATAAAGGTACCGGTAAAAACCGATACCTTCATTTTGGTGCTCCAGCGGGGACTCGAACCCCGGACACCCGCCTTAAAAGGGCGGTGCTCTACCTGCTGAGCTACTGGGGCATATGGGGTGGGATAAGGGGCTCGAACCCTCGACACCCGGAACCACAATCCGGTGCTCTACCAACTGAGCTAATCCCACCATATACTGAGACGGCGGGACTCGAACCCACTATATCGGAGTCAAAGTCCGGTGTGTTACCATTACACTACGTCTCAATGAAAGCACGCCAAGAGGGATTCGAACCCCCGACACCCGGCTTAGAAGGCCGGTGCTCTATCCTGCTGAGCTATTGGCGCTAATAGCAGAGCGGGTGAAGGGAATCGAACCCTCGTATCCAGCTTGGAAGGCTGGTGTTCTACCATTGAACTACACCCGCGAATACGGGGGTATCCCCTTATATTCAGCCAAAAGATATTATCACAAAGGCAATAGGGATGTCAACATAAAATTAAGCTATTGCGTAACACAGCGAAATTGATATAATAGAAACAACAAAACGACAGGGAATGAAAAACATGAAACCGATTTATTGGATTATTATTATTGTCATAGCGGCGCTGATTGCAGCGGCCATTATTCTTTCCAGAAAAGAGAAGAAGGACGAGCCTGCTCAAGAGGCGGAAGCGCCGGAAGCGCCGGAGAAAGCGATTGAACCGGCCGAGCCGGCGGAGGAGATACCGGTTCGGGAACTCGAAAGCACGGCAGAAGAACCGTCTCCGCTGGAAATTGACGGAGAAATCAATCCTCCGGAAACCAGAATGACAGAAGAATACAAGGCCTTCCTGGAAGAACAGGAAGCACAAAAAAAGGACTCATAAGAGTCCTTTTTTGTTATCGAAGTATTTATCGACGAAATCAACGGAACCGACTTTGAATTCTCGGCCTTTCAGATAATTCAACATTCCGGCATCGGTAGGAAAGTCAAACAGAAGCTTGTAGGAACAGAGCAGCTGCGAGTCCTCCCCGTAGTTCTTGTTGAATTTTTCAATTCCGTATTTCCCGTCACCAAGCAGAGGACAGCCGATATGCGCCATCTGGGCACGAATCTGATGCGTCCGGCCCGTCCCAAGCCGGCACTCGACAAGACTCAGAGGACCTTTGCTGCAAAGAGTCTTATAATACGTAACCGCTGTTTTGGCACCGGGTTCGGATTTGCTTTTTACATAGACCTGGTTTTTCTGCGCGTCCTTAAAGAGATAGTTTTCCAGTTTACCTTCTGCGGGATGCGGCGCACCCTTGACGACACAGAGATAGTATTTTTCTATTTCCCGGTCCTTGATTTTCTCGTTGATGATTCGCAGCGTCTCGGCATTCTTCGCAGCGATGACGATGCCGGCGGTGTTCCGGTCAATCCGGTTGCAGAGAGCCGGGGCAAAGGAGTTCTCGTCCTTGGGACGCCACTCGCCTTTTTGAGCAAGATACGCCTGAATGTTGGCGATAAGGGTATTGTAGTCCCAGGCACCGGCACTGTGGCAGAGGACACCGGCCTTTTTATTGACCAGGAGGATGTTCTCATCTTCATACACGATGTCGAGCTTCGGCTTGCCGACTTTGAGATAGGAGTTTTCCTCTTTCGGCTTTTCGAAGAACTCGTCGTTAATGTAAAGCTGCAGCACATCGCCCTCTGCGAGGCGCGTATCGCGCTTGGCCCCTTTGCCGTTCAGCTTAATCCTTTTCAGGCGGATATACTTCTGCAAAAGCGAGTCGGGAAGGAGAGGAACACTCTTCCCGATAAACCTGTCAAACCGCTGCCCGGAGTCATTTTTTCCAACCGTTATTTCTTTCACGAGAGCGATTATACAACGCATTTTTTACCTTGACAAGCACTAACGAGTCTACTATAATATCAAGGCAATTGTGCGAGGTGCGGTATGCAGCTTGATTTGAGAAAAATTTTAGACACCCCCGGTTCCACCCTTCCTTTCGAGTGTGAACTGGACATCGGGAATCTTGATTTTCCTTCTGTTTCGGGTTATGCAGCGCCGCCGCAAGCACAGGGCATCATCTATAATGAAGCAGGAGTGCTTCACCTTAAGGGCTCTGTTTCGGCCGATATGCTGTGCATATGCGACCGGTGTGGAAGCGAGTTCGAAAGCGAGAAATTAACAGAAGTGGACGTTGTTCTCGCAGAGGATGATTCGGGTGACGACCCGGATATTTTCCCCATAGCAGGTGGAGAAATCGATGTCGCCGAAGTGATGGCAACATGCTTTATTTTAGACATGGAAACAAAATTCCTTTGCAGAGAAGACTGTAAAGGTCTCGAGGGCTACGGTCCGCGTGATGAAATCGATCCAAGGCTTGCAGTATTGCAGCAGCTTATTACCGAGGAGGAATAAAAAATGGCAGTCCCTAAAGGAAAAGTATCGCGTCAGAGGCGTGACAAGAGGCGTTCTTCTCATTGGAAGCTCACCCCTCCCACATTGGTCAAGTGCCCCAATTGCGGTGCCTTTTGCATGCCCCATCATGCATGCAAAGCCTGTGGTCAGTATAACGGCCGCCAGGTCATCAATGTAGAAGAAGAGTAATCCTTTCAAAATAAGAGAAGAGCCGAGAAGCTCTTCTCTTTTTTTAATTTATGAAGAATATTGTAAAGACAATAGATATAACATCACCCCTTCTTGGCAAAATTCAGGAAGGGGATGTTCTGCTGAAAATAAACGGGCACACGATAGTCGATGTGCTGGATTATAAGTTCTATGCCTATGATGCATCGCTCGATGTGGAGTGCGAAAGCGGATGCTATCATGTCGAGAAAGAAGAAGGCGAAGACCTCGGGCTGAATTTCGAAACGTATCTTATGGATGCACCGCGGTCATGCGCCAACAACTGCATTTTCTGCTTTATCGACCAGCTCCCGAAGGGTATGCGGAAAACTATGTATTTCAAGGACGATGATGCACGGCTCAGCTTTCTGCTGGGGAATTACATCACGTTAACGAACTTGTCCGAGCGGGAGATTCAGCGCATTATAGACCTGCATGTGAGCCCGGTAAACGTTTCCGTACATACGACGAATCCGCAGCTGCGATGCGAAATGCTGAGAAATCCCAAAGCGGGCGAAAGCATAGATGTGATGAAAAAGTTCGCTAAGGCCGGCATCGAAATGAATTGCCAGATAGTCTGCTGTCCCGGAATCAATGACGGAGACGAACTGCTCCGTACCATGAAGGATCTGGCCGGAATGTTCCCAAACGTAAACAGCGTGTCGGTTGTACCGGTCGGGCTGACGCAATTCCGGGAAGGTTTGTATGAGCTGAAGGCTTTCACCAAAGAGCATGCGGCGGCTACCATAGATATGGTTGAGAGCTTTTCGGAGAAGTGCCTGCGGAATTTCGGAAGCCGGGTGTTCTTCTGCGGAGATGAACTGTATCTCAAAGCGGGAAGAAAAATACCCGAAGACGAATTCTACGAAGACTATCCCCAGCTGGAAAACGGCGTTGGGATGATGCGGCTGCTGGAGACGGAATTCCAATCGGCGCTGAATCTTTCCGACGGGCCGGAGGAATCGACGCATTTTTCGATTGCCTGCGGGGAATCCGTGGGGCCGCTTTTTGAAAAACTTGTGTTCACGGCAGAAAATAAATATGATAAAATAAAAGGACATGTTTATCCTATCATAAATAACTTTTTCGGGCCTGAAATCAATGTGACCGGTCTGATAACGGGGGGAGATCTCATCTCCCAGCTTAAAGGCAGAGAACTCGGAGACGTACTCCTGATTTCTCAGAACATGTTAAGACGCGAGGAAAGAGATTTCCTTGACAGCATCACGCTGGAACAGGCTGAAAAGGAACTGGGAATCAAAATCGTTCCTGTAGAGCAGGACGGCTTTGCCCTTTATGACGCATTCTGCGGCATATTCAGCGAAGAAATAAACCAAAAATACGGAGAATACTGATGAGCAAACCTCTGGTCGCTATCGTTGGCAGACCCAATGTCGGCAAATCTATGCTTTTTAACCGTCTGGTAGGGCAGCGCCTTTCCATTGTGGAAGACACGCCGGGCGTTACGCGGGACAGGCTGTATGCCGAGGCAGAATGGGGCGGCAGAAAATTTGATATTGTCGATACGGGCGGAATCGAACCGGATACCGACAGCGAAATTC
Organism: Candidatus Limivicinus sp.; assembly: GCA_045640405.1. Lineage (GTDB taxonomy): Bacteria > Bacillota > Clostridia > Oscillospirales > Oscillospiraceae > Limivicinus. The sequence goes on from JAZUEY010000029.1 coordinate 23,480, forward strand.
TGATGTTTATGCGCGAACAGGCTCAGATTGCCATCGATACGGCCACGGCCATTATTTTCGTAACGGACATACGCACGGGAGTAACGGCTGCTGACAAAGAAGTTGCCAATATGCTTAAGCGTTCGAAAAAACCCGTGATTCTTGCCGTGAACAAGGCAGATTCCACAGGCGCCGAGGACCCCGCGGTGTATGAGTTTTACTCGCTCGGGCTGGGAGACCCCATTTCTTGCTCGGCCGTTCACGGACACGGGACCGGTGATATTCTGCAGGAGTGCCTGCAGTACTTCCCACCGGAAGATGAAAACGAAGATGACAGCGACCTGATAAAGGTGGCCGTCATCGGCAAACCGAATGTCGGGAAAAGCTCGCTGGTCAATGCCATACTCGGCGAAAAAAGAGTGATTGTATCCGATGTGGCCGGAACGACAAGGGATGCCGTCGATACCGCATTCGAAAACGAACATGGCAGATATATGTTCATCGATACGGCCGGAATACGCCGGAAAAGCAAAGTCGAGGAACGGGTGGAAAAGTTTTCGGTTATGAGAGCCCAGCTTGCGGTCGACCGCGCCGACGTATGCCTGATTATGATTGACGGCAGAGACGGCGTGACCGAACAGGATACCAAGATAGCCGGCATTGCCCATGAGGCCGGGAAAGCATCGGTTATTGTCGTCAATAAATGGGATCTTGTGGAAAAAGAGACCGGAACCATGGAGAAGATGCGCAAGGATATTATGCGTGATCTCAGCTTCATGTCATATGCACCGATTATATTTATTTCGGCATTGACGGGGCAACGCATAGAACGCCTGTTCGAGCTTATTAACTTTGTAAACGACCAGACGAACATGCGCATTACGACAGGCATGCTCAACGATGTTCTGGCAGACGCCCAGGCACGCGTTCAGCCTCCCACAGACAAAGGCAGAAGACTGAAGATTTACTATATGACCCAGACGGGCGTATGCCCCCCGAACTTTGTTATATTCTGCAACCGGAAGGACCTGTTCCATTTCTCGTATCAGAGGTATATCGAAAACCAGATACGTGCCGTGTTCGGGCTTGAAGGGACACCTATCCGAATCGTCATAAGGCAGAAAGGTGATACGCAGTAAATGGTAGTCTATATTCTGCTTCTGCTTCCGACGGCATTGATAGCGTACGCTATCGGCAGTATGGATACGCTGGTTTTGGCGTCCAATTTTGTGTTTCATTACAATCTCCGGAAGCTCGGTACCGGCGACAAGTGGATATCCAACTTCCGCAGGATGTTTGGACTCAAAGGTGCCGCACTGCTGGCAGCAACGGAACTGATAAAGGATTTCATACCAATTATTATTGGCAGCCTGCTGCTGGCCATTAAGGGACACGCCGAGGCCGGAAGGGCCGTGGCGGGTTTATGCCTTGTCTTAGGCAGATTGTGGCCGGTGTTTTATTCTCTGAAGGGGAGCCACGCCACAGTTGCCATGATAGTGGCGGGATTGAGCATCGACGCATCGCTGGGAGCGGCGGCCGCCGCCGTGTGTCTCGGCATGATAATCTGGACAAAAAGAATCTCGCTGGCAACATTTGTCGGAGCGCTCGCAATGGCATTTGCGTCCCTGCTGATAGTTGATGACAAAATCCTGCTTTATCTGGCTTTGCTTACCGGTGTGGCGGTTGTGCTGAAGCATATTCCGGCGATATCGAGAGTTCTGAAAGGAAAAGAAGCAAAATTGACGCTGGAAGAGGATTTATCCTATAAATTTGACGAGAAGTTTTGATGGAGAATACCGGCAGAAAAAAAGTAATAAAAGTTTTTGCGCTGGCTATGGCGGTATTTGCTGTTGCGCTTGCGGGTCTGTTTTTTGCACTGAGAGCCCATAAGGAAAAACAGAAGCTGGAAGAGAGTTTTGCCGCATCGCAGACAGAACTTTCCATTTTGAATCTGGCATCGTCCGTGAGGAATGAACGGCTGCAAAATGCGCTGACTGCGGAGGAGAACGAGCAGATTCAACGGGACAGGCTTACAGCCGGCCTGATTGCAAAGGACAGGGAAGACCTCCTTTTGCTTGTGAATCCGTGGAATGCGCTCCCGGACGACTATGAGCCGAGGCTTGTAAACATAGGCAAGACCGATGCGGGCGGGAACGAAATGCAGTTTGATGAACGCGGCGCTACGGCCTTGAAAGAGCTGATATATGCGTGTATCGATGCCTATTGGGCACCGGTTCCCATATCTACATACAGGACGCAGGAATACCAGCAGGAACTGTTTGATGCCAAAAAAGAAAGACTCATTGCGGAGATGCAGACCCCGTATGAAGAAATCGATGCGGTGGCTGCTCAGTCCGTGGCAAGACCAGGCACTTCCGAGCACCAGACGGGATTCGCGGCAGATATAGTGGATGAATATTATCCGTCGCTGGACAATTCGCAGGAGTGGTCCAACACGCAGCAGTGGCTTATGCAGCATTGCACGGATTACGGTTTTATTCTGCGATACCCGAACGGAACGACGGACATTACGGGAATCATTTACGAGCCCTGGCATTATCGTTATGTCGGGAAGAGCATTGCAAAAGATATAACGGAAAAAGGAATAACGCTTGAAGAATACCTCGGATAAAATGAGAATAAATAAAAGCATACTTCCAGTTTTAACGGCAGTAATTCTGGGCGTTTTTGGAATGCTATCATTTAAAGTCCATTTTTGCGGGAATGTTTTTGGCAGACCGGAAATGAACTACATTTCTGATTTGACGGTCTATGATATTTTGGCTTTTGCTGGTATCTCTTTAGCTGTATTCATCATTATTAGAATTGCTACTATCTATTCAGACAGAATAAAATATGTTTTGTTTACAACAAAAGAAAGGGGCAAACCTTTTAAAATATGGCTTATTTCGTTTGTTGTTTTAACAGTTTTATGGAGTCCGCATTTGTTGTCGTTTATTCCGGGACATATACCGGGTGATGCATTTTCTTCTTTAGAACAGAACCTGACGGGTGTTTATAATAATTATCACCCGATTATGTATACGCTGCTGATAGGGCTTTTTATTAAGCTGGGTCTTTTGCTGAAAAACAGCATAAGTTGGGGATTTCTTCTATATACATTGACGCAGTATTGCGTGATGTCAGCAACAATGGCTGGAATTGTTGCGGCGATGTACAAAAAGCAGGTTAGGACTTGGTTTATTATTTTAACATTGTCTTTTTTCTCGCTTTTCCCGATATTCCCTTCGATTGCTATTACAGCGTGGAAGGATCCCCTTTTTTCTTTAGCACTGTTAGCTTTCAGCGTAGTACTTGTTCAAAAAGACAGTAGTAATTGGCAGGCTTTTTTAGCTGCATTATGGGTTCTGTTTGCAAGGAATAATGGGATAGTATCGGTCTTACCCGTTGCAGCGATTTTTCTTTGCAGCAAAAGAAAGGAAAATAGAACAAAAGCTTTGGCTATATCTTTATCTGTTTTAATCTACCTTGTTGTTGTCGGTCCGGTGCTAAAACCCTTGAATATAAACAGCTCGAAAGTTGAAGTTCTGGGTATGCCGATTCAACAGATTGCAGGCACTGTTTATTATGAATCTGAATCATTGACAGATGACGAAATAGCAATCATTGAAAAAATGATGCCAATAGAGGATTTTATTGCCAATTATTCACCGTGTATTGTTAATTCAACAAAATGGGCCGAGCATTTCAACCCGGCTTACGTTGAGTCTAATTCAAGAGAAGTAATAAAATTATGGTTGGAATTGATGCCGAAGCATTTAAAGTCCTTTTCTAAAGCATACTGGATGGAGACTTTGGGCTATTGGCATGCTTGGCTATCAAATGATTATCACTATTATTTTAATGGGATAGAGATAAACGAATTCGTCAGTGAATATGATGCCATAAAAAAAATAAGCGGAGTTTCTTTGCAATCATTCCTAAGAGATTTTAAACCAATGATTGGTTCGGGTTCTCTGGCGTGGATTATGCTGGCATCATTTGCGATTTGTTCATGCACTCGCAAACGACACTATTTGATGTTCTATTTGCCGAGTCTGTTCTGCTGGATAGGGGTCATGCTTTCTCCTCCGGCAGCATTCTGCTCGAGGTATGTTTTTATATTGATATTAATGCTACCGTTATTTATTGTATTCCCTTTTATGACAGGTAAAGAATAGAAACACTACAAAGGGGCGGTGAAATATGGAAGATACGGAACTGAAAGAACTGAACGGCTTTGACCTTGATAATCCAATCGAAATGGATGCCGATTATGATGCATATGATGCCATAGTCGAAGAAAAGACCGACGAGCTTTCCGTACTGCTTGAAAAGAAACAGATGAAACAGCTCAAGCAGCAGATGGAGGAAATGAACGAATTTGATATTGCGGAATTCCTCACCGAAAACGAAGAAAGCATGCCTATGCTTTTCCGATTGCTTTCCAAAGAAACCGCCGCTGAAGTTTTCGCCAATCTGGAGGCACCGGAGCAGGAGAGAATAATCAATTCTATCAGCGATAAGGAACTTGCCGCCATTGTGGAAGAACTTTATGTTGACGATGCTGTTGACATTGCCCAGGAACTGCCGGCAAACGTTGTAAGGCGTGTTATGAGAACCGCAACACCGTCGACCAGAAAGCTGATTAATCAGTTCCTGCGATATCCGGATGATTCCGCAGGCAGCATTATGACCTCGGAATTCGTGGACCTGAAGAAATACATGAACGTCCGCGAGGCACTGGCCAGAATCCGCCGAATCGGTGAGGATAAAGAGACCATATACATCTGCTTTGTTATTTCTGCGGACAGAAAGCTGGAAGGAATCGTGACGGTAAAAGATCTTCTGCTTTCGGATGATGAAATGATAGTGGAAGATCTGATGGATACCAATGTGGTCTTTGCGACAACGCTGGAAGACCAGGAATCCGTATCGGAAAAATTCTCCGACTACGACCTAATGGCTCTACCGGTTGTGGACCTTGAAAACCGTCTGGTCGGGATCGTAACGGTCGACGATATCATCGACGTCATGGAACAGGAGACCACGGAAGACTTCGAAAAAATGGCCGGTATGGTTCCTTCGGACAAACCGTATGACAGAACCGGTACTTTTGAAATCTGGAAGAACCGCATTCCCTGGCTGCTGTTCTTGATGCTTTCCGCGACGTTCACGTCTCTGATTTTGACGCATTTTGAAGAACGTCTGGCTGTTCAGGCAACATTGATAGCGTTTATTCCGATGCTGATGGGAACGGGCGGAAACTCCGGCGCTCAGGCATCGACGGCTGTCATACGAAGCCTTTCGCTGGGAGATATCGAGCCGAAAGACGCCCTTAAGGTAGTTTGGAAAGAATGGAGAGTTGCCTTTCTTTGCGGCATTACTTTGTCCTTAGTCAATTTCCTGAAGATGCTGCTACTGGACGGGATGCTGCTGAATAATCCGGCAATCACGCTTCAGGTGGCTGCGACCGTTTCGGTTTCAATCATTTTTGTCGTTATGTTTGCCAAAGTGGTTGGAAGTATGCTTCCCATGCTTGCGGAAAAAATCGGAGTGGACCCGGCTGTTATGGCAAACCCGCTGATTTCCACCCTGACGGATGCCGTTTCCCTGCTGATATATATTTTTGTGGCCAAAGCAATCCTGCATATTTGAGGCGGAAATATGGATTTTTCATCGTTACTGATTAAACTGTTTATATTTATGGTCCTGATGCTCGTAGGATATTTTATGGGCAGAAAGGGAATACTGGACAAACAGTTTGTGAAAAACGGCAGCACATTGCTGGTAGATGTTTTCATTTTCGCAAGCATTATCAATTCGGTACTTGGGAGCCGGCCGGAACTCGGTAAAGCGGAGTTCGGCAACGCGATGCTGCTGGTGACACTGACAATAATAATTACTTACGCTTTGGCGTATCTGGTCACTTTACCGTTTGCCAAGAAGGAAAATGCTGCTCAGATCGAAATGATGTTTGCCATTTCTAACACGTTGTTTGTCGGTTTGCCGGTCGCATCAGCCATATACGGAAGCGAATCAGTCTTTTATATCGGCATGAGCTGCGTCCCATACAATATCGTATTATATTCATACGGTGTGTGGAGACTGAAACACGATAAAGGAAACGGCAAAATAAGGATTAAGGATATGTTGTCAATATGCTTGATAGCAGCTATTGCCGCATTGGTAATATTCCTTATGAATCCTCCGATTCCAAGGCTTATATCCGAGCTGTTTTCTACGGTGTCGGCAGCAACCGTTCCGTTGTCGATGATTATCATAGGTGCATCGATGAGTACCATAAACCCGGCGATCGCATTCAGAGAGAAAAGAAACTATCTGTATTCTCTGGTAAAACTGATTGTTTGCCCTGCGATTACATATCTGATTCTCAGAAACTTTACCGATAACAAAATATTGCTGATAACATGCACGATTTTGGCCGGGTGTCCCACGGGAGCGATAGCAACCCCGCTGAGTGTTCAGTACGGGTACTCGCCGGAAGAAAGTTCAAAGGCAATTATGGTGACAACCATATTAAGCATGTTTACATTGCCACTGATGCTCTATATAATCGGATAGAAAAATCCCTCCGGAAAACCGGAGGGATTCCTTTTAAATGCAGTGTCGGTCCAAATTTAACCTGCCGAAAAGCAGGTGGGTCGTCTCAGTCCTGTTTCTCTGCTTCCAACTTCGGACAATGCCCGGAGGCCTGCAATCCGCAGAATCATATCAACATCCCTTATTAATAATGTAGGTTCAAATGGACCGAATTAACCGATATCGGCACTGACAAGTAAGGCAAAATCAGGTGTTTTCTTCCTCTTCGTCATCATCATAGAGAAGAATCATAAAATGCTCATAGACATCATTGAGCTCGTTGTCATCATCAACGTCCTCAAAAACTTCGTCGCCATTTTCGCCTTCGATTATTTTCAGGATTATCATCCCGTAATCCGGGTCATTTTCGTCCATGTCGGCCGGAAGAAAGGCGCCGTATGTGTTGCCGTTATAATCCATGGTGTCGAGGACCTCAAGTGTAAATTCCTGCCCTTCCTCGTCTTCAATTGTGATAAAATCATTGCCGAATTCTTCGCTCATAATGTGTAGCTCCTTTGTATTATATGTGTTTAATGGAATAATAAACCAAAGATACGGATAAATCAACCGAATATAGAATTAACAGTTTCTTCTTATAATAGTTACACCTTTGTATAAAGCTATGGTATAATAAAAAAACAAATTTATCGGAAGGGAGGTATCACGCTCATGAACTATGAGAAAATTGACAGAGAAGATAATTCAAACACAGAACCGTTACCCCAAAACAATGAGATTATTACAGAAGAGAAAAAGAGCATCAAAGCGGAAAGAAAAACTGCCAGAGTGGTTCTTGATAAAATCATGTCGGCGATTTCGTCCTTTCTTTCGGTCGGGTTAAAAGTGTTGGGTGTTATCTTTGCTGTGCTTCTTTTAGCAGGTATGATTTTCGCATGCATTTTCGCATTCTACATTAAGACCTGCCTGACGCCTGAGCTTGATGTCTCCTTGGATGACTATAAACTAAACCAGTCGAGTACAATTTGGTATACCGATTCCGCGGGAGAGCAGCATGAACTGATATCCCTTACCGGAAAAGAGAACAGAGTTTGGGTTAATTATGAAGATATACCCAAATATATGGAGCAGGCCGTTGTATCCATAGAAGATAAACGGTTTTATGACCATAAGGGTGTGGACTGGTACAGAACGTCGGGCGCATTTGTGGAAATGTTCGTAACCATGCAGAACAGCTACGGCGGTTCGACGGTGACGCAGCAGCTGATTAAGAACCTCACAGGACAGGACGAGGTAACCGTTCAGCGCAAGCTGAATGAGATTTTCGGTGCCCTTGAACTTGAGAAGAAATACGACAAAAAGGAAATCATGGAATGGTACCTGAATGCCGTTTATTTCGGTGAAGGTGCCTACGGCGTGCAAACGGCAGCGCACACTTATTTCAATAAAGATGTGAAAGATCTGACACTTGCCGAATGCGCCGCAATTGCCGGCATCACGAATATGCCGACGTATTATGACCCGTTTTACAGTGAACAGAATAATAAGGAACGTCAGGAAACCATCCTGAAAGAAATGTACAATCAAGGGTTCATTTCTTATGATGAATATAAGGATGCCGCTTCTCAGGAACTGGTCTTTTCACGCAGCGCCGAAGAGGAAACCGTTCAGCAGGTATATACTTATTATGAAGAAGCGGTTATCAACGAAGTCATCGCAGACCTGATGAAGCAGAAGGGGCTCAGCGAAAGCGCTGCCCGGCAGTTGGTTTTCAACGGTGGCTATCAGATATACAGCTGTTTTGACCCGGCCATTCAGGCGTGTGTAGACAATGTTTACACGAATATGAGCCAGATTCCCAATCTCGGCGGGACACAGCAGCTTCAGAGCGCTATTGTAATAATGAACCCCTATGATGGCGAGATTCTGGCACTCAGCGGAGGAGTGGGAACGAAAAGCATCAACTTTGGGCTTAATCGTGCTACTCAAACCAAAAGATCCCCGGGGTCATCCTTTAAACCGATAGCATCTTATGGCCCGGCAACCGAACTCGGCTATATTACTCCGACAACATGGGTTA